>CALJSV010000024.1 GCA_937976095.1 uncultured Clostridia bacterium | reverse complement strand
TGGTGTTGTTGTACACTGCGATCATAACCACTCAACAACAATTGGGGATAATGTTACAGTAGGACATAATGCAATAGTGCACGGCTGTACAATAGGCAGCAACTGTATAATCGGTATGGGGTCTACCATACTTGACGGTGCTGTTATAGGCAGCAACAGTATTGTTGGTGCAAATGCATTAGTAACCTCAGGCAAAGTATTTCCAAACAATTCACTTATAGTTGGAAGTCCTGCCAAGGTGCTTAGGGAATTGACACAAGAGGAAATTGAAGCCATATCAAAATCTGTAGATGGCTATAGAATGCTGTCGAAGGAGTACATGTATATTCGCTAATGTATAAATTTTCTATTGACGGTAAAAATAATTAAGACGTTGTTTAGAAAAGTTTGGATAAAGCTTTTCCTTATAAAGTTGACTAAAAAATCCAAAAGTAATATAATAACCATTGTGAACAAAAAAAGGGGGAGTAACAAATGAATTCAAAGAACTTATTATTGTTTCTTCTTATGGTAGTTTTGATTTCATTTTTGGCATATCTGGCTGTGTTTGGTCTGGATATGGGCAAATATGACATAGTACCTGTGAAGAACTCATTAACACTGGGTCTGGACTTACGGGGAGGTGCTACTGTCATTTTAGAAGCAAAGGATGCCCCTGGTGATCCAGTAACTGATGACAAGATGAATAGAGCAATCGAGACATTAAGAAGGCGTATTGATACTCTTGGTGTTAAAGAGCCTACTATAGCAAGAAGCGGAGATAGACGTATAGAAGCTCAGCTTCCAGAAGTGCAGGACCCACAAAAAGCACTTGATATTATAGGACAAACTGCTAAGCTGGAGTTCAGGGATGAAGATGGAAACGTTCTTCTTTCCGGTGATGATGTAAAAGGCGCTGAGGTTGTGTTCTCTGATAGATCTGGAAGAACTCTTCCGGAGGTTAGCTTAAAGCTGTCACCTGAAGGTGTTAAGAAGTTTGCAGAAGCAACAAGAGCAAATATTGGTAGAAAGCTTGTTATATATCTTGACCAATCAGTTATTTCTGATCCTACAGTACCACAAGCAATAGAAGATGGTAATGCAGTTATAACAGGTATTGGAGAAATCGAAGAGGCAAAGGAAATAGCTATGCTTATTACTGCAGGTGCACTGCCAGTTGAAATGAGCACACTTTCAGTAACAGCAGTTGGACCTCAGCTTGGAGCGAATGCTTTTACAAGAAGTATTACTGCCGGACAGATTGGTATTGTTTTAGTAATGCTGTTTATGATTCTTTATTATAGAGTACCAGGCTTTGTATCTACTATAGCTCTGGTATTATACCTCACTCTTACACTGGCTGTACTAGCTAGCTTTAATGCTACACTGACTTTACCTGGTATTGCAGGTATCATTCTATCTGTAGGTATGGCGGTGGATGCTAATGTAATTATCTTTGAAAGAATTAAAGAAGAGCTAAGATTGGGCAAAACTCTAAGAGCTGCTATAGATGCAGGCTTTAGAAGAGCGTTCCTTACTATTCTTGACTCCAACGTAACAACTCTTATTGCTGCACTTGTACTTTTCTACTTTGGTACAGGTCCAATAAAGGGCTTTGCGGTTACACTTTCAGTAGGTATACTGGCAAGTATGTTTACTGCAATAGTAGTTACAAGATTCCTGATTAAGCTTCTAGTAGGAAGCAATCTGATAAAAAACACAAAGCTGTTTGGCGCATAGGAGGGAAAGCTAAATGAGAATATATGATTTTATGAAATTTAAAAAACTCTGGTTTTCCATCTCTGGAATAATCCTTGCCATCGGATTGATCTTCTTTGCAATTAATGGAGGTCTTAATCTAGGTATCGATTTTACAGGTGGAACATCTATACAAGTAGAAATAGGTAAAGATTTTGATATAGCAGATGCTAGAGCTATAGTTGCCGGTTTTGACAAAGAAGCTGTTGTAACCTATGCAGGAAATGACAGTGAAATGGCTTTGGTTAGAACAAAGATGGAAATTAGTATAGAAAAGCAAACAGAGATGATTGCAGCATTCCAAGAAAAGTTTGGAGTAGGTTCTGAAAGCTTCCAGTTTGAAATGATTGGACCAACTATTGGTAACGAGCTTAAGAGACAGGCAATCATAGCCTTACTTTTAGCTAATCTGGGCATACTTCTTTATGTTTCAATTAGATTCCAATGGAAGTTCGGTTTAGCTGCTATCGCAGCATTAGTACATGACGTATTGATGATGCTGGTTGTTTACTCAATACTTCAAATACCAGTAAACTCATCGTTTATAGCAGCCATACTGACGATAGTTGGTTATTCAATAAATGATACTATAGTTATATTCGATAAAATTAGAGAAAACCTTAAGCTAACTAGAAAAGTCGAGCCTGACGAGATTGTCAACAAAAGTGTAAGCTCAACCATGGCGCGTTCAATCAACACTTCATTGACTACCTTGGTAACAATAATTGCGCTTTACATACTTGGGGTACCTGCTATAAGAGATTTTGCACTGCCACTGATTGTTGGTATTCTCAGTGGAGCCTATTCATCAATATTCATAGCAAGCCCGGTATGGATAATGCTTGAGAAAAAGGTAAAGCTGGGTCAAGCTTAATAGTGATAGCTTGAACGCTAATGATTACTTAGGCAACAGTCGAGAGACTGTTGCCTTTATATTTGACAAATTATTGTTGAACTTATGTCAAAAAAACTATATAGTATTTCTTAGGCAAATAAAGTATTGATGGTGAAGGTTGAAAGAAATTATAATAACCACAAAGGAGATACCGAGCCCATGCAATTTCTGTCATATGGGTTAGTGCGAATTGCTGGGCATGGGCATAATTATGAAAAAATGGGTGGCGTTTAATAAGGATTATGAAATACTTCCTGCTCTTACTAAAAAGCTAGGGGTTTCTGAGCTTGTTGGCAGGGTTTTGATCAATAGAGATATTGATACAGCTGAGAAGGCAGACTTTTTTATTTCATCAGATTTAAGTCTCTTGAGGGATCCTTATGGTATAATAGATATGGATATAGCAGTACAGAGAATTCTTGACGCAATCGAAGCTGAAGAAAAGATTTGTGTTTTCGGTGACTATGATGTTGATGGTGTAACCTCTACGGTTGTATCTGTGCAAGTGCTTCGAAATCTTGGTGCAGATGTTTCATATTACATACCCAACAGGATGGAAGAAGGCTATGGACTGAACCTTGAAGCAATAGAACAGCTTAAAGAACAAGGCATCAGCCTTATCGTAACTGTTGATTGTGGAATCAAGTCTATTGATGTAGTAGAAAGTGCAAAGCTTCTGGGTATTGATATGATTATTACAGATCACCATGAATGCGGTGAGGTGCTACCTGATGCATACTGCGTAGTAAATCCTCACAGAGAGGATTGCAGCTATGCATTTAAAGAGCTTGCAGGAGTGGGTGTAGCCTTTAAGCTTTTGGATGCAATCACCACGGAGCTTGGCTGCAGGGAAGAAATACTAGAGATTATAGATATCGTAGCAATTGGAACTATAGCTGATATTGTACCTTTGGTTGACGAAAACAGAGTTATAGTAAAGAACGGTCTGAAAAAGCTTTCAAAGACCAATAACATAGGCTTAAAAGCTTTACTTGAGGTTTGCGGCTTAAAGGACCAGATAGTAAGTGCCTACAATGTTGCATTTATGCTTGCACCAAGGATAAATGCTGCAGGAAGAATAGCTAATGCAAGCCTGTGTGTGGAGCTTCTGCTGACAGACAGCTATGAGCGGGCTTTTGAGATTGCAAGGCAGCTTGATGGAGACAACAGGGAAAGACAGGCTATCGAGGGAGCAATATTGAACAGTGCTATAGCAAAGCTGGAAAAGAACATTGATCTGGAAAAGACAAAGGTTATTGTTCTGGATGACGAAAGCTGGCATGTTGGAGTAATAGGTATTGTGGCCTCAAAGCTGGTAGAGAAGTACGCGCTTCCGACAATTCTAATATCCACTGATGGAGGAATAGGAAAAGGTTCAGCAAGAAGCATTAGCAGCTTTAATGTATATGAAGCCTTAACAAAATGTAGTAAACTTTTTGAAAAGTTTGGCGGACACGAGCTGGCTGCCGGAATTACTATTAAAGTAGAAAATATTGACGCCTTTCGAGTGCAAGTCAATAAGACTGCAAATGAAATGCTTGAAGGAAAGCCACTGGTATCAGAAATAAAGGTTGATTACAAGCTGACACCTGCCGATATCAAGCTTAGTATGGCAAAGCAATTGGAGCTACTAGAGCCCTTTGGGGCAGGAAATCCCACACCTGCATTTGTTTATAGGGATTTAAAGGTTATTTCCTCAAGAACTGTAGGAAATGATAACAAACATCTTCTCCTAACCCTAAATGATGGAATAAATGAAATAAAAGGAATAGGATTTAACCTAGGAAGTTATAATAATATATTATCATTTGGTAAAAAAATTGATATAATATGTAATATGGAATGCAATCAATGGAATGATGTTGAGCAGCTTCAATTTAAAATAAAAGACTTAAGAATAACCAAAAACTAAACATGGGGGTAATATCATGAATTTAGACAACTATATCAGAGTAGTAGAGGACTTTCCGAAGGAAGGCATAAGCTTTAAGGATGTAACTACACTATTAAAGGATGGAGAAGCTTTTAAATATGCAATTAAGCAGCTGGCTGATCAAATCAGAGAGCTTAATGTAGATTTAATAGTTGGACCGGAAGCTAGGGGCTTCTTGTTTGGTGCACCTGTAGCTTATGAGCTGGGTGTTGGTTTTGTGCCTGTTAGAAAGCCGGGTAAGCTGCCAGCTGAGACTGAAAGGTTTGAATATCAATTAGAATACGGTACAGATGTTTTAGAAATACATAAGGATGCAATAAAAAAGGGCACCAGAGTTGCCTTAGTGGATGATCTTTTGGCTACAGGCGGAACTATTAGTGCAGCTGCAAAGCTTGTCGAAAATCTAGGAGGAGAAGTGGTACATGTTGGCTTCCTGATAGAGCTTAGCTTCCTAAACGGCAGAGATAGTCTTAAAGGTTATAATGTAAACTCAATCATAAGCTACTAATAATAATCATACTCCAAAACTCATATAAGTTTTTTTAGCTGGTAATTCCAGCTTTTTTCTCAATATACGATTAATATTTTTAGAAGTTGGTGTGTAATATGATCCAGAGTATTTTATCAAAAGCCGAGAAGTGTAGTGCTTCAAACGACTTGGAATTGATTAAAAAAGCATATGATCTTGCGTATAAAGCACATGAAGGTCAAAAAAGAGATTCAGGAGAAGACTATATAGTCCATCCTGTTGAAGTCGCGAGCATTTTGGCTGATTTATGTCTGGACAGTACTACCATATGTGCAGGTATTTTGCATGATGTTATTGAGGATACTGACTATACCTATGATGACATAAAAAATATCTTCAACGAAGAAATTGCAATGCTCATTGATGGAGTTACAAAGATGGGCAAGCTTGAATACAAAACAAAAGAAGACCAACAGGCTGACAGTCTTCGCAAGATGTTTATTGCTATGGCAAAGGATATAAGAGTTATTCTTATAAAGCTGGCGGACAGGCTTCACAATATGAGAACTCTTAAGCACAGGAAGGAAGACAAGCAGAAGAAGACTGCAGCAGAAACTATGGAAATCTATGCTCCTATAGCTCATAGATTAGGTATATCTAAAATCAAATGGGAGATGGAGGATTTGTCACTTCGTTATCTTGATCCTAAGGGCTATTATGACCTTGTTGAAAAGGTTGCAAAAAAGAGAAAAGAGCGTGAGGATGAGATCAACCATGTTATAGAACTGCTGAAAGAAAAGATGCGTGATGTAAACATTGAAGCGCATATAGAAGGAAGACCCAAGAGCTTTTATAGCATATACAGAAAGATGTATTATCAAAATAAAACCTTTGATCAGATATATGACCTTACAGCTATCCGAATAATTGTGGATTCTGTCAAGGACTGCTATGGAGTTTTGGGTATAGTTCATACCTTGTGGAAGCCTATCCCCGGTAGATTCAAGGACTATGTAGCTATGCCAAAGCCGAATATGTATCAGTCACTTCATACTACATTATTTGGTTATGATGGACAACCCTTTGAGGTTCAGATTAGAACCTGGGATATGCATAGGATATCTGAATACGGTATTGCAGCGCATTGGAAATACAAGGAAGGCAGAAACGGCCCTGAGCAGTTTGATGAAAAGCTCAAATGGCTTAGGCAGATGCTTGAATGGCAAAATGATATAAAGGACACTCATGAGTTCTTAGAGACTCTTAAGGTTGATTTGTTTATGGATGAGGTGTATGTATTTACACCAAAAGGGGATGTTATAGATCTGCCAATGAATTCAACCCCAATAGATTTTGCTTATAAGATACACAGTCAAATAGGAAACAAGTGTGTTGGAGCAAAAATAAACGGGCGGATAGTTACCCTTGATTATAAGCTGCAGAACGGTGATATTGTTGAAATAATAACCGCTTCTAATTCAAACGGGCCAAGCAGAGATTGGCTGAAAATAGTAAAGAGCTCACAGGCGAAAAACAAAATAAAGCAGTGGTTTAAGAAGGAGAAGAGAGAAGAAAATATCCAAAAAGGCAGAGAGTCAATAGAGAAGGAAATAAGGCGCCAAGGCTTTGTGGTGTCTCAGCTGCTTAAGCCTGAGTGGCTTGAAATTGCATACAAAAAGTATAGCCTGCATTCTAACGATGATCTATATTCCTCTGTAGGGTATGGCGGTCTTACCACCAATCAGGTTGTATCAAAGCTTAAGGAAGAGTATAGAAAGCTGCAGAAGCAGGATGAAAAGATCATAGAGGAAAACCTGGAGGAGAAGCTTCAAAAGTCAGAGCCTAAGAAGCGTCAGAGCACAACAGGCATAAAGGTAAAGGGCATTGATAACGTTATGATCAGGTTTTCAAAATGCTGCAATCCTGTTCCGGGTGATGATATAATCGGCTATATTACAAAAGGGAGAGGTGTGTCGGTACATCAGAAGGACTGCACAAATGTAGATGATTTAATGACTGAGCCTGATAGATTGATAGAGGTTGAATGGAATTCTCAAACTAAGGTATCCTATAATGCAGACGTAGAGCTTAGGTCTATTGATAGGAAGGGCCTGCTGGCGGAAATAACAACAATTATAGACGATAGCAAGGTTAATATAAATTCCTTTCACTCAAGAACAACAAAGGACAGAATTGCTATTATAAATTTCGTTCTGGAGATTAACGATATAGAGCAGCTAAACAAGCTTATACGCAGATTTAGAAAAATCGAAGGTGTAATGGATGTTTTCAGAGCTAAGCAATAAACGGGAGGTTTTATTATGAGGGCAGTAGTGCAAAGAGTAAGCAGCGGGAGTGTAGAAGTAGAAGGCAGCGTTGTCGGAAGCATATCAGCCGGACTTGTAGTATTACTAGGTGTAAGTGAGAAGGATACTATAGAAGATGTTAAATATATGGTTGATAAAATAATTAACCTCAGAATATTTGAGGATGAGGATGAGAAAATGAATCTTTCACTTCTCGATATAAATGGGGAGCTTTTAGTTGTATCTCAATTTACGCTGTATGGAGATTGCAGGAAGGGAAGAAGACCCAACTTTATGAGTGCAGCAAGACCCGAAAAGGCGGATGAGCTTTATAATGAACTGGTCAAGCTTGCAAAGGAAGCAGGAGTTAAGACAGAGACAGGGGTATTTCAGGCTAATATGAAGGTTAATATAGCAAATGATGGACCTGTTACTGTAATTGTTGACAGCGAAAAGCTTATATAATTCAGGAGGATACTATGAAATTTAAAAGACTGCCGGTAGGCATTTATTACGTAAACTGTTATATTGTTTATGATGAAGCTTCTAAGGAGACTGCTGTAATAGATCCGGGAGGCGACTTTGAAGATATAAAGGCTTATATCGAAAGACAGGGGCTAAAGGTAAAATATATTATTTTAACACATGGGCATGGAGATCACATTGGAGCCCTACCTCAGTTTAAGCAGTATACAGTTGCGTCTATTTGCATCAACGAAGGCGATAGCTATATGCTAGGTAATAAAGATCATAAGCATTTTATGTCAACAGGCGTAATGGGTGTAGGTGTTGAGGCTGACAGGCTGCTTCAAGATGGTGAAGTTCTTAAGCTTGGAGAGGGAGAGCTTCAGATTATCCACACACCGGGACACTCTAAGGGAAGCATTTGTATAAAATGTGAAAACGAGCTTTTTTCAGGTGATACACTTTTTGCTGCTTCTATAGGCAGAACAGATTTAGAAGGGAGCTCTCATGCAGAGATCATTGCTTCAATTAAGAATAAGCTGATGATTTTGCCAGAGGACATGATGGTACATCCAGGGCATGGGGCACCAACTACAATAGGCAGAGAAAAAATGTTTAATCCTTTTTTGAAATAAGTATACGATAGACGACCTTCCAGAAATTAATATGTAGTGAATATTGTTCTGTTTAAAGGACAGAATAAAATCAGTATTATTTCGTAGGAGGCGTTTTTCATGGGAAATAATAAAGCAAGATCACAGCTTAGGCTAGCTGCATCACCAGGGATACATGAGCTAAATGACATAGCTGATATGATAGAGTCTGGTCTTGAGGATTTTGAGATAATCAATGAGCTTGGAATAACTAACTCTGAGTTAAAATCCTTACTATA
Source organism: uncultured Clostridia bacterium (assembly GCA_937976095.1). Classification (GTDB taxonomy): domain Bacteria; phylum Bacillota; class Clostridia; order Lutisporales; family Lutisporaceae; genus CALGKJ01. The sequence continues at coordinate 7,200 of CALJSV010000024.1, read as the reverse complement.
TAAATCTGACGATATTTGATATACGAGGAAAATCTAATGATAAAGCTAATAACTATAAATCATAGCTATACCTATGATTTATCAGATATTATTAAAATGTACTTCGGTAAGGAAGTAATCGAATTTTATGAATGTAAAGCTTTGGAGGAATGCCAAAGCTTTTTTGAGGTTGATAATATAGTTTTAATAAGCTCGCTGGAAGAGACTGATAAAGATATCATTTGCTACTCAAGGCTTATTACTGAAAAACGGATGACTGAGCATCCATCTTTCAGTATGCTCCAGCATACAGAAGCATCCCCCAAAGCAGAAGTAGAAGATATTGCTAAGCTTACAAAGAAGGTGCTTAAAAGATCTATGTACAAGCTTCTAAGCAGCCACTACAAAAAGGAATTCCCCTGGGGAATTCTAACTGGTATAAGGCCAATAAAGCTGGTGCATGAGCTGCTTGATAAAGGTGCTGATGAATGCAATATAATTAAAGAATTGACCTCCAGCTACTTAATATCTAAGGAGCGGGCTGAGCTTGCACTTGATATATCAGACATCGAAAGGCAATATATAATGGATGTAGATGATAAGAGGCTTAGCATTTATGTGGGTATACCTTTTTGCCCTACAAGATGCCATTACTGTTCGTTTACTTCTAACTCAATAAAAACCTGCGGAGCCTACGTAAAGGACTATATCGACAGACTGGTTCTTGAAATAAGTGAGGTTAGTAAATACCTGCATGATATAGGGACTAGTGTTGAAACGGTCTATATAGGTGGCGGAACTCCAACCTCAATATCAGCTGAACAGCTTAAGCAGCTTATTGATTGTATAAATACATGCTTTGGTGGAAGTTATACTGAGTTTACCTGTGAAGCTGGCAGACCGGATACTATAGACAGAGAGAAACTCACAGTTCTTAAAGAAGGTGGAATCACAAGGCTCAGCATTAATCCACAAACAATGAATGACAGCACTTTAGAGGCTGTCGGAAGGGGTCACAACTCAGAGCAGATTGTAGAAAGCTTTAAACTGGCAAGAGAGCTTGGCTTTGACAATATAAATATGGATATAATACTTGGACTTCCCGGAGAAGGAATTGAGGAGCTCAAGTATACTTTGGATAAGCTTAAGGAGCTAAATCCCGATAGTATTACAGTGCATACAATGGCAATAAAAAGGGCTTCTATCCTGATAGAGCAGGAGCATAAGAATATACTGACAAAAAACCCTGCTGAGGAAATGATGGAATATACTATGGCCTTTATGCAAAAAATAGATATGAAGCCATACTATTTATATAGGCAAAAGCATATGCTCCACAATATGGAAAACATAGGCTTTTGTAAGTCGGGTAAGGAGTGTATTTATAACATACAAATAATAGAGGAGCGACAGTCCAATGTTGCCTTTGGGGCAGATGCTGTTACAAAGGCAGTTTTTCCAAAGGAAAACAGAATCGAAAGGCAGCATAATATAAAGGATCTACGCTTGTATATAGCAAGAACAGAGGAAATGGTAGAGGATAAGCTTAAGCTTTTAAAAGAGCTCTGGCAGCCTTAATCATTCACTGACGAAATTTGTTGACACATAACCCTTTGAGTATTATAATATACCCAAAATGCTTAAATGGCTTTGATTGGGAAAGTATACATTTGATGCTTATCAGGGAGTGGATATCCAGACTGAAAATATCCGTAAAGCTAAAAGGTAGAAAGACACCCATGAGCCTGACAGCTGAAGGTTTTAGTAGGCTGTTACGTTTTCCGCGTTAAGGATTAGAGATAGGGCTAAGCTTATGTTTATTGTTGAAGGCTTGGTGGCTAAAAAGCAGGGTGGCACCACGAGAGATACTCTCGTCCCTGACGATGTATTTTGTCAGAGACGGGAGTTTTATTTTTATAAAACAAATATACGATTATGGAGGGATAGGAATGCTTACACAAGCACCAAAGGGAACTAAGGATGTAATACCTTCAGAGGTTTATAAGTGGCATTTTGTTGAAGGCATAATAAGGGAAATATGTGCATTTAACGGCTACAGAGAAATAAGGACTCCTAGCTTTGAGCATACTGAGCTCTTTGAAAGAGGAGTAGGCGAAACTACCGATGTAGTTCAAAAGGAAATGTACACCTTCAATGATAAGGCAGGTAGAAGCATAACTCTTAAGCCCGAAGGAACAGCAACAGCTGTAAGAGCCTTCATTGAAAATGGCATATTTAATGATGCTCAACCGACTAAGATGTTTTATTTTACTCCATGCTTCAGATATGAACAGCCTCAGTCTGGGCGTTTGAGAGAGCACCACCAATTCGGGATAGAGGCCTTTGGTTCTTCTGATCCTTCAATAGATGCGGAAGTAATCAATATAGCCATGACTCTCTATAAAAGACTTGGGATAAGCAACATAGAGCTAAGAATAAACAGTATTGGCTGTCCAAGCTGCAGAAAGGAATACAATGCAAAGCTAAAGGAATATCTAAAGCCAAAGCTGACATCACTTTGTGAAACCTGCAAGGGCAGATATGAGAAGAATCCACTTAGAATAATAGATTGCAAGGAAGAAAAGTGCAAGGCGCAGATAACTGATGTACCTTTTATGATTGATAATCTTTGCAAGGAGTGCAGCGATCATTTCTTTGACTTTAAAAGAGCACTTGATACACTTGAGCTGGAGTATAAGATAGATCCTAGAATAGTTAGAGGACTGGACTATTATACAAAGACAGCCTTTGAAATAGTAACCGACACTATAGGTGCTCAGGGGACAGTATGCGGTGGAGGCAGGTATGATGGACTGGTAGCGGATTGCGGCGGGCCCAGTACTCCGGGAGTAGGCTTTGGGTTAGGACTTGAGAGACTGCTGCTTGTTGCTGAAAGCAATAATGTACAGCTGCCTAAGCCTGCATATATGGACATATATATAGCCAACATGGGTGCAGCAGCAGGAGAAGTGGCTTTAAAGCTTGTTAATGCCTTAAGAGGCCAAGGTATCAAGGCAGATAAGGATTATATGGGAAGAAGCCTGAAGGCGCAAATGAAATATGCTAACAAAATAAGTGCCAGATTTGTTGTTGTCTTAGGAGATGAAGAAATAAGCACCGGAAGCATTAAGGTTAAAAATATGTCTGATGGCAGTGAAGCCTCAATCAGCATAGATGAGCTTGCTGGCTTTATCAAGTCAAAATAGCAACTAATTATGAACGGAGGAGAAGAGATGGGTAAATATAAAAGAACGCATATGTGCGGTCAATTAGGATTAGCTAATGTTGGAGAGGCAGTGTCCGTAACGGGATGGGTTCAAAGAACAAGAGATTTAGGCGGTTTGATCTTCATACAGCTAAGAGATAGATCCGGTATAGTTCAAGCAGTAGTAAACAAGGATGTAACCGAGGAGCTTTTCGAGCTGGCAGGTAAGGTAAGAGGAGAATATGTGCTAGCAGTAAGCGGAGAGGTTATAAAAAGAGCAGAAAGCGCTATAAATCCCAAAATGAGCACAGGATACATAGAGCTGGCGGTTAAAGAGCTGGAAGTGATCAGTAAGGCTGAGACACCACCAATTTATATAGAAGATGACCTTAACGCATCTGAGACCTTAAGACTAAAGTACAGGTATCTTGATTTAAGAAGACCCGTAATGCAGAAGGTTTTTATTACCAGACATAAGGTTGCCAAGGTTGTTAGAGACTTTATGGATGAAAACGGCTTTCTTGAGGTTGAAACACCAATGCTGACTAAGACCACTCCTGAGGGAGCTAGAGATTATTTGGTTCCGAGCAGGGTTCAGCCCGGTAACTTCTTTGCGCTGCCACAGTCGCCACAGCTTTTCAAGCAGATACTTATGGTTTCTGGCTTTGACAAGTATTTCCAAATTGTAAAATGCTTCAGAGATGAAGATTTAAGAGCGGACAGACAGCCTGAATTTACTCAAATAGATTTGGAGATGTCCTTTGTTGATAAAGAAGATGTTATGGAGTTGAATGAAAGACTTCTACAAAGAGTATTTAAAGAAGTCCTCGACTATGATATACAGCTTCCTGTACCTAAGATGACTTATAAGGAAGCTATGGAAAGATATGGTTCAGATAAGCCTGACACAAGGTTTGGTCTTGAGCTTAAGGATATTGGAGATATCGTTAAGACATCTGAGTTCAAAGTATTTGCTGATACAATAGCAAATGGCGGGCTTATAAAGGCAATAAATGCAGAGGGCTGCAGCGATAAGCTTAGCAGAAAGGAAATAGATAGCCTAGGTGAATTTGTAAAGACCTATAGGGCAAAGGGTCTTGCATGGATTAACCTTTCGGCAGAAGGAGTTAAGTCACCTATCGCAAAGTTTCTTAAGGAAGAAGAGCTGAACGCAATCATAGATAGAGTAGGCGGCAAGACTGGAGATATAATATTTATTGTTGCAGACAGCCCTAAGGTTGCTTATGACTCACTTGGTCAGCTTAGACTTGAGCTTGCAAGAAGGCTGGAGCTTATAGATAAGAGCAAGTATAACCTGCTTTGGGTTACAGAGTTCCCGCTGCTTGATTATGATGAAGAAGAGAACAGATATGTTGCTATGCATCATCCTTTTACAAGTCCTATGGATGAGGATATTCAATTGCTTGATACAGATCCAAAGAGTGTAAGGGCAAAGGCATATGATATTGTATTAAACGGTTATGAGCTGGGCGGTGGAAGCATAAGAATACACAACTCAGAGCTGCAGGAAAAGATGTTTGGGCTCCTAGGCTTCAGTAAGGAACAAGCTTGGGGCAAGTTCGGCTTCCTGCTTGAGGCATTTAAGTATGGAACACCACCTCATGGCGGCTTAGCCTTTGGATTGGACAGAATCATAATGCTGCTTACCGGAACTGATAATATTAAGGACGTCGTTGCATTTCCTAAGACGCAGACTGCAAGCTGTCTTATGACCAATGCACCTTCACCTGCTGATGAAAAGCAGCTTAATGAGCTAAATATAAAAACAACAGTATAAAGCTTTAATCACTGCAATATTTTAGCTGCTGTTTGAAAATAATAAAAATATAGCAAAGTGTTATTGCCCTGCTATGGCTACATGGCAGGGCAATTGTAAATGATTAAGGGTCTAGGAGGTACGATATGGATTGGTATTCTAGAACAGAGTTTTTGGTGGGAAAAGAAGGAATAGAAAAGCTAACAAATAGCAAGGTTGCGATATTTGGAGTTGGAGGAGTAGGCTCTTATGCAGCCGAGGCTTTAGGAAGATGCAGTATTGGAAAAATGGTCTTGGTTGATTATGATGATATTTGCCTTACAAATGTAAACAGACAGGTCCATGCAACACGGAAAACCGTTGGAAAGTCTAAGGTAGATGTTATGAAGGAAAGACTGCTGGAGATAAATCCTAAGATGGAAATAGAGGCCATGAAGGAGCTCTATAATGAAGAGACAGCAGAAAAACTGTTGTTAAATGAATATGACTATGTAATAGATGCAATAGACATGGTTTCATCGAAGCTAAATCTTATTCAGCGGTGTTCCGAAATGAACATACCTATAATAAGCTGTATGGGAGCTGGAAACAAGCTCGATCCAACAAAGCTTGTTGTAGAAGACATATACAAAACCTCAGTATGCCCTTTAGCTCGGGTAATGCGTTATGAGCTGAAGAAGAGAGGAGTAAAAAAGCTTAAGGTAGTGTACTCTAAGGAAGCACCTTTAACTCCTATAGAGACAGAGAAGAATTGCAGAAACAACTGTATATGCTCAAACAAAGAAACAGCAAACTGCAATCACAGAAGACAGATACCCGGCAGTATATCTTTTGTTCCATCGGCAGCAGGGCTAATACTTGCATCCGTAGTGGTTCGCGATATCCTGGGCATTAAGTAGTAAAAAAATGTTGACTTATCCCTAAGGCAGAAATATAATAGAAGAAAAGGTACCCATACAGGGTATAGGAGGGATATTTTGTCTGATAGCAAGCAGGAAATAAAGGCTGATATTATAAGTAGGCTTAAAAAGATAGAAGGCCAGGTAAAAGGTATTCAGAAGATGGTAGATGAGGAGAAGTGCTGCAGTGATGTAATGCTTCAAATTGCTGCAATTCGATCAGCTATAAACAGAGTTGGCGGTATTATGATGGACAGATATATAAGAGAGTGTATGGTTGATACTGTAAAAAGCACAAGTGCCCATACTGATGAAGAGCTAGAAAATCTTATAGAGACTATAGTAAGGTATGTAAAATAAAAGCTGTAATAAGAATGGAGTTTCTTATGATTGAGTATGGAAAAGTTATTGCATTGAAGGAAGACAAGGTGGTAATACTAATTAAACGCCATGCCGCATGTGGTGACTGTGGAGCCTGCCATGTATCAAAGGAACAGATGGAGATGCGGCTGCTTGCAGAAAACACCCTTGGTGCAAGTGTAGGTGATGATGTAGAGCTTAATATTGAGACTGTAGATTTTTTGTCGGCTGTTTCAATAATGTATCTTGTACCACTTATTGCTTTAGTGGTCGGTGTTTTTGCGGGGTATTACTCATCCATATGGTCCGGTTTAACAATAATGCTTTCACAGGGTATAGGAGCCGCTTTGGGCATAGTGCTTATGGGAGCAAGCTTTTTCTTGATTAAACTCAATGAAGACTCAATAAAAAGAATGAAAAAGTACAGACCGGTTATAATTAGTATTAGAAATAAGGAATAAAAAGCTTTATATAAGTTTTATAAGAAAGGAGCAAAAAAATGAGCAAGAGTATAATTACAATTGATAAGAACAACTTTGAAAACGAGGTATTAAAGTCAGACAAGCCGGTTATAGTAGATTTCTGGGCAGCATGGTGTGGCCCTTGCAGAATGGTCGCGCCTGTAATTGATCAACTGGCTGATCAATATAGCGGCAAGGTTAAGGTAGCGAAAATAAATGTTGATGAGAACCCAGAGCTGGCAGGCATGTACCAGGTAATGAGCATACCTACTATACTTATGTTTAAGGAAGGCAAAAAGGTTGATGAGCTAGTAGGTGCAAGACCAAAGCAAGCCTTTGAAGACATGATACAAAAAAGCATTTAAACCGGATATTCCGGTTTTTCTTTTTTTTATTTAGCTACAGCAATAATACTGCTATAATATAAATATAGAATAAGCAGTAAACGAGGGATTTATCATGACCATGAATCTCATATACAAATCTATATTGGAAACTATAATTAAAAATGTTGATGTA
>CALJSV010000023.1 GCA_937976095.1 uncultured Clostridia bacterium | reverse complement strand
TCTAGCCATTGAAACTTTTTCCTACCTCTCAAAAATCTACAGATTTATTAAAAAGTAACTAAAGCGAAAAGCCCATCCGCATAACCATTAGAGAGATTTATTGGAGAATACCCATAACTTGTTCCACAACTTTTAGAACTAATTAATATGCCTGCTGTATTATAAGTGTCCATATATGAATCTCCGTAGACCATATTTAGGTAAGGAGTAAATTGAACATAACCTTTTTTACCATCAGGAATATTATATGTTACTCCAAAAACTGTATTATTCGATGTTGAATTGACCCAAGTGAATCCTGCGTTTGCCTTAATTTTTTCTGTAATATCATATGATACACCGGTTGCGAGTGAAAAAGAATTGGAAATCGAAGCACTTAAACCATAGGAAACACTTCCCGGTCCTTGGACATCAGCTGTAACTTTAACTGCATTACCTGTAGTCCTACCACTCCCCTTTTTTATAAACCTAGATACAGTATATGTTAGAGGGGATGTTTGGGTTGGCGGGTTCTTGTCTGATGATAGCTCGACTGTAGCTTCGTTTTTGCTATCTTTAATTTTTTCTTTTACTTTTTTTCCATCATTCACTATTTGAATATACTCTCTTAGTTCTATTGGAACTAAATTTCCTTCTTGATCATATTGAAATGCTTCGTAAATCTTACCACCGTTACTAGCAATCTCTATATACTCTTTACCAGTTTCTTTATCCACCTTCATCATTAACTCATTATTGTTATCTTTATTATCCTTATCTGCTGCAAATGTATATAGACAGTTTGAAGCCATTATGGTAATTAATAATATTACCGATAGTACTTTTCTTAGTTTCATCAGTGTACCTCCCAATAAAATAATTGTAATGCATTGACGCTTGCGGTGTGTTAAGTTATTTATTTTTACTATTTGAGCAAGTGATCGACGTTTATTCCTCCTTAACAGATTCGAAAGTTATTATATAAACATATTCGAAAGAATCTAAAAACTCCTTTTTATTAGTAAAGTTAGCCCATTCTGAAAAAGGCACACTAATACTAGTAGGTATAGTAGTGTCCTTGGTGAAAATCACAAATACCAATACATTTTCTTTATCGTCCTCTATGAAATACTCTTTAGAACCTATTCCATATGCCATTGTAAGCACTTCACCCTCTTTTCCATTTCTGTCAGCAAAAATAAAGCTTTGCGAATAAGCGGATGAGGATAAACTCCAATTCATCCCGGTATTACCTACCCTTTTACCTCTTATAAAAATTTCTTCACCATCATGTGCAGTATTAGCATAAAAAACATCACTGCTAACTTCACCCGTTTGTCTTTCATGCAAGCATATATTGATTTCATACTTTCTTTTACGAGGAAGCAGAAACTTATAAGTAATATCCACTGGCGAATTGACTGCCTTTTCATCTTTATCTAATGGAACATTAACTACTTTAGCTAAATCAGTTATTTTAATACACGAACTAACAATAAATGGTATTACTAATAGAATAAGTATTTTTCCATAAATGCCCAGTGCCGTTTTGTTTTTCTCCCTCATATTCATCAACCTTTCTTTCTAGTTTTGATGAGTTTATTATAGAGTCTCTAAGAGCATATTTCATAATATATATAATACTATACTTAACCATCAGACTTAAAGCTACACTTAATTACTTTTAAAGATTGTTTATTAGAGGAAATTGAGCGTTATTCTATACATGTATAGAGTGTAACTATGATTAATGTTGTATTTAGTCATTCAAACTTATTTTTATACCTTAGATTAGTCAGCTTATAAGCGCTGGGGACTTGCAAAAGCAATCCTCCCCTGCACAATTTACTTATATCTACTTTTTAACTCTTCAGCAATATCGGCATATTCAATGCCTTCGTTGGCCATAAGCACCGTAAGGTGATAAAGCATATCAGCTATCTCATATACAGCTTCACTCTTACTGCTATTTTTTGCAGCGATGATTATCTCCGCGCACTCCTCTCCAAGCTTTTTCAGGATTTTGTCGCTTCCTTTTTGGAACAGGTAGCTTGTATAGGAGCCCTCCACAGGATTTGACCTTCTGTCCTCCACCCTGCTATAAAGCTTGATAAGCACAGTACCAATATTTTGGGCTTCTGCTTCCCCATCCAAGTATCTATAGAAGCAGCTTTCTTCTCCTGTATGACAAGCGCTTCCTGTCTGCCTGACCTTTAGCAAGAGGCTGTCTCCATCACAGTCATAGCTGATGCTAATAACCTTCTGTGCATTCCCAGACGTGGCTCCCTTGTTCCACAGCTCCTGTCTGCTCCTGCTGTAAAACCATGTGAAGCCTGTTTCTAAGGTCTTGTCTAAGCTTTCCTTGTTCATATATGCAAGCATAAGTACCTTGCCACTGCTGCTGTCCTGAACAACTGCCGGTATAAGTCCCGCTTCATTAAATTTTAGTCCAATATCATTCATTCCAGCCCACCTCGCTTTCAAGCATTCTGACAGGTACTGATTTGCTGCTGAGATAGCGCTTAAGAACACTCATCTCAATCTCCCTAAAGTGAAACAGCGAGGCTGCAAGAGCTGCATCCGCTCCACTCTCTGAGAGTATCTCATAAAAATCCTCAAGCCTGCCAGCGCCACCTGAAGCTATTACAGGTATGTTTACACTGGATGCCACTGCTCTGGTAAGTTCCAGGTCGAAGCCTTGCTTGGTGCCGTCTCTATCTATACTGGTCAGCAGTATTTCTCCTGCTCCCAAAAACTCAGCCTCCTTGCACCATTTAAGTGCATCCATACCTGTATTGATCCGCCCTCCGCTTACATAAACCTCCCAAATTTCTCGCTCTTCATTCCACTTAGCGTCCACTGCGACTATTATACATTGGCTTCCAAACCTTTCTGAGGCTTCCTTTATAAGCATTGGATTCTTTACTGCAGAGGAGTTTAACGAAACCTTGTCTGCTCCGCTCCTCAAAAGCTCCTGTATATCCTCCAGTGTTCTAATGCCACCGCCTACTGTCAGGGGTATAAACACCTCAGCTGCTGTCCTTTTTACTATGTCCACCATAGTCTTCTTATTGTTGGCTGTAGCCTCGATATCCAAAAACACTAGCTCATCTGCACCACAGCTGTTATATACCTTGGCTATCTCCACAGGGTCACCTGCATCTGAGAGACCTACAAAATTTACTCCCTTTACTACCCTGCCCTCCTTAACGTCCAGGCAGGGTATGATCCTTTTGCAAAGCATGCTGCACACTCCTATACTTCAAGGGCAGCTTCTAGCGAAAGGCTTCCGCTGTATAGTGCCTTCCCTATTATTGCTCCCTCTACACCAATGCTCTTTAGCCTTCTTAGGTCTTCAATACTCTTGATTCCGCCAGATGCAATTATCTTTGAAAACTCTATGCTGCACATTCTTTCCATTCCATCAAAGTCTGGTCCCTTTAGTGTTCCATCCCTTGAAATATCAGTATATACCAGGTTCTTTATTCCCTTTTCTACCAGCTTTCTGGCAAAGTTATACGCGCTCACCTGGCTTAGATTTACCCAGCCCTCAGTTGCAACATAGCCGTTTTTTGCATCCACGCTTACTACAAGCTTATCCCTGAAGCTTTTTACACAAAGCTCCAAAAAGTCCTCATCCATAACCGCTGCTGTACCTACTATTATTCTGTCAGCGCCGGCAGACACCAGCAGTTCCACTGCTTCAATGGTTCTAAGCCCTCCTCCTACTTGCACCGGCAGCTGTGTTTCCCTTATAATTTCACTTATTATATCCACATTCTGAGGCTTTCCTTCAAAGGCTCCGTCCAGATCTATTACATGAAGCTGCTTTGCCCCCTTCGACTTCCAAAGCAGTGCAGCCTCTACAGGGCTTTCGTAGTAAATTGTGGATTTTTCCTTTTCTCCCTCAGTAAGTCTAACGCATTTTCCCTTCAGAATATCTATTGCCGGATATATTTTCATACTAACAGCTCCTTAAAATTATTGGTAGTGTCAAGTTTGACACTCCTTTTTTGTTTTAAACTTATCTATTTTCAATGCTTTCTGTATTTTTTTCTAAACAAAAAGCAATGACCCCCTTTTTTAGTGTATAATTGTAATTCCGCAACCACAAAAAACACTTAA
>CALJSV010000022.1 GCA_937976095.1 uncultured Clostridia bacterium | reverse complement strand
GCATTGGCTGTACAGGGATGTCAACGATCTGGAAATGTCTACTATGTCAGCACAAACAGCGCTTGAGAGCTACCATGAGGTAATATACAAGAGCACTTGCAGTCTTAGTGCTGAACAGGAGCAGCAATGCCATATAATAATGGGGGAGCTGAGCCTTGTAGGTGGACAGAGAGAAGATGCAATAAAATGCTTCCACAGTGCTATCTCCACAAAGGGCGGAAGCGAACGGTTCAAGGTGATAGCAAGAGATGCCATATATACAATAAAAAGCGATAGAGCGAATAAGTAATAAAAAAGGCTTTGCTGGCTGTAATCATCTTTACAGCTGGCAAAGCCTATATTGTATAAATATCAGAGAATTCAATACTTATCTTCTGAACCCTGTCTACGCCAGTATTATCAGTATCCAGGGGTGGGGTATCGGAAGGCTCTGAGCTGCTGCAGGGCAGTTCTATCAAAAACTCACTGCCAACCCCTATGGAGCTGTTAACACTTATTTTTCCTCCATGAGCTTCAACCAATGAATGAACAAGGGAGAGTCCTATGCCGCTGCCCTCGTTTTCTCGGCTCAAAGAGGTATCTACCTGTCTGAAGCGCTCAAATATCATAGTAAGCTTATCCTCGGGAATTCCGATTCCTGTATCCTTTACTGAAATAAGAAGAGCATCGCCTTTGTCAAAAATACTAACAAAAATGTAGCCGCCTGACTTCGTAAATTTTATTGAATTGGAAAGCAGGTTAAGTACAATTCTTTCTATTTTATCCGGGTCACATAGAACAATCTTCTCCTCAACGTCAGTATCAAAAACAAGCTGAAGATTCTTATGCTCTATATACCTGGATACAGACATCGCTATATCCTCAACAATACTCACAATATTGTGGTTCTCCAAGGTAAGCTTATAATAACCTGCATCAATTCTGGTTATATCTATCAAATTATTAATCAGCCTAAGCAACCTAAAGCAGTTTTGTCGCAACATGCCTATATATTTTGAGTTCTTCTGGTAATTCTCGCACATAAATGCTTCATGGGACTTGTCAAGCAGCTGCACAGCAGCAAGTATTATATTTAAAGGTGTTTTCAGCTCGTGAGACAAGTTTGAAAAAAACTGGTTTTTGAGTCTGTCATACTCCTCTATGCTGTTAGCCATAATATCAAAGGCGTGTCCTGCTGCCGCAAGCTCGTCCTGTCCATGGATATCTGTTCTGACATTCAGATTGCCCTTGCTTATTTCTTGAGCGGATCTCTTTAGCTTGCTTATAGGGTCAATTATCCTACTGCACATTTTAAGTGAAAGAATTAAGCATATTATGGTTATAAGGCTGAGAATTATAATGTCTTTTCTTACATTTTTCAAGGTTGTATCCACTGCTGCATCATAAGAGGCATTGGCAAAGCTGACCCAGCCAATATCTTCTATAATAGAGTCTACGCCCAGATAGCGCTTTCCGTTGATAGGTGACTTGTACCTTTTGGATATAATCGTATTGCCCAAAAGCGCCTTAGAAGCAGGTGAGGTAGCATTTATTTTAACCTGCAGCTGAGCAATGTTTGGTATGCCATTTCGATATACGTAGTATCCATTTCTGTCAATAAGCCCAAAGGAGCTTGAAGCTACTGCCCTGTTAGTCGGAAGGACTTTTTCGAGGTGCTGAAGGTCTATAGCTGCGCTAACAATTCCTACCAGCTCGCCGTCAACCCTTATGCCTCTTGCAGCTACAACCGTATACTTATTATTTAATCTTGATATCAAAAGATTTGATAAGTATTTATCTTTGCCCGCCAGGATTTCCTTTACATAATCTCGGTCTGCAACTATAATATTCTCATCTAAATCAACTGAGCTAATCTGTATAACTCCACTAGTATCTATCCAGCTATAGTGCTGGATGGTAGGCTGATTGGCTTTTAGTTCCTGCATATAATGCTTTATCCTGTCGGGCTTAAGCTGGTCACTCTCTATTATCGCAAGGCCAATGGCTAGCTCTGTCTCCCATATACGTTCCAGATAGTTTGTAAATGAGACCTCCAGTGCATTCGCGAAATCCCTGCTATACTGAAGCTCCTGATCGAGGTTGTAGTCAAAATACTCCAATATCCTGTTGATCTCCAGCAGTAGCATAGGTATCAGCATTATCATAATAATAATATACAGCTTCCATCTTAAGGGTAAACCTTTCATTGGACACCATCCTCTTAGATGAATGTGCGGCTTTATTCTAAAGCTTATATTCTACCTTTATTTGCTAAGTAAGCATATATTTAGCTACTTTAGAATAACATTTTTACTAAACTATTGCAAATAAGCAGAATGAACTACATACTCTAAAAAGAGTAGGACTAAGGTCATGATTTCTTCAGCAGTGCAATACCCTCAGCGTAATGTAAAGGTGCATGCTTATATGCCCAGCTACATATATACAACCCAAAGTACAGGTGATAAAAACTTCTCTTTGCATAATAGTCATCAGAAATATTTCCATGCTCCTTGTAGCCCTCTATAAAAGCAGCTTCATATGAACTGTCCTTAAGAGAAAGATTTGCGCATACATATGCTATATCCTTATCCTTATCAGAAGGCATGCTTTGCTCAAAATCAATAACTGCCTCTAACATCCAGCCCTCCTTGGTGCTTTTTATCAGAGCGTTTCTTTCGCCGTAATCATTATGACATAAGCATGGATCTGTAACAGAATTAATGATATCGATTTCCTTATATACCTTCTCTACGGAAGCTTTTATTAGATCTGCATTTGGCAGCTGCTGGCGATACAGCTCACTAACTATAGAATCAAAGTGCCTTAAGAAAAATTCCTTATAGCTTTTGGTGCAATCCAAGCCTTCGCAATTCTCATCCCAATTTCCAAAATAGCTGAAGCCGTTGTAGCTGTGCAGCTTAGCTAATTCTCTTCCAAGCTCCATGTAAAGTGCTTTTTTATTGCTTTCCGATATAGCAGAGTATACCGAGTTCATAGGATATCCATCGAAAAAGCTGGTCATAAGCCACTCAACCCCATCCTCAAACCTGCCGTAGGTTATTAGCTTAGGGCAGCGAATATTGCTGCTTGCGAGCAGCTTCAGTGCGGCTACCTCTCTGTTCCATCTGTTTTTCTTGAGAAATATCTTAAAAACATAAATACCCCCGTCCTCTGTTCTCACGTAGTGTACAAGGTTTCTCTCCAGATGATGATTTCCTATTGGCATTATTGAAACTCTCTTGCATAGAGTATTTTGAATAATATCTTTTATATTATGATGACAATACCTCATAGCGGGAATACTCCTCTCTATAAATAAGTAACTATCAAAATGAGGAAAATCTGTTTATAGCTTTCAGAATATTTGTTATAATGCATTAAAGTGTACTCATAAATTCCTTAAATTATAATATGTGGAGCACTATTTGTAAATAATCCTTTAGGGGAGGTAATAAGGTTGAAGTCTTCAAATGTAGGGAGCTTAAGTGAATATATAAGAGCCACTATGCTTAAAACCTGTTATAGGAATGTGCAGGGTACATATGCTGATGTCATAGAAAAGTATGCCTCCTCTGAGGAATTATCCATAAAGGCAGCTGAAACTGCCAAAAGAGACGACTACAGCTGTAGGAGTCTTCTGGAGCTATGCCTGCCAATGTTAATGGCTATAGCAGAGGATAGAGAGCCAGAGGATTGGATTACTTATGTTTACTTATATACACTAAGCAAATCCTTCCCCGGAGCCGTAGAGGCTGCACTGCGCCCTGAGCTTGAGCCTGCTTGCAGCTTTTTCCTTCAGGTTTACAGAGCATTCTTAAGCTATGAAGCTTCTATCAGGGATACAGAATGGATAGAGAAAAACACTATAAGGCTGCTTGAAGAAGATGAGGCTAAAAGGCTTGCAGTCAGTGCTGAATATTTGAGCTTTAAAGAAGCTTACTATGGCGATTATCTATTTGAGATGATGAAGCTTGCCAAGGAGGTAACCGGGCATAGCACCTTAGAGCATATTTGTGGAGTTCATTATCTAGCAAAGCATATAGGACTTCAGCTTTTCGAGGCTGGCATACCCATAGACATGGGAAAGGTTTCGGGAGGTGCTGCAGGGCACGATATAGGTAAGTATGGCTGCAAGGAATCTGAGCACCATAGAGTTCCATATTTGCACTATTACTATACTGACTACTGGTTTAAAAAGCATGGCCTAACAAATATAGGTCATATTGCTGTAAACCACTCAACCTGGGATCTGGAGCTTGAAAACCTGCCAATAGAGTCACTAGTGCTGATATACTCAGATTTTAGGGTGAAAAGCATAAGAGGTTCTGATAACAAAAAGAGGATGTGCATATTAAGCTTAGATGAAGCCTTTGAGGTAATATTCAACAAGCTGGATAATATGACTGCGGAAAAGAAGAAGCGCTATCATAGGGTATTTACAAAGATTAAGGATTTTGAGAGCTATATGCTTTACCTTGGAATAAATGTAGATTTAGATAGCTCGCAAAAGAGCTGTGCAGGGAGTAGCAGGTCTGGAATGCATTACTCTTTAATGCAGGGAGAGCAGATACTAGACAGCTATAAGCACTATGCGATAAATCATAATATCATGCTTATGCATAAGCTTAAGGATGAGAGGTCTTTGAGTCTAATGCTTGAAGCAGCACTCAGTGAAGGCGATTGGAAGGATCTTAGGGAGTATATCAGAATTTTGGAAGAGTATTATTCATATTTGACTCAGAAGCAAAAGCTGCTGCTAATTAAGTTTCTTTATGGTATGCTTATTCATTCTGAAGAAGATATCAGAAGACACTGTGCAGAGCTAATGGGGGCTTTGATAGCCTCCTTTGATGAGGTCTATAGAAAGGAGCTTCCTGCTGATGTTTACATTCCTGAGGCAGAAATAAACGGCCTTCAGCTGATGAATTTATACTTTACAAGTATGCTGCATCCTAAAGCAGGATTTGGGCTACGAGAAATCCAATGGATATCCTACAGTGCTCCGATAATGGTAGATAAGCTTTTTTCAAGCTGCAGAAGCATTCATGTGGATAGCTTCAGAAAAGGGCTGTTGAGCTGCTATTCCAATGAAAGCTACAAAAAGGAGCCCATGGCACTTTATATGCTGGAGGCTGCGAAATATATACCTATTGATGCTGATGAAGAGGAGTTTCAAGTCTTGGTGGACTATGCGGAGCTCATGATAAAGAGTTCTTCTGAGGCTGTCAGGATATCTGTGCTTGAGCTTTTACTTCACTTTAGTGAGCAGCAAAATGGAAGGTCCAAGGTTAGCAAGCTGGCAAAGAAGCTGATAGCTGAAAACTACTGCAGGAAGACTAATAACGCCGAAAAATACTTAATATGCAGGCTGCTTAGTATGGTGTCATGTATCGAGCTGGAAAAAAGTGAATTCTGTTATACAAGCGAGGATATTTCATATATGTTCCTTCTTAACCTTAAGACCAGCACCCACTGGAAGGTTAAGAAGCTGCACATAGATTTGATAGCAGAAGAGGTATTAAATATACATGCTGAGGAAAAGCTTCATGCAGCAATGCATTTTTGCAATCTACTTAAGGTAAGCGAAACAGAAAAGGTCCGGAATGCGGCCGGCAAAGCACTTATGATGCTCATTCCCAGCTTGACTCCTGACAAGGTAAATGATATAGCGGTTGAACTGCTAAGAGCTCTGGAGATAGAAGGCTATCAATTTGCCGGCTACATACCATATTACTTAGGATACATCATGCAGCATCTATCCTCCGCAGAGCTGGAGGAGTTTACAAATGATATAATTGCCAATACTAAAAGCTCTGGATCAAAGCTTAGTATACTGCTTATAAGGACCGTTGGTGTATTTATAGTTGCCAGCTTGGCTGAGGAAAAGACACTGGTGGAGATTGCTGATAATAAATCACATATAATCAATAAATTACTTATGTTTGTTTTAGGTACGCTGGCAGACTCAAATTCCGGGAAGAGACGGGCCGCGCTTGCTTTACTGGGCAAGGAAATCTTTGGCTCGAAGCAGCTTACTCTAGATCAGAAAGGCTATGTATTTAAGCTGATAGCAAAAAAGGCTATTACGCAAATTGCAAATATAAAGGATAAGGAGCTGCAGTTTTTAAGCAATTCTGCAGCACTTAACCACCTATACAGGTTTATAAATGAGTATAAGCTGGAGTATGGTGAGATCTGCTTAGAGGTTCCAGATAGGATAGCCTTCTGCAGTGGGGTGTTTGACCCGTTTACCCTAAGGCACAAGGAGATAGTAACGGGAATAAGAAATCAGGGGTACGAAGTACATCTTGCATTAGATGAGCTTGCTTGGCAAAGGTATGCTGCGCCAAACCTTCATAGGAGAGCCATCATTAATATTACTATATCAGATGAGCCGGATGTCTATGTTTTTCCTGAAGATTTTCCGATAAACATCAAAAGTCATAAAGACTTAAATAGCCTAAAGCACCTTTTTGCAGGCAGAGAGGTATACCTTGCGATATGCGGTGATGCTTTTTCTGAAGAAGATTGGGCTGACGGAAAAGACGTAAAGCTGCTGGAGCTCCCTACTTTTACTGACGAGTGCTGCAACGGCACTGGCAGTGTTGGTGCTCATGCACAGAAATACATTACAGAGCATGACCTATATAAAAATGATCCGCAGTATAAGCACTACATAAAGGAGCTCTCAATAAAAGTTGATATTAGAGAGTGTACAGACACTGAGCTTTTGGATGAGCTCTATAGAAGCTTTGGCTGCGAAAAGCTTAAAGAGCTCTCGGACTTTAGCAAAAACCAAAGAAAGACATTGCTTTTAAGAGACTGCAAAGAGCAAGGTAAAATCATAGGAGCATCAATATTCCGAGAGCTGAGTAGTGGAGAGCTACATCAGGAGCTGGGAGGTAAGATAGAAGCAGACTATTTATATTGGAGTACTACCGACAGAATAGCTCTTATAGAAGGACTGTATACAGATTTTTCAGCAGGCTATGCCAAGCTTGATCAAATAGTATTTACAGAAGTTATTTCCAGCTGTCTTGAGAAGGAGCTTGATTACTGCATATATATAGGAGACCTTACAGACATAGCTCCGGGTGGTATAAGCGAGCTGCTTGCAGGCTTTGGATTTATCAGGCTAGCCATAGATAATGGCAAAGTGATATTCATGACGGATATGAGAAGTCCTAGTACGCTTTATATGGATTTAAGAACCATGCTTAAGGAGCCCTACAGAACAAGCAGAAGGCTGCAGGCTACAATAGCTGAGGCAAGATCCAGGCTAATGAAGAGCATAACAGCTCTTTACCCTGGAAAGCTTCTGCTGCCATTAGACAGGGGCATGCTTCATGACAAGCTGGTGCAAAAGATATGTCAGGCCAATGAGGTGCCTGGTATAGCGGAGGAGGGTCTGCTGGGATTTAATTTATGTGTACCCTACGGAAAAATACTTCACAAAAGCATAATTCCAAACACGATAACAAAGGCTCTGCATACAGAAAAGTACTTTGACCCTGATTTAAAAGGCTATAGAATAGGTGCATCCCCTTATTACTTGAGTATCAGAAATCAGCTTAAGACAATAGCATCCTTTGAAAAGCCAATAATACTGGTTGATGATCTTTTAAGTAAGGGCTACAGACTCAATGCCATTGAGAAACTGCTTCAAGAAAACAGGATTGAGATTAAGAAGATAGTTGTAGGGATATTATCAAACAAAGGAAATGATCTCGCTAAGAAAATGGGATTAGAGGCAGACTGTGCTTACTGGATTCCAAAGCTTAAGGCGTGGTTCAATGAGAGCGATCTGTATCCATTTATTGGTGGAGACGCAATATGGAGAGTGGGCTATCCAAATGGAAACCTTCTGAGTTCGATAAACCTGCTTCTGCCATACACCTTCCCAAGCTTTCTAAAGTCTGCAGACAAGACTGCGGTATACCAGCTTTCCGAAATTGCACTGGTAAATGCTATTGAGATTTTTAGAGCCTTGGAAGAGGAGTACCAGCAGCAAAACGGAAGAGTGCTGACACTTGCTCATCTTGGCGATATTGTTATAGCTCCACGGTGTCCAGACAGAGGTGAAGGACTTCATTATGATCTGAGCTTAAGCCCTTTGCATTACCTGCAAAATGACCTCAAAGCTCTGAAGAGAATTGAGGGATATGGAAAGTAAACTGCAAAAACAGCTTATTAGCAGCTCCGTGGGACTGCTTATAAGCTGTTTTTTGCCTACTTATATACTTTTGAATACAAGTAATTAAAGGCCTCCTCCGGAAGCCAGCCGGAAAACTTATGCGTAGCTTCAACTACTATAAATGCATCCTCGTCCTCGCATGCACTGTTGATTCGCTTGCCAATTTCATCAACTGACAGCCTTGATTTTATTATCCAGGTATTATCAATATAATGAACCCATGTTTCATTATAGCTGCAGCTCCTAATGGTCTTATCAACAATTTCATATTTTTCCGAGCTGCCATTTAGGTTATATCTTATAAAAAAAACTGCCATAAAAATCACCTTCCATAATTATTTTATTTTTTTGCATAGTAAATGTTGCCAGTTTAACAAACATTTTGTATACTCCACCTGTTTAGAGCATGATATATTACAACACATAAACAAATTGCAAAAGGGAAAAATAATAAAAAAGATTTTTGGAGGTAAAGCTATGGAAATAAATAATATACACTCCTTTACAGATTGGGACAGGTGGAAGGAAACTCTTGAAAAAGCTGTAAATCTTGGCGAGACTGTTGGACTTTCAGAAAACACCATAGAAAAAATTGGTGTTAAGGTGGGAAATATGCTTTCGGCAAATGTTGATCCGGAAAACAAAGAGCAGCGCCTCCTTCAGGAGCTTTGGAGGGTTGGAGATGACAGCGACAGAAGAGTGCTTTCAAAGATGCTGGTGAAAATGGTTCAAACAGATAATTAAAGGTAATATTAATGCTATAGGCAGCAAAATTGCTGCCTCTTTCTCATTTATTACTTCTTGTAACAAGTTAGCATTTGTAATACTATTGACTTATACTATTTTACTTGGGAGATTTTCATATGATAGAGGAAAAGTCAGATGTACAGAGTGAGTCATGGGGCATCAATATCCAAAACGAAAAGCTGCTGCATCTGCAATTAAAGCAGCTGTACGCAGATCCGGGCGATCGTCTGGAGTGCAAGCTGGGCGGCTACATCATAGATATAGTAAAAAAAGACACCTTAGTCGAAATCCAGACAGCCAATTTTTCTGCAATAAGTAAAAAGCTCTGCAGGCTCCTACAAGATCACAAAGTAATACTTGTTCACCCAATTTTTATACAAAAAAATATTATTAAGCTTAATCCGGAAAATGGCGAGACAGTAAGCAAGAAGAAGTCACCAGCAAAAGGTAATATATATGATATATTCAGTGAGCTTATAAGGATACCCCATATTATAAGCCACCCAAACCTTTCCATACATATAGTAATGGCAAAAATTGATGAGCTTCGCTGCATGGATGGTAAAGGCAGCTGGAGGAGAAAAGGCGAAAGCATAGTTGAGAAGCGGCTTAATGAAGTAGTGGAGATTAGGAGGTTTAGTTGTGTCCAGGATTATGAAAATCTTGTACCCGAGGAGCTTCCAAGGCCATTTACTAATAAGCAGCTTGCAGAGAAGCTTTCAATAAGACCTTCAAAGGCTGCAAAAATGGCATATTGTCTAAAAAAGATGAATATTATAGAAGTCGTTGGTAAAAAAGTTAATGCGCACTTATATGATTTAATATCTGAAAATGCAGAGTAAAAAGGTCAGGAAAACATAAGCTTGCTTAAGGAAGAATGTCAAAAAATGCTTTTTCTCATGCATTGACAGCAATATCAAATAGTATTATACTATATTAGCAGTACAAAATTGCTGCTTAAATTGTTAGTCTTGGTCGTGCTAGATGGGGAGGCTGCGGTGCCCTGTAACCTGCAACCCGCAATAGCAGGATTGAATTCCTTTGCTGAGGCCCATGTTTGTAGGGACTGCCTCTGGTAAGTGGTGACGATGATTGGGTCCTACGCAACGGAAATTCATGAACCCCGCCAGGTCCGGAAGGAAGCAACGGTAAGTGAACACTTTCGTGTGCCGTAGGGTTGCCTGATTGGAGCTAACTGTCAGGGTAACGCTTGTAGGCATGTGTCGAAGCAAGGTGCACGGCCATTAATTTTTTATAAAAAGGTTTGTTGAAAAACAGATCTTTTTTGTTTTTTGTCGAGAAATAAATCGGATTTTATCAAAAAACTAATTACATAAGTAATCCGGTAGTGTATAATTATATTGGATAAGTAGCCTTAATTGCCGAAATGTATGAATAATAATTCATAGCCAATAGAAAGCTCTATACGCGATTTACGGAGGTATTATTTTGAAAAAGCTGAATTTCAAGCTGAGGATACTTATATGCTTTGCTTTAGCGGCTATCCTGCCTTTTATAATATCCTGGTTTTCAATATACCATATAATAGACAGCAAGCTTCAAAGAGATTTAGCTGATATGAACAAGATTTATGTTCAAAATCAGGTAAGCAAGATCGACGATATGTTTAGGCAGCAAGAGCGAATACTGGAGTCTATTGCTAAAGCATATTCCTATATATCTGATGATGAGTCCATTATAAATACCTTTTTAAGTGAGCAAAAGAAAGTAAACAAGCATTTCAATAACTTATATATTGTGAAAAGCAATGGCAGGGTTTTCATTGGTGATGATGAAAGGCCTGTTCCTTCTGCGGATTTTACCGCATCACATACCTATCTTGCTGCAAAAAAAACTCAGGCATTAGTATGGCTGGAGCCATACACAGACATTTTGAGCAATGAAAGAAGTATAGGGATCGCTATGCCTGTCGTAGATAGTGAAGGCAAGGATGAAGGGGTCCTTATTGGTAATATTTCTATAGAGGATTTTGGAAGCATGCTAGCTGCGGCTAAGTACATGCCGGAGGTAAGACTGCTGCTGCTTAACCCTGCAGGCTATGTTAAATATGATTCTGAAAATAAATATAGTGAATCAGTAAACATAACTGATGAAAGCTTTATATTGAAGCAGGCAAGTCATGAGCTTATGAGTATGCAGGAAGGAAGTCATCAGGTTAATTATGAGGATAAGAACTGGCTTTGCATTTTTTCTCAAATAAAGTCCAACAAGTGGAAGGTAATATCAATAATTGATACGGTAAGATTTAAGACTACTGTAGGGTTAGTTAATAGAGAGGTATACAACTATTTGTTTATACTAGGTGTGCTGACCATATTACTGGTATCTCTGCTTTCAATGCTGCTGTCCAACTCAATATCCAGACCATTGTTAAGACTCAGAGACGGGACAAAGGCTTTATCAATGGGCTATATGGATTATAAGATTGAGGTAACTGGCAGTGATGAGATAAACGAGCTTGCGCAGACCTTCAACGAAATGGCCTCCAATCTAAAAAAGTCCTATGAGGAAGTTACAAGCAGAACGGATGACCTGTATAGAAACAATCAGTACCTGCAGGAAATAAACTCTGAGCTGGAAGCGTCTTATCAGCAGCTTGGAGCTGCAATGTCACAGCTTAATGAGTCTGAAGAAAAATACAGGAAGCTTATGAATAATATTTCTGATATGGTGCTGGCAGTAAATACAGAAAACAAAATAATATATGCCAACAGTAAGCTGGAAAAGATTCTTGGCTATACTGAGCTTGAGTTATTAGGCCAATCTGCCGGTATAATAATCAGTGCCGCAGAGGAGAATAATCCCTTTAAGGCAGCCTTAGAGAAGAACTATACAGAGTACCAGCTGGAAATGGTAAAAAGAGATGGTACAAAGATCACAGTAGAGGGAAGTGCTCAAGCAATAGTTGAAGAGGAAAAGCTAATAGGTGTACAGGCTATTGCTAGAGATGTTACTCAGAAAAAGCTTATGGAGCAGCAGCTTTCAAGAAAATACAACGAGCTTCAGGTACTGAACAGAGTAAGTAAAGCTATAGCAAACACTCTAGAGCTGAACGTTATACTTCATACTATAGTAAATCAAGTAATTGATATTTCTGAGGCTTTGGTATGCTCCATCAGGCTTTTAAGCACTGAAAAAACTGATGCACTTGAGTTAAAAGCTATTGAGGGTGTTCGTATACAGGGAACAAGCATTGAAGATATTATTATCAATAAGGAAATAATGAGCAAAATAGTAAGCAGAAAGCAGAGCATTACTATAGAGCTAAAGGAAGCATTGCTGCCTAATGACTATATGAAAAGGCTGTATTCACAGGAGCACGCAAGGTACGTAGTATTTAACCCTCTGGTTATTCAGGGAAGCACTATTGGAGTTATGAGTACCACAACAAGAGTTATGCCTTCATATGATCAGGTTGAGCTTTTGACCTCCCTTGCAAACAATATTGCCATTGCAATAGATAATGCAAGAGCTTACGAAAATCTTAAGCATTCATATCTCAAAACTGTACAAAGCCTTGTAAGCGCTGTAGAAGCAAAGGATTTATATACAGAGAGTCATTCAATAAGAGTTGCAAAATACTCATGCTTTATCGCTGCAGAAATGGGCTTTTCAAAGTCATTTATTGAAGACATATGGGTAGCAGGTGTACTTCATGACATAGGGAAAATTGGGATAAGTGATTCAATTCTTAACAAAAAGGACAGACTTACAAATGAGGAGTATGAGCTTATTAAGCAGCATCCGAGCATTTCCTATAAAATACTGTCTAAAATAGGCTTAAAGCAGGAGATAATGGAAGCAGTGAGATGTCATCATGAAAGATATGATGGAAGAGGATATCCTGACGGAATTCAAGGCTCTGATATCACAGTGATGGCAGCGATAATAAGTATTGCCGATGCCTTTGATGCCATTACTTCAGAGCGCTCCTACAAAAAAGCCAAGACTATACGTCAGGGCATTAACGAAATTGTTATCCATAGGGGAATGCAGTTTGATCCTAAGATAGTGGATATTTTTGAAAGAGCATTCTTGATGAAGGCAGATCTTATAGAAAAAATCTATAACAACGAGGAAGTAACCTTCTTTTAAGAGAATTTATATAAAAGA
The DNA here is from genome assembly GCA_937976095.1 of uncultured Clostridia bacterium. Taxonomy (GTDB): domain Bacteria; phylum Bacillota; class Clostridia; order Lutisporales; family Lutisporaceae; genus CALGKJ01. The sequence continues at coordinate 475 of CALJSV010000022.1, read as the reverse complement.
TTTATGAAGATAACACACTTTTGCATTTAAGCATAAAGGTGTGTTATCAATTTATGCTCATGTAATAGCTATGGAGGTGAGTGAATGTATACTGCTTTATATAGAAAGTGGAGACCAAAGACCTTTGACGATGTATATGGCCAAGATCAGGTTACAGTAACCTTAAGGAATGAAATACTCGGCAACAAAATTTCACACGCATACTTATTCTGTGGAACAAGGGGTACAGGAAAAACTAGTACAGCCAAGCTTTTGGCAAAGGTTGTCAATTGCAAGTCTCCTATAGGCTACAATCCCTGCGACGGCTGTGAAAGCTGTATAAGCATAAATCAGGGAAATTCTATTGATGTATTTGAAATAGATGCTGCATCAAATAGAGGCATTGATGATATAAGGAATCTTAGAGAGGCAATAAAGTTTACTCCTACCTTAGGCAAGTACAAGGTATATATAATAGACGAGGTGCACATGCTTA
>CALJSV010000021.1 GCA_937976095.1 uncultured Clostridia bacterium | reverse complement strand
AAAAACTATTAGATGTCTTAGGATATTCGCTGGTTAATTTGTAATAGTATTTAGCCATCTGCTTTGAGCTTAAGACTCCAAGCTCTTTATATAAAGCTCCTGAAGCAACCCTGCATTCTTCAATATACGGAAGATAAATATTTTCAATTATTTCTTTTTTAAACTCCCAGTTTTTGTACTGACAAAGATCGAACTCATTGCTGTTTAAGTACTTGAAGCCATAAAAGTGAAACAATATCAGTGGTACATCGTTAATCAAAAGTCCTTTCTCTGTTTTCTGAAAAGAGACTCCTTTCTCCACTTGAACTCTTTTTATAATAAAAGGGGTTACATTCAATCCATTATTTTTTGATACTATAACTCCCTTAAACCTTACCGGCCAGTCATTAACATACATCTGGTCGCTCCATTTGCCAGCTTCGAACCTGTCAAAGCACCAGTCTATAGTTTTATCTCTATAGTAATTAAGGCAGTTTAATCCTTCCTCATCATTTTTTATTCCCATAAAGCCGGTGTTATATATTCCATACATACTGCTCATGTAAGCATAAGGCCCTGAGTAAGCCTCTTCAGTCAGAAATATTGAAGAGGCTCCCCATTCTTCAAATACGACATCAGGCGCACCAAAAAACATAGTATCTCCATCCAACCATACTATATGATCAACGTTAGCATAGCTGCTAAGTACATAGAGCATTGACGATGCCTTTGAAGACCAAATATACTCCTTTGTGCTTCGCTGATTCTTTATGGAAAGCAGGTCTTTGTCCCACGCCTCTATATTATGCATTTCTATTAGTACCGCATGCTTTAACCCCTGCTTCTTAAATAAGCTGAAAGTATCCCAATCGAGACAGACTATATAAAAGCAAAAGTTCTGATCGTACTTCTCTAAGGACCTGTATAAGGATAGACACTTGTAGGCATACTCCCTACTATATATCGAAAGATAATTATGCTGCATAATTACATCTTCCTTTCAAGTTCATTTCCTTTGTTGGACTTGAATCCCCTAAGAATAAAGTAATTTCTCAGCTTGCCCTTGCTTACTCTTTTCTCTTTTTTGTAGCTGCTGTCTATTCTTGCTAGTAATCTCAATTTTATTATGGCATCCTTTATATATGGCAGGTACAATAATGACTTTGCGTTTTTTGATATTATATCTGTATATGAGCATAGCTCGAACTCATGTTGATTGTAATAGCTAAAGCCATAATAGTGAAACAGTACAATTTCAGTATCGCCAATATAAAGCTTTCCTCCTCTATTGACTACATCACTGATCTGCTCCTCAATAAGCCTCTTCATCATAAATGGAGTAAGATTTATGCCCCAGCCTTGAACTGTACCTACATTGGCAAACCGCTCTGACCAATCGCTTACATAAAGCTGGTCATTCCAGCGGCAGGCTTCTTTTTCATCATAGTTCCATTCAATAAGCCTTTCTCTGAAATACTCGACTGCCTTAAGTGCCTCTTCATCTCTTCTAAAGCCCATAAAACCAGTATTAAAGAATCCGTATATATCCCTTATATAATGGTATTTTCCATCAAAGCGTTCCGCAGTTAGCAGTATTGAGTAATCCTTCCATTCGTCATAAATAGGCTGTGGACTTGACATAAAGCACGTATCGCTGTCAAGCCATATAATATGGTCAACTTCTTTGTAGTGCTTGAAAACATAAGTTATGGCACAGGGCTTTACTGCCCATGCATATGCCTTGCTGCTTCTTGTGTGCTTTATTGATAGCAATTCTTCATCTATAGCTTCAATAGCCTTCACGCTGATTGCTTCCATATTTGGCAGCTTCAGTCCATTAATCAGTGTAACTGAGGCCTCATCCATACATACCAAAAAGAATAAAAAATCCTTATCATGCTTTTGTAGTGAATCGTATAATAGTAGTCCCTTATAAAGATACTCCTTGCTGCAAGTTGTATAATAAAAATGCTTCATAGCTATGCCCATGCCCAGCATTTCACACAAAACACTATGACAGATATGCATGGGCTCGGTACCTCCTTCTTAATTTACAAAATTTCTTTCAACCTTATCTACCCTCAACATCATATTTATCAAGATTTTTACTAAACCATTCTATAGTACGCCTTACTCCATCCTCTAAGGCTATTTGAGGTTCCCACCCTAGTAAGGCTTGAATTATACTAATGTTGGGTTTAGGACACCACAGGTCATTTTTTCTATAGGGTATTGCACCATACATTGGCTTTTTGTCAGTAGGTATATGTTTAAATATCATATCAACATAATATTTAAGTTGATTGACTGTTCCGCTTCCTATATTCATAATCTCATTTTTGATTAGATTATTCTTTGCTGCCAGTAAAAAACCGTCTATAATGTTCTCAATATAGCAGTAATCCCTGAACTGCTCACAAAGAGTCAGCTCTACGTCCTTGTTTTTTAAGGCAGAAAGTATAATGTGCGGAAAAAACTTATGACTCCCTTCCTTCTCGCCAAAGACTCCAAAGGGTACAAGTGTTGCAATACTCAGGTTATTTTCTGCAGCAATTTGATGTGATATAATTGTACTGGCAGCTTTAGAGCTCCCATATATATTGTTTGGCGTAAGCTTGCACTCCTCATCGATTATACCTTCCTTATTTCCATACTGCATACTTGTTCCTGTTCCTAAGAACTTTTTACCTTCATACCTTATAGCTGCATTAAGTAGGTTTATTGTACCGATAATATTAGAGCTTGCTGCAACTACATAGTCCTTTTGTCTTGAATCTACACCATAGGCAGCGATGTGAAATACATACTCAGGCTTTACTTGCTTAAAGGTCTTGTTTACGAACTCCTCATCTCTTATATCCCCCTTCAGGATGTGAATTTCCTTTAAAAGCTCCTCCAATCTCCAAAGATCTGAGTTTTCCCTTGAAATAATATATACCTCAGAATTTTCTTTGAGTATTCTACCTGCCAGATGCGAGCCTATAAAGCCGTTGGCTCCTGTAATTATAACTCTTCGTCCATCTAGAGTACTAAATGACATTCTATCACCATACCTTTACTACTGCCTGCTTTTCGTGATCAGTTTAGATATATCCTATAAATAAAAATTAGACTAGTGGGCATAAGTGTTTAATATTTCTTATGCTTTCCTAGTCTAATCTATGAGAGTGGTATTAAAATAGTTACTTTATATTATAAAATCGCAGCTTGCTCCAGATTATATCGGCCAAATACATATATCAGGATGGAGTCAAATGTATATGGTCAGAATACAAATTTGGACTAATCTCATCCTTCTTATGGTCTGCATGCTATCACCTGCAATAATTTTTATATCTATTGTTGTCAGTGACAGCAATTTTATTCAGCAAAAAATATAAGGACTAGAAATCTAGACTTAGATTTCTAGTCCTTTATGACTTCGTTCAGCTTTTCAAGCACCTTTTCCAGATCCAGCTTCTTTATTCGAACAGCCTGCTCGATAGAGAGACTCCCCTTACCCCCTCAGCCACAGCCGAAGGAAGTAAGACCATAAGCTCCCAGTGCTTTTCTGGTTCGTGGATATCTTTTTAGTATATCCTGAACGTTATCTTTAGCGGTAATCATTTTGCGTTGTAAGGTGAAATAGCCTTGTCAAGCTGTGCAGGATTAAAGGATGGAATGCCTTCAAATTCAAATCTTTCACAGAAGTTTTCTTCTATTGGCACAACTTCTTCTATTTCACAGTAGCCTAGAACTGGTACACAAAGCTGTACTTCAGCATCAAATTTGATTGCCAGGAATACGCCAAGGCTGGTTACCAGGAATTCATTTGATGTTTCATTATTATCTTCATCTATTACTGCTTCCATAAATGCTTGAAGCTCAAATCTTTCTTGATCTAAGAAGTGAATCAAGCTTCTGAAGTTTTCTTCGGTTGCATCAGGGTATTCTCTTCTTACACTGAAGTTGAAGCAAAGCTCTCCATCAGGACCTATTGATAGGTTTCCGCTATTGCATGGCAGATCAATTACTCTCATTCTAATGATGTTTCCTTTGCAGTCCTTACCATAAACCTCGCAGCAAACCTTTCCGCTGAAGCGGAGTCTCTTTTCGGTACCATTTGAGATGTCCCTTATATCTACGTCACAAAGAGTGCAGTTTCTTAAAACTAATTGTGGCTCTATTTGTCCTCCATGAGGATCTCTGCAAAGCTCAAATCTGACTCCTTCTACGCAGTCTCTTAATGCAAACTCGTCGAATACCTTTTTTACTTTTATGCACTCAAATATTAGGTCTCTTTCAGCGCAACCATATTCAGTAATTACATTAACAACAGTTTTACCTGTGCATGGTACGGTTGGTAGTGGCATATAATTCTCCCTCCTTATAGATATTTAGCAATTCCATCTTCACCTAGTTTATAATATGGAATTGTACTGGTTTTTGTGAAAGCGATTTTTATTTTTTAAAATTTTTTAGAGTTTTTAATCATAGAATTATCTAAGAACAATTTTTATAGCGTAGCTCGGTTCAAATATTGTAATGAGGTGAATTCTATGTACGATGAGAAATTTATTACTATAGTAGAAGATTCCAGACAGAAAAAATATGCCTTTTTTTATAAAAACCAGTCTATCATCTGCAAGGAGATCAATAAGAATAATATTTACAAGGAAACAACGCTTATAAGCCAAGTGAGCTCAGATTTTCAGGCTGCAGTCGACTATGAGGATATAGTGTATCTTGTATGCAACAATAGGGATAAAGGCGTTATCGTTTTAATCTATGAGAGAGACACATGGAAGCTTCAGCAGATACTTAATGTACAAAACAGTACAAATCTTTACCTTTTAAAGGCTTATGCAATAAAAAAGTCACTCCATATAATATATGCAAGAAAGCTTCCTGTTGCTAACTTTTATAATATACATCACATTTTCAGCAACAGCATAAGCAACCCCAGCTCATGGAAAAAAAGCAATGTTACAGAGGTGTTTTCTGAGGACTTAATCAATTCTATTTCCTTTGCACTAACAAAAGACAATTTAGTTCATATTGCTAATGTATGGTTTGATGGAAGCAGCTACTATATTGTCTACTGCTGCTTCGATCCGGCTAAGGAGCTATGGATTAAGAAAGATATAACAAAGCTTTTTGATAAAGGTATAAATGTTCAGCTTCTAACAGATAGAAATAAGCTTCATCTTTTTTGCCATACCAATGAGGATAACTCTGTAGTTGTTTTCTACTTTAATAAAAATGAGAAGTCAGACTTTGAGTTTGTCAGCATGAATACTGTAAGCACAGGCATCATTCCTGATTTGCTGTTCTTCATTGACAATAGCAAAATATTTGCAGCGTGGCTGGTTAATGATTCTTACTGTGAAATAGTCCTAAAGGACAGCCAAAGAGACTGGTCAAGTATAAAGGAATATAAAGTAGAAGATACCAGTATTTTATTTCAGGTTGAGTATATTCTTAACACTGAAAGACACGGTATAAGATCAAAATGCCTATATATGCTGATTGATGATAACAACAGCATAATGATGCCTTGGCAGTATAAGGAAGTAAGAAGCAACCCTAGTAATGTAGGCAAGACTGCGGCATACCCCTCCACCGAGGCAAACGGTGATAAAGAGCTGACGACATACATCCCATATATTCTTGAAGAAATAAAATCAATGTCTGATAGCATTAAGCTTATGAGCAGTAAAATAGATAGCCTTTATGATTCGCAGGAAAAAAAGACTTTAAGTAAAAGCAGCAAAAACAACAGCACTACTGACATCAGCTATTCGGATAAAAAGTATGATATACCTCAGATCAGCAGCCACCCTAAGAAGAACACAAATTTCAAGGAAAGGTTTTTGAATAATGGAATCTCGTTGAATAATCCATCAGCAACTGCTCTCTTTGTCGCTAATGGAGGCTTGCCAAAAGCAAATATTCCAACAGCATCAAATGAGGTACATGAAGCTACGCTAAAAGCAGAAGCAGTAAATGTTGAAACCGAGGAAGAAATAGAACACACTGAGAATGAAGTAGCTAAAGTAGAGCTTCCGATAGAGTCTGAGCAACAGCCTGAAGATGAATCCGGCTCAAGTACTGATAGCGATGATGCTAAGCAAGGCAAGCTGATTAAGAAGCTTGGCGACTTATTTAAATAATAAATATCAGCATAATATATTATTTACTTGCCAAACTTTTACTAAACACCTATCAAAATTAGGTGTTTTTAGTTATTATATATATATAACAGTTAAGAGGATGATTAGCATTGATTAAACGTTTTAATTTTTCTAGATTTATTAGGTGCATAAAGAATTCATATCAGCTTTTTATAATGCTTTTTCTTGGGTGGCTTTTATTAACCTTGGATTTTAGCTATATTGAAATGCTGGTAGGTATTGTAGTATGCTTTTTCTTGGCGGCTCTAACCAATTATATATATCAGCCTGTTTCGCCGGTAAGCCGGTATTTCCCCGGTCTTATAGTCCTAATTCCTTATTTGACAAGGTTGATTTTTGAAATATATAAATCTTCCTTCAGTATGATCATTCGTATAATAAGAAACGACAATGAGCCTGCTGTAAGTATGGTTAAGCTTAGTATCTCTAATCCGCTATCAATAGCACTTGTTGCTAACTCTATTACTCTAACACCAGGTACAATAACCATTGATACAGATGGTTCAACTCTTTATGTGCTAGCAATAAAAGCTATGAGTGAGCAGGACAAAAGCATTGTAGAAAGCTCAGTTAGAAGCTTTGAGGCTTTTTTCAAGCGTAAATAAGATAGAGGTCAGGTGGTCTTAATGATGTTACTTTTTACTATTTATATTATAGCTATATCCATGGTTTTTACAGTAATAAAACTAGTTATTTGCAGAACGATATGGGATAGACTGCTGGTGCTTAATGTCATATCAGCTCAAACCCTTATGCTTCTTACAGCAATGTCAATATACAAGAATAGCATGATGCTGCTGGACATAAGCCTGGTATATGGGATAATAGGCTTTATTGGGTTGGCACTCTTCTCTAGATTTATTCTAAGAGGAGGGAGACAAAAGTGATTTGGAGTTTATTTTTGATCTTAACCTGTATATTTATAGTTTTTGGTATTATCGGCATATATAGATTTAAGGATTTGTATTGCAGAATGCTCTCAAGTAGCCTTCTTGATACTGCTGCTGTAATGACACTTATTATAGCTCTTATAATAAGATCCGGCTTTAATTCCGTAAGCCTAAAGCTTATGGTTATATTAGCTTTTGTTATGCTTACTGGTCCTATAAATAATCATGTAATCTCAAGATCAGCCTATTTAAATGATATAGATGTAACTAAGCATGGTGGTGACAGAAAATGAACATAAATATACTACTGCAGCTGCTCTTAATACTTATTGCAGTTTTTATTATAAGCAGCAAAGATAACCTAAAAATTGTAATATCATACTCGGTTTTTTCACTTATTGCTGCTTGTTTATACTTCCTTTATAAAGCACCAGACGTTGCTCTTGCTGAAATAGCTGTTGGAAGCGCTATAGTTCCACTTATACTCATTTTATCTATTTCGAAGCAAAGGGAGTTCATTGTTCTTAACCGATTGGAAGACAGCTTTTTAGAGGCTTCTGATGAAAGATCAGGTATAGGCTATGAAATACTAAGTGAGTTTTGTAAGTATTATGGCTTAAAGCTAAAGATATACAAAAAGCTGCCAGGTAAAGCCAATGGGATTTTCAGTCATAGAAATATTGACCTTATTGTAGAAAAGCATCATCTGTCACGTAGGTATCTTTTCAAAGGCAAGGAATCAAGTATTCTTATGTATAAGCTGGAGAAGCTGGCGGCACCTTACGAAGATATAAAAGTAATAAAGCTTGAAGAAGGTGAAACAGATGAACAATAAGGTTTTTTGGACAAAGGCATTTGTAATTCTGCTTTTAGCTATTGTATTTATTGAGTTTTATCAAAATATGGAGTATATCCCATACTTAAGAAATGATTATTCAAAAAACTATTTCTTTCAACATGCAGCTAATGAAACCGGAGCAAAAAACATTGTTGCTTCTATATATCTTGATTATAGACTTTTTGACTCTTTGTTCGAAGCCAGCATTCTTCTAATAGCTGTATCTGGCATTACATTCATAAGTAAAAAAATTGAATAATGGAGCTGTTGCTATGAAGAATTCTGAATTACTGGAAACCATCAGCAGAGTCTTGTATCCTTTTATTCTACTGTTCGGTTTATATATCATATTAAATGGAGACCTGTCACCAGGTGGAGGCTTTCAGGGTGGCACTATATTGGCTACCGCCTTTTTAACAATTTACTTAGTAAAATCAAAAAATACAATTAGTGTCAAATCACTTCTCAAGCTCGAGAAGGTATTATTTCTTATGCTGCTTTTCGTGGCAGTTATAAGTGTTTTTACAAGGGGTGTGCCCTTTACTAATTTCTTACCCCTTAACACTCAGCCCGATATTAAGAGAGTGTTTTTGATAATACTGAATATACTTTTTGGGCTTAAGGTTGCTACTGGTCTTATTGCAGTTTTTACTGCTTTTATTTCAGAAAACGAGGACTTTGATGATACCTACTAACGCATTGGGGGCTTTTTATGTTTAATGAATACTTGCTTTCATTTATCCTAATACTTATCAGTCTTTATGGTTTATGTACAAGTAAGAATATAATAAAATCGATTGTTTGTCTTAACATACTTGAAATATCAATTATACTTTTCTTTCTACGAATTTTCGATGTATCAGGTGGAAGCGCACCTATACTCCCCAATGAGCTAAGCAGCATGGTGGACCCGCTTCCCCAAGCATTGGTGATAACTGCCATAGTTATAGGGGCATCAGTAACTGCACTGGCGCTGATGCTTAGCATCAAAGTGTTTCACCACTATGGCACCTTAGATTGGAAAGAATTGTTGGAAAGGGAAGGCTAGCATGGATTATATACCTATTATTCTAATTTTTCTACCTCTACTCACTTCAATCATTATTTATATAGCCGATGATAAAAGAGCCAATGCACTTGCTTTTGTGACACAAATTGCTCTTATTTTTGCTACGCTTCAATACTATTTCTCCTTTAGAAATATAGGTGTTCATAAGCTTACCTTGGGTGGTTGGGACCAGTTTATTGGCATAACCCTTAGAAATGATTACATATCGGTATCATTTATTCTTACAAGTGTATTTATTTGGTCTATAGTTCTTATTTATGGCTGGCCAAAGCATCGGAAAGATACTAAATATCATTTCTTTTTGTTAATGCAGCAGGGCTGCTTTTTAGGTCTAGTTCAGACAAATGATCTGTTTAACTTTTTCTTATTTATTGAGCTTACTACCATGATTTCTACCATACTTATTTTATATAAAAATGATGGTTACTCAATAAGGGCAGGGCTATTCTATTTGCTTTTTAATTCTATTGGTATGCTTTTTTTCTTGATAGGAATCATAATGGTCTATATGATATCCGGTACCCTCAATATGGAAGTAACGAGCTATAAGCTTATGGTTATTAGAGACTTAGGTCTGGTAAAGCTTTCTTTTATCTTTATGATAGCTGCCGTAGGGGTTAAGTCGGCCTTTTTTCCTGTTTATAACTGGCTGCCTAAGGCCCACGGTGCCGCACCTGCCTCTATCTCAGCTCTTCTTTCAGGCTTATTGGTAAAAAGCGGTCTTTATGGCTTTATAAGGCTAAATCAAATGTTTGGGTTGGAAGGCTTTAAAAGCTTTTTTATTGCGGTTGGCTTTATTACTGCTGTATCTGGTGTTGTTTTTGCTTTATGCCAGAAGGATATAAAGCAGATACTTGCCTTTCACACAATTTCACAGGTGGGGTTAATCCTTATAGGGTTAAGTACTATGGAAGGAATGCAGTATTATGGGGGCTTACTTCATATTTTTAACCATGCAATATTTAAGACTCTGCTGTTTTTATGTGTGGGTAATATTATAACAGTATATGATAGCAGGAGGATAACCGAAATAAGAGGCGTATTTAGGACCATGCCTTTCCTATCTGTATTTATGATTATAGGCATGCTCTCAATAACAGGCTCTCCTCTCTTTAATGGCTTTGTCAGCAAAAGTATTATAAAGTACAGCTTTAGTGACTTTCCAGTCTTGGATACAATGATAAATATAATAAATATTGGCACTGCCGCTTCCTTTATAAAGTTTTCCCAGGTGTTTTTTGGTAAATCTGAGACTCTAATGGGTGAATCTAAGACAGATAATTTATCTTTGTTTTTGCTATCCATCGCTTGCTTGGTTATGGGCTTGTTCCATGTTCCAATCACAAGAGAGCTATGGGGTGTAGAGTTACATCATATTAATCTATTGTCCTTAGAAAAATGGTTTATATATTTTCTTACACTTTTTATTGGGTTTTTTATATATAAGCTGCTGATTGAAAAGGATTATAAGCTTGTTAAGAGCATCAGGCATTCAAGCATATCCTTTGAGGCATCTAATATTCTTCTTGTATTGTTTGTAAGCTTGATGATTCTTTGGAGTAGGGTAATGGTATAAAATAATCTACTTATGAATAAAAGAAAGCAGAAAATTATTTCTGCTTTCTTTTATTCATTAACTCTTTAATGCTTTTTTCATAGCCATTATCAGTTGGGTTGTAATACCTTGCATCCTTTATTTCCTCAGGCAGGTTTTGCTGCTCTACATAGTTTTCTTCAAAATCATGGGCATATTTATAGCCCTCTCCATAGCCCCACTCTTTAGCACCCTTAAATGCATCATTTCTAAGATGTAGCGGAACAACCCCGGTCTTTTTATTCTGAACATCCTCTATTGCAAGGTTTATTCCCATATAGGCTGCATTGCTCTTTGGAGCACAGGCCACATATAGTGCTGCCTGTGAGAGAATAATCCGCCCCTCAGGCATACCAAGCATCGCAACAGCATTTGCGGCAGATACGGCAACTACTAGAGCATTGGGGTCGGCATTTCCAACATCCTCAGATGCACATATAACTATCCGCCTGGCTATAAATTTCGGATCCTCACCTGCATATATCATCTTTGCGAGGTAATGCAAGGTCGCATCAGGGTCAGAGCCTCTCATGCTTTTTATAAATGCAGATATTGTGTCATAGTGATTCTCACCTTTTTTATCGTAGTTAATTGCCTTCTTTTGAATGCATTCCTCTGCGGTCTTAAGATCAATGTATACTTCTCCTGCTTCGTTTTTTTCAGTAGTGAGCACTGCCAGCTCTAACGCATTAAGGGCTGATCTTGCATCTCCATTTGCTACATATGCAAGATGCGCTAAGGCATCCTCAGACATCTTAACATTATAAGCTCCCAGTCCTTTTACTTCGTCTTCAATGCATCTTGTAAGAAGCTTTATTATGGCTGCATCACTTAATGCATTTAATCTAAAAACCGTGGATCTTGAAATAAGGGCATCATTAACCTCATAATAAGGATTTTCTGTAGTTGCACCAATAAGTATAATAGTTCCATCCTCAACATATGGAAGCAGGGCATCCTGCTGAGATTTATTGAATCTATGAATCTCATCTATAAAAACAATAGTTTTTTTGTTGTACATTCCAAGGCGCTCTTTTGCTTCTCCAACTACATTTCTTATATCTGCAACACCCGATGTCACTGCATTGAGCTGTTCAAAATGTGACTTGGTGGTATTTGCTATTATCCTAGCTAAAGTTGTCTTTCCTGTGCCAGGAGGTCCAAAAAATATTAAAGAAGCAAGCTTATCTGCCTTTATAGCCCTATACAGAAGCTTACCTGGAGCAATAATATCCTCCTGCCCTACAAATTCCTCTATAGCTTCCGGCCTCATCCTAGTTGCCAGAGGCCCTTCTCTTTTTATGTTTTTTTCTCTCCCTATGTCAAAAAAACTAAGCTGATCGTTTTTCATAGGTCTATACCGCCTTTTTAACTTTTGTTCCCTGTTCCCTGTTCCCTGTTCCCTGTTCCCTGTTCCCTGTTCCCTGATGCGATTGTAATGTATACTACCAAGATTGTCAATACTCACTTTCACATCCTAGCCCTAGAGACTAACCACTAGTGACTAGTGACTAGCGACCAGAGACTATAATATAAATTATATTACGAACATTTGTTCCTTACAAGTGCAAAAAAAATGTGCCAAAGCACATTTTTAGCGTATAACCTTCTCCACATACTCGGAAGTACAAGCTGCAAGCAAGCCTCCGTAGGTAAGATCGAATTCTATTATATCGCCTACCTTATATTCTCTATCGCAGGCTGTAAGATCCAATATAAGGTGGTCGCTGCTTGCTCCCAGAACACTTATTTTTTCACACTTAGGCACAATTCCGTCAGGTCTTATATCCTGTCTTCCCGCACCAAGGATTGCTCTTTTAATTAGTCCTCTGTCTTCAAAAACTGGCTTTTGTCCGAAGGCATCCATGCCTATTTCTCCAATGGGCACAGACGGCTTTTCCTTAAGCTCTATTATCTGCGCTGCAAAGGTAAAAGCATCTCTATGAGTACCTTTTATTCTATCTCCATAAGCAGTTTCAAAGCCTAATGCTATAGATTCACCTAGTCTTAGCTGATTGATTCTTTTGGGCATTTCACCCTTGTCAAGAAGGTGAATGCTGCTAGAATTTCCGCCTGAGATTATTTCCAGCTTTATATTATAGGTTTTTTCTATTTCTTCCGCTATTTCAACCAGTTGTCCTAGATTTTTTTGGGTTGGTATAACTCCACCATAGCATGTTAGATTTACACCTATCCCTAGAAGCTTTACACCTTTGAGTTCAAGTACTGTTCCTGCAAATTCCACTGCGTCTTCATACCATACACCTTCCCTAAGGTCTCCTAGGTCAACCATCATTATGATGCCATGCTGCTTACCCTTCTCCAATGCTTTATCAGATATAGCTTTTATAGTGTCATACTCAGAATTTAAGCTTATATCAAAGTTCTCGACCAGCTCATCAACCTGTGAAAGCAATGGAAGTCTAAGCATTAGCTTAGGAGCATCTAAATCCGTCAGCTTTTTACCATTTTCTATCCTGGAATCTGCCAGCATATAAGCCCCGCCCTCAAGCATTGCCTTAGCTGCTTCCGGTATAGCACAAAACACCTTTGTTACTCCAGCTACTGATATACTATGCTTCTCACATTTATCAACCAATAGCCTTGTATTTTCTTTTATCTTATTAGTATCAATTATTAATGCAGGATATTTCATCTATCTTTCCCCCATAAGCTTTAGTCGCCGTTCCCTGTTCCCTAATCCCTGATCCCTAATGACTTTCCCCAGTGACCAGCGACTAGCGACCAGTGACCATAATCTATATTCCCATACTCTCCTTCATCAGCTTTAAAGCCGCTTCAGGATATCTCTTTGATAGTACCCCTAAGGATGCCATTATATAATAATTATCAACTAAAATCCTTGCATCTCTCTTAGGATAGAGCTCTAGTGTCTTTCCATCAGAACGTACCGACGCAAGTATGTCTTCTCTCTTGGGAAGTCTGGTAAGTGCTCCACCTGTACCGATAATATATTTTACATTGCTTAGGTCTTTGCCCTCTGCAACTGTTTTTTTGCCTGTAGGTCCATATAAATGTCTAAGTCTGCCTGCGTGTCTTTCTAGAGAAGTTAGTACCGCTTCCTTGGTTAATCTTTCGATAAATTCCTTTTCTCTATCTGTCTCAGGTATGGGCTTAGCATTTTTAATAAGCTCTTCTGCATCAGGAAACTCATTTTTTAGATTTTCCAGACCAATCTTCTCTACTACATGAGCAAGATTTACATAAACCCCAAGGTCACCTTCAACAGTTCTTTTTGCTACAGGCTCAGGACTTATAAGTATCTGACTTATTTCTTCAGAGCCCTCAGTCACCGAGTGTACATCTGTAGTAGCACCTCCGACGTCAAAGACTACAAGGTCACCCAAATCAGTTTTTAGAAGCTTTGCAGCCTCCATAACAGCTCCCGGTGTAGGAATTATTGGTCCATTTACCATATCTCTTACCGTAGTCATGCCTGGAGCATGAATAATATGCTCTTCAAAAACCTCTTGTATAACCCTTCTAGTGGGCTCTACATTAAGCATATCTACTTTGGGGTAAACATTATCAACTATATAAAGCCTGATTCCGAATTCTTCTGCAAGCTCTCTTACTTCATCATGATTCTCGATATTACCAGCATAAATAACCGGAATATCCAGCTTCATTGAGGCAATAAGCTCAAAATTATGAAGGGCAGTGTCCCTTTCACCATAATCAACTCCGCCGGCAACAAGTATTATGTTGGGCTTAATATCTTCAATCCTCTTTATATCTGTTCTTCTCAGCTTACCTGAGGTTACCAGCTTGATGATTGCTCCCGCTCCTAGTGCAGCTTCCTTGGCAGCTCTGACTGTCATATCATATACCAGGCCATGTACAGTCATTCTTAATCCACCTGCAGCACTGCTTGTAGCAAGCATCTCATCATATTCAATCTTGTCAATTTTGAGATTTTGTCTTAGATTTTCTACAGCACCTTTCAGTCCTTTAGTAACATCGCCATCAAGCACCGTAGTAGGGGCTTGCCCCTGACCCAAAAACTTGGGGCAGGGGTAGCCATTTTCATTGTCTTTACCAATATCATTGAATGCATTGACTACTGTAGTGGTGCTGCCTATTTCAGCCACCAATACATTAATTCTCATTTTGCATTTCCCTTCTTCTCTTTACAAGGAAGCTTGCAACGTCTACACCCTTGCTTCCTCTGCCGAAGCCAGCATCCATACCTGCTTCCTTAGCTATTTCGTTTGAAACCTGAGTTCCACCGCAGGCAAGTACCAATCTATCTCTGATACCCTTCTCGATGCAAAGCTCATGAAGCTTTCTCATGTTCTTTACGTGAACATCATCATGGGTGATGATAGTACTAGCAAGTATAGCATCTGCATTTGTCTCTATGGCTGCATCTACTAGCTTTTCAACAGGGCAGGATGTGCCAAGATACAGATACTTTACACCAAACTTCTCAATACCACCATGCTTTATATCCAGAGTCTCTTTTAATCCTACAGAGTGCTCATCTTGGCCTACTGTAGCTGCTACTACAAACATTGGCTTTTCGGCTATGTCAGCTCTGATTTCATCATCTGACAGAACTACAACCTTTTCAGGTATTACAAGCTCATTTATATCTATATCAAACTTTACTCTGCCTTTTATTTCTACAACTGTACCTTCTGATGGGTGTAAGCATTGCTTATGAACAACAGTTACATCCTCAAGACCAAGCTTTTCACCGCATTTGATTGCTGCAAATTCAGCTGTTCTCTCATCAAGAGGAAGGAAAATTGTAGTTGCAACTATACCATCAGCCTTCCACTCAACCTCTGGCTTAACTATGCTGGTATTTGTATACTTTTCAACTTCCTTAAGTCTTGTGTTTACATTATCGATTTCATCAAGCTCGTCAACAAATACTATCTTTGATCTGTCCTCGAAGGTATCTCCACCTATAGCATCTGAAGCCTTTGCAAATTCCTTTGGAACGTTGTTGTAGCCATAGTGTACTGATACAGGTGCAAAGTAGTCAGCATCTCTTTCGTAGATATGACCTACGCCTATACCACCCTCTATTTGTCTTGGGATACCGTCACCGTTTCTTTCTGGATAGTAGCCGCTGTCTATAAAGAACCCGCTTTCAACAGCCTTGAAGTAACCGCCAACCTCTAGCATTTCCTCCATAAATAGTACTGCTCTTTCCTTAAGCTCTCTAACCTCTGTACCAAGTGAGCCTTCTCTGTCCAGCTTAACCATTTCTCTTAAGCCGTCCATGCCGTTAAGAGCCTGCTTAGCTGTGCTTATAGCTGCTATGTTGTTGTAGTGCCATGGCACATTTCTGCCTTCGTCAGGAGTGATCGTTGATTGTATATCAGCACTTGTAAGCCTTGAAATCATAAGGTTCAGTGTATGAGTTACTGTTGCTTCTCTCATATCTGATTCCATGTACTTTGTATTTTGCTGTGCTCTCATCTTGTATTCACTGAAGAAATCTCTAAGAGCAACTGCATAAGGAAGGTCTAGTCTCATACATGGAGCTGGTGGTGCTGTTGGAGGTACTGTTGAAAGAGCTATATTCTCTGGCTTTATACCAACCTTTTTTGAGAATATGCTGTTTATTGCGTGCTGAACCATAAGCTCAGGTCTAACCTTCCAAGCCTTCATAGCTGTAGCATTGGCATTGTGTGCTCCATCAATTTGAAGCATATCTGCCCATGCCATTATCTTCTTAGCTTCACAAGCATCTGTAAAGCTTCTAACCATATTTACGTTTCTGTATAGTACGTTGTATTGTGGATCCTGGTGAGCTCCGTTAACGCCTTCTTCTGCGAACATTACTGCTATATCAGGACCAGCAACACCGGAAATATATGAGTGGAAGTTTATTTCTCTTCCTACTTCTTCTTCTATCATATCAAGAGCTTTTCTGCTTGCTCTTACTTGTTTTCTTGTAACAGCTATACCACCGATACCTTGAGTAGTACCTTCTATCAGTGAATCGATGTGTGACTGACCTGCAGTTCTGATAACCATTATGTGGTCAGCTCCATGCCATGCAGCCATTCTCATTCTTCTGATATCATCCTCAAATCTACCTGAAGCTATTTCTGTAGTAACAACACAGTCCGGCTGTGGGTCGATATAGTGGAAGCCACGGCTGCCCGGTAGTGGTATAAAGTTCTTTAGGCCCTCTGAGGTTTCATGGAACTCAAAGTCACCAACAGTTCTGTTTTCGTTTCTGCCCTCTCTCCAGTGCCAACCTCTTCTCTTAGGTGTGTATTTATCAAGATCTTTAATTAACTCTTGTATATCTATTTTTTTATTTATATCCAGCTTCATTTATTTCCCTCCTTTAAAACAAAGTATCAACTTCGTCCCAGTATTTGCCTTCTACCAAACCAAGTCCTGCTTCTCTAACAGACATTCCAAGCTTCTTGGATAATCTCCAAACAACATTTCCTGCTCCCTTGCTCATTAAGCCCTTCTTCATAACTCCATCAACTATTGGCTTAACTTCTAAGCTTGAAAAGCCCATTCTTAAAAGAATACTTCTCTCGATTGAAGGAGTTGTATTCTTATATCCCAGTTCCAACATTGGCTCAACTATCTTTTCAGCCAGCTCCCAAAATCTTGCCTTAAGCTCTTCATCAGACATGTTGACAAGATGCTGTCTTCTTACTTCATAATCATCAGCGCGTTTCATCTTTAATATCCCTCCATTTTTTTAAGCTGCTTTATTTTATTGATACTCCCAATTCCTTTAAGGCTTCATAGACAAATCTTTCATCTGCCTTTGTCTCCTTAGCAAGGAATTCAATATCAGTCTTATTGATTTCTGTTAGTTTATTGTTGTTTACACAATTCTTAATATAAGATAGCTTTGCCTTATTCAAGTCAAAGTCTCTTGCTTTAATCATCGATGGATGTGATGGAAACACTATACTTTGTCCAGGCACCTCTTCTGCCGGATTTCCAAAGCTTACTTCAATACCATTCTGCTTTGCGAAGCTCAGCTGAGGCATTGGATGCTTACCTGCACCGGTGTATTCTGTTTCTTGAACTACAATTACCTGCTCCTCATCCATCTCTTGAGCAAGACTGAAGGCAGCAGTTAGGGATGTATTTCCTGCAGGTCCTCTTTCAAGTCCCTCCAACACCGCAAGTGCTTCTGTTATATAGAAAACCTCTCCCTGTCTTACGAGAACATATCTGTCAAGGTATCTTAGAGGCCTTGCTGCATTTCTTGGTACATCAGCCCTATCCGGCCATGTAGCAAAGGGAAGTCCGAAGCCTGTATGTCCGGTTGTGAAGGACTTTTTGTTAAATGCCTTGTCAGATGCCATATGAAGTCCTGAAAGGTCAACACTTGCTCCTACAACCTCTACATGTTCTGCTCCTGCCTTTATAAGTCCTCTTGCTGTACCTGTTACATTACCGCCTCCGGCATGAGTTACAACAACCTTATCAGGGTCCTTGCCTAGCTTTTCTCTAAACTGCATTGCAAGCTCATATCCAAGAGTTTCAACACCTGCTATTCCAAAGGGCGTATATAACGAAGCATTAAAGTATCCTGTGTCTTCAAGAAGGCAAAGGAAGGTATAAAAAAGCTCTGGTCCTACTGACAGCTGAACAACCTCAGCTCCTAATGCCTCACAAGCTCTTTGCTTTTCAAGGATTTCAGGCTGTCCTATCATCCTACTGTCATAGCATTCCTGAACTATTATGCATTTAAGTCCATGCATGGCTGCCTGAGATGCAACAGCTGCTCCATAGTTTCCGCTGGTAGCTGCAACAACCCCTTTATAGCCATGTTTTTTTGCGTGATAAACTGCATTTGCCGCTCTTCTTGCTTTGAAGCTGCCTGATGGATTGCAGGCTTCATCCTTAATAAAGATTCTTGCTCCCTTTCCTTTTGGAGCTAGCTTTCTTGCAAGAGCAGTAAGGTTTTTAAGCTCAATTATAGGTGTGTTACCTACACTTACATCGGATTGTATAGTCTGTATTTCATCCAGTGTATAGCCTGCTTCTCTCATCATTCTTTCATAATCAAAAGCTATACCTCCGGATTCAAATACTGAGTAGTCTATTCCTATGGCCTTTTTCATTATTTCATTTTTTCTGCCCATTACAGCAGAGTAAGATAAATCTCTACTCATTGTTTTCACCTCCGTAGAGGATTTCCTTTAGTTGAGCATCTATTTTTAGAAGCTCAGGTACAAACTCTCCAAAGGAGTGAACATACTTTGGATTTACCTCTAAAAGCTCACCCTTAACTTTTCTACCGGTTACAGTCTCAATCTCTACAGTCCCTCCAATTTTTGCCTCATGCTGCGCATAGCCCTTAACCCAAAGCTCTAAAGGCACAGCCTTTGTATCATCAGGCACCTGTGGAGCTCTATCCTCTGGCTTTAGGACTATCTGATGTACTTGCACCCAGTCGCCTTTCTTAGCCACACTCATTTTTTATCACTCCTCAAATAAGTCGCTGGTCTCTAGTCTCTAGTCACTAGTGGTTTGAGGCTCCGAAGCCCCTCCCCAACCCAGTGACCAGTGACCAGTAACCAATGACCTCTATCTATTTATAAGCTTTCTCATATCTCCCATAATAGCTCTTGGAACTGGTAGGTCTATCATTGTTTTAAGGCCTGGTACTGAGTTTATTACGTGAGGTATCATGTTTACACACATAGCTATTGTT
>CALJSV010000020.1 GCA_937976095.1 uncultured Clostridia bacterium | reverse complement strand
ACATAATAAGCTAAGGTCTATGCTAATGCATAGGCCTTTTATAATGCGCTAAGAATACTCTATTAATAAGAAGTCTCTACTTACCATACATTTTCAAGCATTAAAAATTACTTAGCTTTTATTTTACTTATGTAAAGTAATTGAATATAACAAATACTCTGATATTTTGAGTTATTTTTTGATATTTAAAGATAATTGAGAATAAACAGAAAAGTAAGCGAATTTTGAATTTGCTGCATTATTTTGGCTGTGCTATTATCTTTAATAACGTACTACTGGTTTCCGAGAAAGCTTGTAGAATGCATGATCTGAAGGACATCAATTATGTACAAGTTTCCATTGGAAATTAGAGTCAACATTATATTAGGAGGGATCTCAGTGAAAAAAATCATGACACTACTACTCGTTGCAGCTTTTATCATTTCGACTCTAATTACATCGATTGCTGGCGCTACTAATGACGGAGATTTGGAGGGCGCAGGAAAGTATCTTAAGGAAAAGTATAAGTCAAAGGACATAGCTAAGGAGTTCAAGAAGGTTAAAGTAAAGTACGATGAGCTTGGCTATAAACACGTTAAGGTACAACAAGTAGTAAACAACATTCCGGTTTACGGAAGCGAACTTATAGTACATTTTGACAACAATGGGGATTTATATTTTGAAAGCGGTAATTTTTCAGAAAAAGCAAGAGGCTTTAAAGGAAAAGCTCACTTTGTTAAGGTAAAGGAAGCAATAGAAACAGCAAAGGCTGACGTTGAATTTAAGCCAGAAGTGTTAGAAGTAGGAGAAGAAGCATTACAAGCTGACTCATTTGAAGCAGAGCTATATCTATATGAGGTTAATGGAGAATTTACACCAGTTTATCTTGTAAAGGTAAACTGGCTGCATGCTGATTCCTTTGGAAACTGGAGAGTATTTGTTGATGCATACACTGGAAAGGTTGTAGATAAGTACAATGCAATTGCATATAAAGGTAAACCAGGTGGCGGCGGTGGCGGAACTTCCGGCACAAATGCAACAGCAACAGGCACGGGTGTTCTGGGAGACACTAAGACGTTTAACACATATCTTAGCGGAAGCACCTACTACCTTCAAGACATGACAAGAACGGGAATGGCTGGAATATTTACTTATGATGCTGGGCAAAGAACAAGACTACCAGGTACTCTAATGACAGACAGTGATACAACTTGGAACGCTTCCACACAAAAGGCAGCAGTAGATGCACATTATTATTCAGCGGCAACCTATGATTTCTTAAAAACAGTTCTTGGTAGAAATAGCATAGATAACAAAGGTATGGCTATAAAGTCAACTGTTCACTATAACAGAAACTATGTAAATGCATTCTGGAATGGAACTCAAATGGTTTATGGCGATGGAGATAATGTTAACTCAGTTGCATTATCAGGTGCTTTAGATGTAGTTGCTCATGAAATAGCTCACGGAGTTACTGACTTTGAGTCAAATCTGGAGTATAGAAATCAATCAGGAGCATTAAATGAAGCATTCTCAGACATTATAGGAACAGCAGTTGAGTTTGCAGTTCAACCTAGCAAGGCTGATTGGCTAATAGGTGAAGATGTATGGACACCTGGAACTGAAGGAGACGCTTTAAGAAGCATGCAAGATCCTACGCTTTATGGAGACCCTGGTCATATGAGCCAATACGTAAACACTACTCAAGATAACGGTGGAGTACACACTAACAGTGGAATACCTAATAAAGCAGCTTACCTTATAGGTTCACAAATAGGAACTGAAAAGATGGCTAAGATATTCTATAGAGCTAATGACCTATATTGGACTTTAACCACAAACTTCTCACAAGCTAGAGCAACAACTTTAAGAGCAGCGGCAGACTTATATGGAACTAACAGTGTTGAGTACAATGCTGTAGTTGCTGGATTTGACGGAGTTGGAATATACTAAAACAAAATCCCTACAGCTAAGCTGTAGGGATAATTTTTTTTAAGCATATTATGCTATGATGCTACATCAAAGCATAATTTATGCTTATAAAAGCAATGTGCGACATCTGTTGCTACACCAGGATGTCGCAAATCTTATAAAAAATGAGGGGGGGAGGAATAAAGAGCATTAGCACTTATCTCTTTTATAATGTAATTATATACAATAATCAGAAATAATGGTATACCCTAGAGCCACTTGTTACAAATTGTTTACATCTGATACATGTATGTTACATTACTGGAAATCCTACCATTTATCCCCTAATCTCTATCTCCAAGCAGACTTCCTAAACCTCCTAACAAATTACCACCTGTTCTGTCCTCTGAGGATGGTCTAGAAGCATTTCTTAGAATAGCTCTTGAAAGGGTTGTAATATTCATGCTTTGCAGAAGAACTTTGCCATTTCCTGATAGAGTAGCTAAGAAGAGGCCTTCCCCTCCAAAAAGAAGGTTTTTTGCAACCTGACCAACACTCTTTCCTACCCATTCAACATCATAGTCTATATTTCCGTCAAAGCCCACTATTGCACCGGTGTCAACCTGGATCTTACCACCGTAGTCAGCAGGATTCAACTCAATAAAGTTACCGCAAGCTCCAATAAAAAGAGTGCCGACATCGCTGAACTTCTCAAGTATAAAGCCTTCACCTCCGAAGAAACCTGCACTAACCTTCTTAGTCAAGGCTATATCAAAATCAACAGAGTTTTCCGCTGCTATAAAGCCGTCCTTTTGAACATAAAATACCCCATAGTCTTCTATATTAAGTGCTTTTATTTCACCTGGTACAGTCTGAGCAAAGCTTACAAGGCCGCTTTGACCTCTAGTGACATTAAATACTTGAAATGCAGCTGATTCACCTGCCAGCTTTCTTTTTCCTACATTAATTGCGGTATCAACAAACTTGCCGAAAAGGCCGCCACCGCCTTTTTCTTCAAAATAACCCTTCTTATCGCTAACATTAAAGGAAGTCTCAAAGTTGATATTGTCTGTCTTCCATAAAAATTTGCCAGCCTCGCTGTACATTGTTTGATTGGCTTCAAGCTCTACAACGATTTGCTGCATAGCATTACCAATTATTTTGTAGTTCAGCATACATTTCCCACCTTTATGATTATTAATAAACCAGTTTTGGAACAAGTTTACATTAATATTATAGCAGCAAAACTAAAAGTATGTTATTAAAAAGTTATTCAGCTATAGAGAACACACTAAAGAATCTTCATTGCAAGCTTAAATGTGTTCTCTTAAATATAAGGCACGCTTCATTAAGATGTAAATTCTTTAGCGTGACTTATATAGTAAATGATACATCAATTGAATAGATTTAGAAGGATTTTATATAACTTTGGCGAAAATAGATGTTATAACAAAACTCTAAAATATTCAGTCTGATAATTAAAAAAATGTCATATTAAATTTGAATCATAACAAATAATATATAAATAGAGCTGAATAAAATATATAAATATTATTTGTTTGGGCATTTGTTTTTGGTAGTTAAGTAAGATAATTTTTTAAGTTGCTCTTCGCAAATTGCTTGAAGGAGGTTTTCAAATGCAGGATACAGTAAAAATAACTTTTCCCGATAATACCTTTAAAGAATATCCAAAGGGAACCAAGCTAATAGAAATTTCAAAGGAATTTAAAGACCTTTATACAACTGATATAGTTGGAGCTATAGTTAATAATGAGCTTAAGGAACTGTGGAAGGAGATTAATGCTGACAGCAATATTTATTTTATTGATAGAACTACCTCATATGGTCATAGGTTTTACTCCAGAAGCTTAGCATTTTTATTTATTATTGCAGCCAAAGAGGCTTTTAATGGATGCAAGGTTACGGTAGAGCATTCACTAAGCAAGGGCTTTTATTGCGAAGTGCATAAGGGTGGAAACAAGGAAGTCCCTCTTACGGAAGAAGACGTCAAGTTGATAGAAGAAAAAATGCATGAACTTGTGAAGCTTGACTTGCCTTTTGAAAAAAACAGGCTTGATAATAAAGCTGCAGAGACGTTGTTTAGACAAACCGGGCAGGACGATAAAATAAGACTCCTTAAGTATAGACAAAAAAACTATATGAATGTTTACAGCTGCCATGGACACCATGATTATTTTTATGGATATATGGTTCCTTCTACAGGATATTTAAATCTTTTCGAACTAAAGTATTATGCACCAGGAATAATACTCAGATTTCCTGAGAAGAGATCTCCTAATACAATACCAGAGTTTGTTGAGCAAAAAAAGCTTTTTAGCATTTTTAGAGAGTTTGAGCGCTGGGGAAAAATAATGGAGCTTAACGACGTAAGTCACCTTAATGATGCGATTAGTGCTGGAAGAATAAACGAGCTTATATATATAGCTGAAGCTTTACACGAAAAAAAGATAGCACAGATTGCTGACATGATTACAGAATCAAAGGACAAAAAGAGACTTGTACTTATAGCGGGGCCATCATCTTCGGGGAAAACAACCTTTGCTCAGAGATTATCTGTACAGCTTAGGGTAAATGGACTTAGACCGGTTGCTATTTCTTTGGATGACTTTTTTAAAAACAGAGAAGATACTCCGAAGGATGAAGCGGGGGAATATGATTTTGAAACCATTGATGCTGTAGATGTAGAGACCTTTAATAATGTTATGTCAAGATTGATAAAAGGCGAAGAAGTAGAGATACCAACCTACAACTTCCATACAGGTTCGAGAGAATGGCGTGGAAAAAAGCTAAAGATAAGTGATGATCAAGTAATTATTGTTGAAGGAATACATGGACTGAATGAAGCATTATCTAAGGATATACCGAGAGAACAAAAGTTCAAAATATATATAAGTGCATTAACCCACTTAAGCGTAGATAACCACAATAGAATCCCAACCTCAGATTTAAGATTGCTGAGAAGGATAGTGAGAGATTACCAGTTCAGGTCAGTAAATGCTTTGGCCACCATTAAACGTTGGGACTCAGTAAGAAGAGGAGAAGATACTTATATATATCCTTATCAGGAAAACGCAGATGTTATGTTTAACTCTTCTTTGGTATACGAGCTTTGCGTTCTGAAAAAAGTGGCTTTGCCTCAGCTTTTGATGATAAGCAACGATGTACCTGAATATATAGAAGCAAAAAGGCTTGGAAAGTTTTTGAACTATTTCTTGCCTATGGATGGAGATGAAGTACCAAACAATTCAATTTTAAGAGAGTTTTTAGGAAAAAGCTGTTTTTTTGAGAAATAATTGAGGGGTTAATAAAAGGCTTATAAAGTGCTTTC
>CALJSV010000019.1 GCA_937976095.1 uncultured Clostridia bacterium | reverse complement strand
CAGATAGCTTTCAACTATGTTCATGCACCTTACGATGGTTATACCCTGGAATATATCCCCCTTTACGGTAAACCTGTGCTCAGTAAAGGCCTTGGCTATACCCAACTGCCCTGTAAAAACCAAAAAGGATGCTTCTACGTTTTTAAAGCATATTATTATATCAGCCCTTTGCTCATTAGTGGTTTTAAAGCTATACTTGAGCTTTCCGTAACTCCATGTCAAGCATACTCCCTTATCAAAGGGATCTGACTTTAACATAAAGGAGAAACCATTATGCCACTGTTCAGTCTCTTCCTTTATTCTACTGTCAAGCTTTGAACCTGCAACCATACCTCTTGCAAGTACAAGCATTATTATTCTTATAACTCCTCTTTTCAGACATTTTGATATAGGTATGAGCCATTTCACCATCAGCACATATACCCCCTAACGTGATATTTATTTTATCGCCTTAGCAAAAAAATCCGAGGTGTCCTTTATATTTAGATCCTTAAAGCCCAGCAGCAGCTGGATCTTAAATCCATCTATGGCTGCCAGAACAACCTGTGATATAAGCTTTGCATCCCTTGTCTTATCTCCAAACAGGCTCTGCACACTTTCTTCTATCATCCCCTTCCATTCAGTGTACTTTTCCATATACCTTACCCTCAGAGCGTCATTAGAGGTAACTGCCTCCTTCAAAAGGTACAGATGAAGCTTCATCAAAGTAGGGCTTTCTGTAAGCTTACAAAAAACCATCTCCAGTATTTCAGAGGCAAAGGCATTGCCTCTGCTTTCTTCTATCCAGCTTAAAATCTGGTTAGTAATGTTTTCAAGGTTTTTGTTGGCGATATCAAAAACAAGATCACTTTTCGAGGAGTAGTAGTAATAAAGCGTTCCCTTACTGATATTTGCCTCTCTTGCTATATCTGCCAGTGACGCGTCCTTGACCCCCTTCTCTATGAATATTGCCTCTGCAGCTTCTAGTATCCTCTTATGGTTTTCACTTATATTTTTTTTCATATGCAAATCCTCCATTGTGTAGTCGGTCGACCGACCTATAATAATATAATACTAGCACACCACTATCCCTATTTCAATTATATATAATGTATATTTTTATAGGTCTCCTAAAAATAATAATAATAATTAAAATCCTTCATAAAAATAAAAAAGGGGGTATGTGTTAGTAACAAATATGTGTTAGAATGTATATATATGTTTTTCATGATATTGAATACTATATAAATACCATGTAATAAATCAAATAATTTATATATAGAGAAAGGATGATTAGTATGAGCTTTAAATTAATTGCAGACAGCAGCTGTGACCTAAACGACGAGATTAGAGAAAAATATGATATTAAGCTTGTGCCATTAACTCTTCGACTTGGGGATCGCGACTACATAGATGATGCCAACCTAAATGTCAGGGAATATGTCAAGGATATGAATGAGAGCAAGGTAGCTCCTAAGACATCATGCCCTTCTCCAAATGACTTTATTGAGCATTATAAAGGAGATGAGAGCGTTTTTGTTGTTACACTTTCCTCAAAGCTCAGCGGTACCTACAATAGCGCAATGCTTGCAAAGGAAATGTTCCTCGAGAATGTAAGTGGAAAATTCATACATGTTTTTGATTCCGCCAGTGCATGTGTAGGAGAAACTCTAATTGCTCTTAAGATACAGGAGCTTATAAAAAACAACCTTAAGGAAAGTGAAATCGTAGAAAGAGTTACAAAATACATAAAGGAAATGAGAACCTTATTTCTCCTTGAAAGCTTGGAGCATCTTGCTAAGGCAGGCAGGCTTAATCCCATTGTTGCAAAAATTGCATCCATGCTTTCTATAAAGCCAATTATGGGTGCTGACGATGAAGGAAACATCAAGCTTGTAGATAAGGTTAACGGCTATAAAAGAGCTTTTAAGAGGCTTGTTGATATAATAGGCGAAGAAGGCACAAGGCTCGAAGAAAAGGTGCTAGGCATTGCTCACTGCAACTGTCCTGAAAGAGCGGCTGAATTTAAAGAGGAAGTATTGAAAAAATACAACTTTAAGGATGTATTTATTGTTGAAATGGCTGGACTAAGCTCCACCTACTCAGACGATGGCGGTATAGTAATCGCATTTTAATCTCTAAATATCAATTAAGGTCTATGGAGCATTTTGAAGCTTCATAGACCTTTTTATATTGCTGTCACATCACAGCTCACAGCCGCTTATTATAGTTAATATCGAGCAATGATGCTTCGTGGCTAAGAAACTGTACGACTCCCTACGGGCCGCACCAAGGCAGATGGGCCTCTGGGGTAATACAATTGGTGCAGCTTTCCTGCGTTTCGTCTACACTTTCTAAGCCACTACGCAAATTGCTCTTATATTAACTATAATAAGCTCTGCTGATACACTTTTACCATTTGGCTGTATGTTCTTCAACGCAGCCGAAGATGTTATTAAATTCTATTTGTTCGCCTGTCTTGGTTTTGAAATTTCCTGTGAAGCTTCCAAATACCTGGTGAAGGTCAGATTTTATTATAAGGTAGTTTGTACTTGCCAGGCGATGATGTATAGGTGTAAAAACTATCCTGAGGTCTTCTGTATCTTTGGTTTTTATACTCCACTTCTCCAGCTTTTTGGCTGTATCATATATAAATTCAACATCCTCATCCAGCTTGTGCATTTTGTTATCTACAAAGACCGCATTTTCATTTGCACCTGTACCGTAGGTCCAACCCCCTCCAAGGTTAAAGCCCAGTCTCTTACCATTGCTGTAGCCCGAGCAGCTTGCCCAGTTCCAAAAGGAGTTATATGGCCATATCCCTCTACCATAATCCAGGCTTCCCAGGGTATCTTGCTTGTCGAATATGTATTCTTTATTTCCGATCCTTATGCTTCCTTTTGCCGGAAGGCAGTTTTGCTTAGAAGTAAAATGGTATTTGCTGTAGCTCCATGGTATTACTACATTTAAGCTTTCTTGGCTTCTGGGGATGCTTATTTCAAGCTCTGCAGACATAGGCTCTCCCTTGAAGTCCTTACAGCTTGCATTTATTATTATACTTTCCCCATACCTCTTAACCGATGCCTCCACTCCCTTAGCTTTAAAAGCAGCATCTCCGCATACCTCTTCTGATAAGCTGCAGCTGCTTTGTGCAAGTGTATTGATGGAAACCTCGTGCAACCTTCTCTGAGATTTATCAAGCAAATAAAAAAATATGCTTCTGATATAACCCATATCCATTATTGCAATTGTAAAATAATAGCCTTCGTTGAATACTGACCAATAATCCCATTTCTTGCATCTAAACTGTGGCTTCACAATATTGCATGTATGCAATGGAAGCCTTGACCAGCCTATGCCTTCCTCATTTAGGACTCCCGATTGACTGCAAAGCCTTACTTTCTCAGTCAGCTCTTTTCCCAGATAGTCTTTTGTTACCACAAACAACACCGCCTTATATAATCAAATCGTAGAGCACCCGCTCTATATAGATTATCAATTAATAGTATCCTTGTCAAAGCTTGATTGTGGTAGGATAGTCATGTTTTGCGTTTTAGTAGTAATCATGTCAGATTTTGTGATACAATATAAGTTATACTAATATTGTGTATAAGCATAGCTCATTCTGTCCTAGGAGATATGGGGGGAATTAAAATGTTGAATCTTCCTGGCTATTCAATTAGCAGCAAGCTATATGAAGGTAAGAAGACCCTAATACATAGGGGTACAAGAGATGCTGACGGAGCTAAGGTCCTCTTTAAGTTTTTAAAAGAGGAATATCCCAGCATGCTCGATATTGCGAAGCTTAAGTATGAAAATGAGGTTAGCACCAGACTCCGTGAAGAGGGTGTTGTAAATATATATGGAGTAGAAAGCTTTAATAATACTCCTGTTCTGATAATCGAGGATTTTGGCGGAGAGGCCTTAAAGTCATATGTAAAAAGATCCACCCTGGATATACGGGGTTTTTTGATCATTTCCATTATGCTGGCAAGATCTCTGGCAAATATTCATAAGCATAATCTCGTACATAAGGATATCAATCCTAATAATATAATTATTAATCCTGATACACTGGAAGTAAAGGTAGCTGACTTTGAAATAAGCACCTTTCTTTCAGATGAAAACCACGCCATTGAGCATTTCAGCAGCCTCGAGGGTACACTGCCTTATATCTCGCCTGAGCAAACCGGTAGAATGAATAGACCAATTGATTGCAGAGCGGACTTTTATTCACTTGGTGTAACCTTTTATGAGATACTGAGCGGAGCTTTGCCTTTTACGACAGAGGATCCATTGGAGCTGGTGCATTGTCATCTTGCTCGGGAGCCACTTCCTTTGTATATGTACAATCAGTCAATACCAAGGCAGATTTCTGATATTGTTATGAAGCTTATGGAAAAGAAGCCTGAGGATAGGTATCAGAGCGCGCATGGTTTAAAACATGATCTTACATTATGTCTTGAGCAGTTAAATGAAAAAGGACATATTACCTTGTTTCAGCTTGGAGAAGCTGATATATCAGACAGGTTTTATATCCCTCAGAAGCTATTTGGAAGAAGCAAGGAGCTGGAGGCACTAAACAATGCATTTAAGCGTACAGCCTCAGGCAGGGTAGAAATGGTGTTGGTTACCGGCTATTCGGGAATTGGCAAATCTATGCTTGTTAAGGAAATGCATAAGCCTATTGTAGAAAAGCACGGGTATTTTACCTCAGGAAAGTACGAGCAGCTGAGCCACAATAAGCCCTATCAGGCAATTATCAAGGCTTTTGAAAGGCTTGTAAATCAAATACTTACCGAAAGTGATGAGAAGGTAGCAATATGGAGAGATAAGCTTCAACAAGCCTTGGGGCATAACGGCATAGTCATTACCACGGTGATCCCTGCACTGCTGGATATCGTTGGCCCGCAGCCTCCTGTATCCGAGCTGCCCCCTTCCGAAACCCAGAATAGGTTTATTATGGTTTTTAAAAACCTTATCAAGGTATTTACTTCAAAAAAACACCCCTTGGTATTGTTTTTGGATAACCTTCAGTGGGCTGATACTGCATCCTTAAGGCTCATTGATACTCTTTTGTCTGATTATAACCTTAAGTATGTAATGCTCATAGGAGCATATAGAGATAATGAGGTTGATAGCTCTCACATGTTTAATGAGGTCATAGCGGATCTTAAAAAATCTAAAATTAAAATCACTAATATAGCTCTAGAGCCGCTTGATGCAGGTTCTGTTAAGCATTTGCTTGCTGAAGCCTTCAAGTGCAGTCCTGATACAGCTGCTGCTCTTGCAAAAACTACTTACAAGAAAACAGGCGGAAATCCGTTTTTTATAAATCAATATTTATATACACAGTATCAAAGCAATAATATAAGCTTCAATAGAGAAAAGGGTATGTGGGAGTGGGATATTACTTCTATCGACAGCAGTGATGTCACAGATAATGTTATTTATCTTATGGCAGACAAAATATCTATGCTGCCCGAAAATACACAGCGCTTGGTTCAGCTTGCTGCCTGTATTGGAAATACCTTTAAGCTTTCAGTGCTTTCAGCAATAAATGAAAAATCCTCTGCAGAAACCATGCTTCAGCTTTTGGAAGCCTTCAGACTTGGAGTATTAACTCCTTTAGGCAGCGATTATAAATATTTGACCGAGTCTGCAATAAATCAAGGCATGGATGCAGATATAAAGTTTTTTCACAATAAAATACAACAAGCCGCATATTTGATGCTGGATGATGCAACCAAATGCAATATTCACTATAATCTTGGAAGGCTGATGTCTCCTGAACTAAGTGAAACTGTAATCTTTGAAATAGTAAATCATATGAACAAGGGCTTAGGCTGCATCAAAAAACGTGAGGAGCTCGATGAAGTAATTCAGCTTAATTTGGAAGCAGGCATAGCCTCGAAAAAGGCAGCAGCCTACAATTATGCCCTTGAATATCTGAACACTGGCATAAAGCTTTTGGATTCTGATGTATGGCAACGAAACTACAAGCTTGTTTTATCTCTTTATACTGAGGCCGCTGAAGCAGCCTGCACCAGCGGTGACTTTAAGCTTATGGAGAGCATGGTAGATATAATACTTGCCAAGGCTACTGATTTGTTAGACAAGATTAGAGCATATGAAATTCTTATACAAGCATATATTGCACAGAACAAGTATGTAGATGCTATAGAAACCGCTCTTGCTGCTCTTAAGCATCTGGGAATAAGCTTCCCACAAAAGCCGGGCAGCCTCAGCGTGCTTAAAAGCATATTAGGTGTGCAATTCACCTTAATCGGTAAGGATTATGCTAAGCTATTGGAGCTTCCAAGCATGACCAATCCTTATAAGCTAGCTCAAATGCGAATAATGTCAAGCGCAGGTATGGCAGCGTACTCAGCATTGCCTGCCTTTTTGCCAATTTTCGTATGCAAGTCCATGGAAATGTCCATAAAGCATGGCAACTGCTCTCAATCTGCGATTTCATACCTTGCATATGGCTTTATAATATGCAGCGTTTTTGGCAGAACCGAGAAAGGCTATAATCTAGGGACTATGGCTTTATCCTTAATCGAGAAGAAGAATGATGTTCGATATAAGGGCTATGCTCAATTTATATTCAATACTCTAATCCGACATTGGAAGGAGCCTGCTGAAAACTCTCTTAAGCCTTTGCTGGAGGCTTACCAGTGCGGGCTTGATGCCGGAGATATAGAGTCTTCCGCATATTCACTGCATAACTACTGCTCTATTTCTTACTTTGCAGGAAAGCCACTATCTGGGCTTGCGCACGAAATGCAGAAGTACAGCGAAGCTATAAAGCAGCTTAACCATAAGCCAGCACTTAACCTTAATGAGCTCTATCATCAGGTAGTTATTAATCTAAATACAATTAGTAAGGACCCGTATATTATTTCCGGCGAATTCTATAATGAAGAAAAGATGCTAGAAATACATACAGAGTCCAATGATATAAACCTTCTTTTTAACCTGTACCTAAATAAGGCAGTATTGTCATACATTTTTAATGATGTAGAGAATGCACGGGAGTATATAAGAAATGCCGAAGGATATATTGGAGGAGCAACAGGTACTTACGCATATCCGCTTTTCCACTTTTATTACTGCCTTATAATCACAGCCTGCATTAAAGCAGACAAGTATACAGATAAAGGCGAAGCCCGAAAAAAGGCTGTTGAATGCACTAAGCGCATGAAGACTTGGGCTAAAGCTTCTCCCGGTAATTACTTAAATAAGTACTATCTTATGAGAGCAGAGCTATATACTACAAGCCGTAACCAAATAAAAGCAATGGAATACTTTGATAAAGCAATAAGCACTTCTAAGGGCAGTAGCCTCCTGCATGAAGAGGCTCTTTCAAACGAGCTTGCCGCACGCTATTATTTCAGGGCTCGTAAAGAAAGAATTGCTTATACCTATATAAAGGAAGCACACTACTGCTATATGAAGTGGGGAGCTAATTCCAAAACCAAGCTTTTGGAGGAAGCCTATGCAGAAGTCTTTACCATGCAGCTAGGCGGAAGAGAAATTGCATCCTCGACGGTATTCAGTGATACAATTAGCACAACACAATCCCTTGATATTACTACTCTTATAAAGTCAACACAAGCTCTGTCCGGGGAAATAGTACTGGAGGAGCTGCTGCATAAACTTGTAAAAATAATACTTGAAAATTCAGGCGCACAGTGTGTCTTCTTTCTTATGAAGAAAAATGGCGATTTAGTTATAGAAGCCGAAGGAAGCATAAAGGATGATACCATTACAGTGATGCACTCAGGCTCTATAGAAGGCAGCGATAAGGTATCTGAAAGCATAGTAAACTATGTAGCAAGGACCCATGATACAATAATACTCGAGAATGCCTGTGAATCACAGCAATTCATGTCTGACAGCTATATAAATAAGTTTAGTCCTAAGTCCGTACTATGTACCCCAATTGTGAATAATGGTAGGTTAGTTGGTATATTGTATCTTGAAAACAACCTGATAACAGGAGCATTCTCACCTGATCGTATAGAGCTGCTCAATATCCTGTGTACTCAAATTGCAATATCCATAGAAAATGCCAGCCTGTACAATAACCTGCAGACTCATAAGGATCATTTGGAGGAGCTGGTAAGAGAACGCACTAAGGAGTTGACAAAGGCAAACGTCAAGCTCAAGAATACCACAAGCAACATTCAAAATCTGCTAAACAATGCAGGGCAGGGATTTTTGTCCTTCGGCCCGGACTTGTTCATAAATGAAGAGTACAGCACTGAATGCGTTAGAATATTTGAAAAGGATATTTCTAACACAAGCTTCCCTTTACTCTTGTTTCCTGATGATCCGGAGCAAAGAACAGTTCTTTCTGATATATTAAGCTGCGTGTTTAAAGAGGCCAGCGACAACAAACGTTCAGTTTACTTAAGTCTGCTTCCAGAGGAAATATTCATAAACAACAAGTACTTAAGCGTAGATTACAAGCTTATAGGAAGCAGCCTCTCAACTTCTGAAGATAAGGTTTTAATGCTTATCATAACTGATATTACAGGCAAGAAGCAGCTGGAATACCAGATGGAAGAAGAAAGAAATACACTTCGAATGGTCGTTAAAGCCGTGGCAAATTATAATGACTTTGTAGATTGCATAAGGGATTATACCCAGTTCTGCAGCCATAAGCTGTATGAGATACTGGATTCTGATAAGGAAATAGATGAAATAGTTTATGACATATATAGAAATATTCACAACTTTAAAGGAAACTTAAGTCA
>CALJSV010000018.1 GCA_937976095.1 uncultured Clostridia bacterium | reverse complement strand
AAAATTTCTGAAAGTGATGTAAAGAGTATAGATTTATAATAAAATAGAGTAAAGTACATATTTTGGAGGCGTATATGAGAGAACTTATTTTTCACGGTAGTGCAATATATACAGGCGTAGACTCGCTAAAAGCAGTAAGGCTTTTGGCCAGCGGCAGAGTAATGATAATAACCGGCCAGGGTTCAACCTTTACATCGGGTACAATGAGTAAGCTTACAGAGCTTTTGATAGAATGCAAGCTTGAATACTGTGTTTATTCAGGGATAAAAAAGAACCCTACAACTGATGCAGTGCTGGAAGGCCTGAAGGAAATGAGAGCATATAGGCCAGACTGTGTTATAGCTATTGGGGGAGGCTCGCCCATAGATGCAGCAAAGGTAATGGTTTTTCTCTATGATAACCCTGAGCTGGAGCTTATGAAGCTTTCTGAAATGGATATATTTGAAATAAGTCGAGTTACTAAGCTTATTGCAATTCCGACAACCTCGGGCACAGGTACGGAGGTTACAAAATCAGCTGTAGTTACCTATGCTGGTGAAAATATAAAAATAGGCTTAAAATCTAAGGCGTTTATACCTGATGCTGCAATTCTCGATGCCGGTTTAACCTTAACCATGCCGTCAAACGTAGTGGCAGAAACAGGCATGGATGCAATGACACATGCAGTAGAATGCTATATTAATAAGGCCTCTGATGATTTTACAGATTGTCTTGCTGCAGGTGCAATAGAAGGCTTATTTGAGCATCTTGTGCCTTCATATAAGACAGGGGCTATAGAGCACAGAGCTAAGGTGCATAACTATCAGTGTATGGCGGGCTGTGCTTTTGCAAATGTGGGCTTAGGAATGGCACACGGGATATCGCATTCTATAGGAGGAATGTTTGATGCAGGACATGGACTTATAAATGCTGTTGTATTGCCATATGTACTAGAGTTTAATTCTAAGGATGAAGAGGTTCGAAATAAGCTAAGCTATCTTGCAAAACGGGTTGGCTGTGAAAGCTTCATTGATGGTATAAGGAAGCTAAATAGAGAGCTTAATATACCAAGCTACTTTAGAGAGATGGGAATAGACAAAAGTGCTTTTATGCAAAATTTGGAGGACTTAGCCGAAAATTCCTTAAAGGGCTCAACACGAGTAAACCCGGTTGCAATCAGCAAGTCTGAAATGAATCAGCTGCTACTTGAAATATTTGGTCAGCAGTAAGGAAGAAAAGATAAGTAATTAGTGTCATAGCTTCTGTTAAATTTTGAAAGAAGGATTTTAATACCCTTTGTAGAATACTATAAGCATATAATAATCATTTTTAATTAAACACCAGACACTAATGATTTTTATTATATTTTACGAAATTTTGTGATAGGTGATTGAGTATGCTAACAATTAGCTTGCAGATAGGTGAATTACATTTTGAAGACATTAGCAAGGAAAGCCTTGGCGAGGTATTAAAGCTCTATAATCAAAATGAGCAGAATATGTACGCTACAGGCATAGACCATGCTTTGTCTATAGACGAGATTAATGAGAAATATCTCGAGGTTCTGGTAAACAGCCATGAATTTTTTGCAGGCTTATTTTGCAAGAGCAGTGGAGTTAATGTACTCGTTGGAGTAGTAAAAGGCAGAATAGACTACGAAAACAGTGAGGAGGCTTGGATATCCTCTATTTTGATTGATTCAAGCCAGCAAAAAAAAGGCATTGGCAAAAAAGTAATCATTGCAATGATGGAGCTTCTCAACAAATCCTATGATGTGAAAAGGGTATATGTTGGCTTGATAGCAGGAAACAAAATCGGAAGAATGTTTTGGCAGAGTCTAGGCTTCTGCTACATGAGAACCATAGAGCAATATATAAGACTTAATGATCATACCGAAGATTTTATTATAATGAATAAAGCATTGTAAACGTAACAAAAATAACTCCTTTTTTAGGGAGTTATTTTTGTTAGCAGATTAATATATAAGCTTATACTTTGTTTTGAAGGCTGGCCATAATTTTCTTAACATAATTTTGAGTTTCATTAAAAGGAGGAATTCCTCCGTATTTTTTTACATTTCCAGGTCCTGCATTATATGCCGCCAGTGCAAGCTCAAGGTTGCCACCGAATTGCTTCAGCATATCTCTCAGGTACCTGACGCCGCCATCTATGTTTTGTGCAGGGTCAAAAGCATTTGTCACTCCAAGAGATTTGGCGGTTCCGGGCATAAGCTGCATCAAGCCCATTGCTCCTGCATGTGAAACTGCTCTGGAATTAAAGTTGGATTCAGCTTTGATTACTGCTTTGATAAGATTACCGCTTATGTTGTATTTTTTTGCAGCTTGATTTATAAGCTCACTATAGTCGCCTTTATAATCAATATCGTTAAAATAATTACCTTCCGCTTCAAAGACATTGGCAGTTGCCTCATCAGTGCTTATCTGAGTATCCAACACATCCTGAAAGGTATTTGGTTTTTCCTTTATGAGCTTCACATAAGATGGCAGCTGACTCTGGATTTCCATAAGCTTTTGCCGTAATATGGAATTAAGAAGGTTAGACATAGACAATCACTCCTTTATTTAATTCTATTATAAATAAATACTTCTATCAATATATATAAATGGCAAAAGATTTTCGTTTGCACAGGCTGCTTAGTAGCTTATAATTAAATCAGTGTGCAATTCAAATTTTCAATTATGAGGTGTGGATTATGAGAAACAAAAGACTAAAGAAACTAAAGAAAAAGCAAGCTCGCATCATAATGCTTGTTCTGGTTTTCTTAATTATTATACCCTCCACAGCTTATGCAGCAGCTTTTGTGCTTTTAAAGCTACTATACAGGTAACAAGCACTTCATATATATTTTCGAAATAAACTCTATGAAACTTTACAGAATATAGTTAAGCAGGTATGATGATTATGTAGTCAATTTGAAAAATCTAAAGTAAGCTTTAACTTATAAACAAAGGCTAATTATTATAAAAATGGGAGGAAATTTGTATGAGGTTAGGGGAAATTAAGGATATTCTTCAAGCTGAAATACTTTGCGGCAATGAATATTTAGATTATGATGTTTCCTATGCTTTTGGTTCTGATCTGATGAGTGACGTGTTAGCATATGTTAAGGGAAAAACTGTGCTCCTCACAGGTCTTATGAATTCACAGGTAATAAGAACTGCTGAAATGGCAGAGCTAAATGCCATAGTATTTGTAAGAGGAAAAAAGCCAGATGGGGAGATAATTGAGCTGGCACAGCAGAACAATATGGTGCTATTAACCACAAGGGATACTATGTATACCGCATCGGGAAAGCTTTTCAGCAATGGCTTGGAAGGCTTGGACCTTGATTAAACATCTATGAAAAATTTACGTAGATTCTGGAGGATGCTGCATGGAAACGATGAAATATACGTTTAATGTCGAGAAGGATGACTTTGTTAGAGCAGGTGAAGCCTCAAGCAATATCAAAAAAATTCTAAGGCAGCTTGGAATCGACCCAGGATTGATTAGAAGGCTGTCTATAGCTTCCTATGAAGCAGAGATAAATATAGTAATACATTCACATGGTGGACAGATGGAGCTGGAGCTGGCACCTGATTTCGTAAGAATAGTTGCAAGCGATAAGGGGCCAGGTATTGAAAACATCGAGCTTGCCATGCAGGAAGGGTATTCAACTGCAACTGAAAAAATAAGGGAAATGGGCTTTGGCGCAGGCATGGGTCTGCCAAACATGAAAAAATGTACTGATGAATTTAAGGTTGAATCTGTATATGGTAAAGGAACTACGATAACTATGGAGATATCTTTGAAAGCAGGTGATTAGATGAGCAACAAGTATTTCCATTCCGTTATATTAGAGGAAGATAGGTGCATTGGCTGTACCAGCTGTCTCAAGGTATGTCCTACTGAGGCGATCAGGCTGCGGGATGGAAAAGCTAGAATCATCGGAGAAAAATGCATAGACTGCGGAGAATGCATAAGAATATGTCCAAACCATGCAAAAAGTGCTGTAGCAGATAGCTTGAGTATCACAAAAAAGTTTGCATATACTATAGCAATTCCTTCAATGGTT
Organism: uncultured Clostridia bacterium; assembly: GCA_937976095.1. GTDB lineage: Bacteria > Bacillota > Clostridia > Lutisporales > Lutisporaceae > CALGKJ01. The sequence continues at coordinate 5,459 of CALJSV010000018.1, read as the reverse complement.
TTGTTTGGTCAATTCAATAGCAAGGTAAAAATTGGTGAAATGCTGGCAGCAGTTAAGAGTTTGGGCTTTGATGAAGTATATGAGCCGGCCTTGGGTGCTGAAATAATCAGTGCGGTGATATCTAATCACATTTTGAAAAAGGATGCTCCAAGACCGCTTATTAACTCCAGCTGTCCAGCCATACTCAGGCTTATTCAGATAAGATTTCCTGATCTTTTACCAAATATTATTGACATAGAAACGCCTATAGAGATAACTGCAAGAATAGCAAAGCAGGACGCAACGCGAAAGACAGGCTTGGATATGCAGGATATTGGAGTAATTTTCATATCGCCATGTACTGCAAGGGTAACCAGTATAAGAAATCCATTGGGAATAAAGAAGTCCTATGTTGATGGTGTGGTTTCAATGAAGTCGGTGTTTGGAGAAATACTAAGGAATCTTAACAATGTTGAGCCGGAAAACATTATAAAGAGCACAAGCAGCTCAATGATGTGGCCAATAATTGGAGGGCAGTCAAAGGCAATCGGCTCTGAAAATTATCTGGCAGTTGACGGCATTGGAGAAGTTATTAAGGTTCTTGAGGAAATAGAAATGGGCAAGCTTGAGGGTCTGGAGTTTTTTGAAGGAACTGCATGTCTGGGAGGCTGTGTAGGAGGTCCGCTCACAATTGAGAATCCTTTTATATCTCGAAACAGAATCCGAATACTGGCCAAGGAGCTTCCTATGCCGGAACATACACCTGAGTATATTGAAGAGGCTATAAGGATGTACAATGACGGGCTTGTCAGGCTGACGGAGCAAATAGAGCCCAGGTCTATAATGAGGCTTGATAAGGATATATCAAAGTCAATGAAAAAAATGGAAATGATAAAGGAAATACTCAAATATCTTCCGGGACTTGACTGCGGTGTATGTGGTGCACCGACCTGCAAAGCCTTTGCCGAAGATATTGTAAAGGGCGAAAACCCAAGGTCTGTTTGCATCGTAAAGACTATGGAAAACTTTCGTAATAAAAAGAAAAATTCATAAGAGGTGATAGCATGAATTTAAAGGATGTATGCGATAAGCTGGAGCTTAAGGTACTGGCAGGAAATAATGGACTTGAAAGAGATATAAATGGGGTATACATTTGTGATCTTCTAAGCTGGGTAATGGCAAACGCTCAAAAAGGAGATGCGTGGATAACTGTTATGACACACTCCAATGTAATTGCAGTAGCATCACTTTTGGAGCTGGGCTGTATTATAGTTCCTGAAGGTATAGAGGTTGAAGCAGAGTCACTGGCAAAGGCTGACGAAGAAGGTATACCTGTGCTTGCATCTGGGTTAACTGCGTATAAGCTCGCAACAGGCTTGTATGAGCTTGAAATAGGTAAATAGCCATGGAATTTGCTGTTGATTTTCATATTCATACAGCTCTTTCACCCTGCGGTGATGACGATATGACTCCCAACAACATAGTAAATATGGCGCTTCTTAAAGGCTTGGACATTATTGCAGTTACTGATCATAATTCCTGTGAAAATCTCCCTGCTGTTATGGAGGTAGCAAAGGAAAATGGTCTTATGGTAATACCCGGTATGGAGGTTCAAACTAAAGAAGAGGTTCATATTATATGCCTATTTAGAAAGCTCGAGAGTGCACAGAAGTTTGGTGAAATAGTTTATAACAGCTTGCCAAATATCAAAAACAAAGAAGAGGTATTTGGCAGGCAGCTTATAATAGATAGCTCCGATAACGTAACAGGCAAGGTGGAAAAGCTTCTTTTAGCTTCTACCACACTTTCTGTAAATGATGTTTTTGTACTTGTTAGAGGACTAGGCGGGATATGTATACCTGCGCATGTAGACAGAGCAGGCTTTAGCATAATTACAAATCTAGGCTTTATACCACCGGCTCTTAAGGTCAAAACCATTGAAATATCCAAAAAAAATCAACCTGAAAAGCTGATGGATAAGTGGGGCTTTCTAAAAAAGTACAAATACATAATATCCTCGGATGCTCATTATTTGTGGGATATCAATGAAAGAGAGTTTTTTATTGATTTGGAGTGTCTTACTGTAAGTGAGTTATTTGGAAAACTGGATAACCTTGAATAGACTTATTTAAAAAATATAAACAAAAAATAAAAATTTTTGTTAAAAAATTAATTTGTTTATGTTACAATAATCTTTGGAGCTATTTAATTGATAAATTTCTGTCAATTAGATATATTTTATCATGTATTTTGAAGGAGGGAACTCTTTAATGGCTGAAATGACCTTTAAAGAAAAAATGGACAAGCTAGAGCATTTTATAAACACGTACAAAGGAAAGCCAGGACCACTTATGCCAGTGCTAAATGAGACACAAGAGCTTTTCGGATATTTACCAGAAGAAGCGCAAAAAATAATATCTGAAGGACTTGATGTTCCTATGGCTGAGATTTATGGAGTAGCAACCTTTTATTCCAGATTTACATTAAAGCCAAGAGGAAAGTATACAATAGGCGTATGTATGGGTACTGCTTGCTATGTTAAGGATTCACAGGTAATACTTGATGAGTTCAAGAATCAGCTTAAGGTTGTGTCTGGTGAAACAACTGAGGATGGAAAATTTACTTTAGAAGCTACTAGATGCCTTGGATGCTGTGGATTAGCTCCGGTAATCATGGTTAATGAAGACGTTTATGGAAAGCTAGTGCCTGCAGATGTAGCTGACATTTTAAAGAAGTACTAATATGAAGGAGCTTTCACTTCATATTCTGGATTTGGTACAGAATTCTATTGCTGCAGAAGCAACTCTGGTAGAGCTTTCTATTGAAGAGGATTTCATTAAGGACTTATTAACTATAGATATAGTTGATAATGGAAAGGGTATGAGCAAGGAGTTCCTCCAAAAGGTTAAGGATCCCTTTGTTACGTCCAGAACCACTAGAAGAGTCGGGCTAGGAGTACCCTTAATGCTTGCTGCATGCAAACAATGTGATGGAGATTTGGAGATATCATCTGAGCTTAATGTAGGAACGAGACTAAAGGCTTATTTTAAGCATAGTCATATAGATCGTGTACCCTTAGGCAATATGGTAGAAACCATGATAAGCCTTATATTATGCAGTACTTATACAGACTATTTATATAAGCACTACATAATATCAAAGGCTGCAGAGACATTTGAATTCTGTTTTGATACAAGAGAAGTGAAACAAGTGTTGGGTGATGATATAGCATTATCAGAGCCTGATGTTTTGAACTGGATTAAAGACTATATCACTGAAGGTTTGAGTAATATTGGTGGAGGGGTGTAGAAATGAAATCTATAAAAGAGTTGGAAGAAATCAGAAAAAAGACGCTTGATACAATTAATATCCGTAGAGATAGAACAGGTACAAGAATAGTAGTGGGTATGGCGACCTGCGGTATCGCTGCAGGAGCAAGACCAGTGCTTCTTACAGTAATGGATGAAGTAAAAAAGAACAATCTGTCAGATGTAGCTGTTGCACAAACGGGCTGTATCGGTATGTGCAGACTTGAGCCACTCGTTGAGGTTTACAGACCAGGCGAAGATAAGGTAACATACGTAAAGGTTACTTCTGCTAAAGCTTTAAGAATCGTAAACGAGCATGTAATGCAGGGTAAGATAGTTGATGAATACACAATCGGTGCTGAAGATAAATAGAAATAAGCAGTTGAAACTATTAGGAGGTATATACAAATGGAGATGTATCGTTCTCATGTCATGATATGTAAAGGTACTGGCTGTAACTCTGCCGGATCTGAGCTTATCGCACAGAACTTTGAAAATGAGCTTAAAAAGCATGGTTTAGAAAATGAAGTTGTAGTTGAAAGAACAGGCTGCTTTGGTCTTTGTGCATTAGGACCAATAGTAATAATATATCCTGAAGCTTCCTTCTATAGTCAGGTTAAGCCGGAAGATGTAGAAGAAATTGTTTCAGAACACTTGTTAAAGGGTAGAATTGTAAAGAGACTTTTATACGCGGAAACAGTTGCAGAAGATCACATAAAGTCAATTGATGAAGTTGACTTCTATAAGAAGCAAATCAGAGTAGCACTAAGAAACTGCGGTGTTATCAATCCTGAAAATATTGATGAATACATTGCCTTCGATGGCTATAGGGCTCTGGAAAAGGTTCTTACTTCAATGAAGCCTACAGAGGTTATTGATGTTGTTAAGCAATCAGGACTTAGAGGAAGAGGGGGCGGCGGCTTCCCAACCGGTACTAAGTGGGAGTTTGCTTCCAAGTCAGTTAGTGACAAAAAGTATGTGCTTTGCAATGCTGACGAAGGAGACCCAGGTGCATTCATGGACAGAAGCGTACTTGAGGGAGATCCACACTCTGTAATAGAAGCTATGTCTATAGCTGCTTATGCAATAGGTGCTGATCAGGGCTATCTATATGTTAGAGCTGAATATCCTATAGCAGTTAAGCGTATGAATATCGCTATAGATCAAGCAAGAGATTATGGATTACTTGGAGATAATATTCTTGGAACTGGCTTTAAGTTTGACCTTGAAGTAAGACTAGGAGCAGGAGCTTTCGTTTGTGGTGAGGAAACTGCTCTTATGGCTTCAATTGAAGGTCAAAGAGGTATGCCAAGACCAAGACCTCCATTCCCGGCTGTTAAAGGTTTGTTTGGCAAGCCTACAATACTAAACAACGTTGAAACCTATGCAAACATACCTCCAATATTCCTAAACGGACCAGAGTGGTTTGCAAGCATGGGTACTGAAAAGTCCAAGGGTACGAAAGTATTTGCACTTGGCGGAAAGATAAATAACACTGGTCTTGTTGAAATACCTATGGGTACAACAATGAGAGAGGTTATTTTCGAAATAGGCGGCGGAATTCCTAATGGAAAGAAGTATAAGGCTGCGCAAACTGGAGGACCATCAGGCGGATGTATACCAGCTCAGCACCTAGATGTTCAAATAGATTATGACAACCTAATAGCACTTGGCTCAATGATGGGCTCAGGCGGTCTGATAGTTATGGATGAAGACAATTGTATGGTTGATATCGCAAGATACTTCCTGGACTTTACAGTTGACGAGTCCTGCGGAAAGTGTGCTCCATGTCGTGAAGGCACAAAGAGAATGCTTGAAATCCTTGATAAAATCACAGAAGGCAAGGGTGAACCAAGTGATATAGACACATTGGAATCACTAGCTAAGACTATCAAGAATGCATCACTTTGCGGACTTGGACAAACTGCACCTAACCCTGTATTATCAACACTAATGTATTTTAGAGATGAGTATGAAGCGCACATTAACGAAAAGAGATGCCCTTCTGGAGTATGTACTTCACTTCTCAACTATGTAGTAATAGCTGAAAAGTGTAAGGGCTGTGGAATCTGTGCTAAGCAGTGTCCTGTATCCTGTATATCAGGTCAACCAAAGTCATTATATACTATAGACAACGCAAAATGTGCTAAGTGCGGAATCTGTCTCACTAAG
>CALJSV010000017.1 GCA_937976095.1 uncultured Clostridia bacterium | reverse complement strand
TAACCTTTTTGTCACCTGTGGTGTTGTCCCCATAGGCTACCAGTGTATCTATAACACTGCTGGCAGGCTCAGGTGAATTTGTATGTCTGTTCACCTGAGCCGTTGGATTGCTGGTCAGGCTTGTAAAGTCAGCCTTTTTGAAGTTAGTACCATTTATCTGAAGCTTTACATTTCCGTTTTTGTTGATTTTATCAGGTGTTATACTGGTTATCGTCGGTGCTGATTTCTGATATGTGTAGCTTTTAAAGGTAAAGGAGCCTGAATCATGGTTTACTATAACTACATCCACAGGTCCGTCAACTGTACTTGGCGGAGTTATTACCGTTAGTATTTCACTTATGTTGCTGTTGCCATACCAGGTAACCTTAGCTTCTCTGCCATTGAAATACACCTTTGGAAGGCCTGAGTTGTCTCCCTGCCTTCTAAAGTCCGTACCTCTTATTACTACTTCTTCGTTTCCTGCAGAGCTTCCCTTGTTGGGCGACAGTGATTCTATCACTGGATTACTTCCGGGTATTCTGTAGGTAAAGCCGTTGTTCTTAACTGCCGCTCCTCCATCATAGTTCATTACCATTACCGGCACAGGAAGCTGACTGGAGTTTGGAGGCAGTGCATATGGATATACCGGCACCAAGGCTCTTATCTCTGTTGAATTTACAAACTGTATATTTTTGGATTGCTCTGAGCCAAAGTAAACCTTTAGGTTATTTTGCTTAAAATTTGTACCTCTTATTGTAACTATGGTGCCTCCGTTTATAGAGCCGCTGTCCGGCACTATGCCGTCAACGTTGTCTATAGTCGGGAAGGTAGCAGGGTTTAAAAACTTAAATATTATGTTTTCCTTTGACTTTGCTCCATCTGGATTCAGCACCTCAACCTTGATATTCCCCAGAGGAAGATCAGTATGGCTGAGATAAGGCGCATCTCCGGCTAAGTAGGAATAAAGTCTATCAGGAACATCTACGTATATTGTGGTTATATCTTGTACCTGACCCATTTGTCCTGTTACTGTATATGCAGGCAGCGGGCCAGCTCCGTCAGGATCATAGCTTCCGCTGTAGTATATGCTTCCGCCTGTCTCCGTCACAGTACCTACCGGAAGATAGTTGTAGGCGTTTAGCTCTATGCCGTTAAAAAGCACCACAGTTCCCTTTCTTCTTGGGTCATCCGGCGGAACAGTCGGGTCAGGAAGCAGGAAGTCCTCTCCCTTTATGACAAGCTTAGTGCCCTTACCGCCACTGTCCGGAATTATCTTGATTATTTTGGGTGCCGAGGTTATTAGTCGATATTCAAAGTCCTCGCTGGCCATGGAACCGTCCTCATTAAAAATCTGGAGCTTTGTCTTTCCAGGAACAGTACCAGGAGGAGGAATGATGGTTACTGTTTTTCCATCGGAGCTGACTCTTCCCTCTATCTCTGCCTTTTCACCGTCTATTGTTACTACTATTCTGTGCTTTGTATCCGCAGAGGTATCAAGGTTCGCACCGGTAATCCTTACCTTTTCTCCACTGATCTTACCTCCTCTTAAATCTGCCAGAGGAAGCTTTATCTCTGTCATCGTAGGCATCTTTTCTGCAGGTCTTACTATAGGGTTTGGGTTTCTGAACTCAAAGCCATTGGCAAGTGTAGCTTGTCCGCCGCTAGGGTTTACAACTACTACGTCCACAGCTCCTGCAAGCCCCGGCTCAACAGGTGTTGGCGGAGTCATCTTAAGCTTTATCTTTGTACCCAGACCTACAATCCTACCGTCTACCAATCTGTTTCTATCGTCGTATACCTTTACATCCGTATAGGTTCTTCCTCCTACCTTTACACTTGGCAGCGAGCCGTCTTCAAGCACCTGGAATTGAGTGCCGAATACAGTCATGTATATTTCTCTGTCATTTGGTCCAAATTCAGGAGTCACTGAGGTAATCTTAGGCGCAAGCTCATTTGGTATATAGGTAAAGCCATTGACTACTCTATATTCTTCGTTTCTTGTGTAGTAAATTGTAAGGTTCAAAGGATTTGTTTCATCAAAAACAGTTGTGGTGGTCTGTATAATTACGTTTACACGCTTGTCTTCGTTTGTTGTTACGTCCTTAGGAAGTACAGTTATGGTGTCCTTATCTCTAGTAAATACTACCTCAGGAGAATTGAGTATCTCAGCAGGCTGGTCGATAAATACCTTTATCTCCCTCAGTATCGTTACAGGTATGCTTCCATTGTATATACCCGTGTACTTTACCTTATATGCTCCCGGATCATTGAAGCTGAGATAGCTGTTGTATTTTATTAGTGTATCAGTAGGAGTAGCTAATCCACTCAATTTATCATAGGCTCCGCTGTAGAAATAACCTATATTACGTCCCTTTATGGTTATAGGCTTGTACTCTGTTTCTTTTTTGAAAGCCGGCGATATCCCATCAGGCTCATCTATGGAAAGGTTATTCCCAAGATCCAAATAGGTAAAGGCGCTGGTTATTAGGAATTCGCTTCCTCTGTCCGGCGTGGTAAGCAAAAGATTGACAGAGCCCGCAATTGCTCTTGCAGGAAGCTCAACCCTCAGTCCTATTACGTTTCCTGAGGCATCTACGATAGTTCCTCTGTTTGTTGCTTCAACAGTTGTAGTCATAGGCTGCTCTACAAATATTCTCATACCGTTATTGAAGTTTGATTTGCCCGGCTTTCCAAAAATGCTTATGGTATTGCTTCTGTTTTTGGGTCCGCTGTTTGGGTCTACACGCTCTATCTCTATGTCAGTTATTTTGCTGACTACTGTTATGCTGTTTTTAAGAGTTGATATAATCTGGTATCTTGGATCTCCCCCAAGCTTACGGGTGATTACTACATTGCTAAGCCCCGTGCTTATGGGTGCTCTTACATTTTGAATCCTTATTGAGCTGTCGTTTTCTATGGTCACTCCTGCTGCGTTCAAAGCATATTGGGTTCCTGAAATCGCTATGGTGTCATTAATAAGGGACAGGGAATTAAAGCCAAGGCCTGATACCACCAACGGGTCATTTACATAGACCTTGCCTGAGGATGTACTGCTTACAGTAGGTATGCTTGTTAAGTCAAAGGATATACCGCCTCCCGTAATATCTGTGGTACCCTCATTCTGTACTACAATTACGTTTGGAATACCCTTTATCTTGTCAAGGGCTTCCTGATTGTCTATTACTATTACGTCCTCATTGGACAGCGCGGTGTTTATAGGCAGTGGTATTTCTGATACCATACCGCCTTTGACCTTGGGCTGCTTAAAGCCGTTTCCGTATATTACAAGACTGTTTTTCTCAGTTGGACCAAAAACAGTGTTCTCTCTGACTCTCTCATACTTTATACTTGTAACTCCCGGTGCTGCATGTACTACAATCAATCCCGAAAAAATTGAAAAAATCATTGTCATAACAATTATAGCTGAGAGCATTTTTTTGATTTTTGCAGCTTTCTTTTTCATATAAAAAACCTCCGTTTAGTATGGGTATATGTATGAGCTTCGCTCAGTTCTTGGCGCTGGGCGCTTTTAGTCGCTAGTCTCTGGTCGCTAGTAGCTGGGTTAGAACTGTTGGCAGTTATGCACAGTTTAATTCTTATATCGTCATTTTTTTGGTTTTTTGTTATGTATTTCGAGTTATTTTTTAAAATTATACCACAATTTCCATGGGAATTTGTTCATTTGTAATATAACTTTAATAATCCAAGTTTTAGCACTTAGACTATATTTTATCTGAAAGGTTCCCGTTCCTTGCGTTATAGTTATGCATAGTCATTGTATTTTATGTATAAATATACATTTATGCATACATATTAAGCATGTGGTTTTGAAGAGTCTTTTTTTGTCATTTTTATGTCTGTTTTAAAATTTATTGGAATTTCAATGGTTTTATCGATGTTAAATTAAACACTCATCTAATAAGGTGCAGATTTTCTTCCAAAATTTTTTAATTTTTTTCTCAAAAACCTATTGCATATTCATTCTGTGTATATTATAATTAACATGTATTTAACCCCTGAATGTCTCACAATTAATAGAGACACACAATCGTTAACCCCACTCATATCGCACCTCAAAAGGGTGCACTTTTTTTATGCTTATATGGTAAAATTTTACACGTCATTATCCATATATGGTTGGTCTTTTTAAAAAAATCACAATATATCGAATTTTTTCGAATATTTAAAGGAAAATTTTGCTTTATGTAGAATATTGTAGGCTGAGGTTGTTTTTTGAGAGAGGTGACTATATGGACGAACGTATTATTCGAGAGCAGTATGGTATTTTGGAGACCACCTACAGCGATGAGCTCCAGAGAATTTACATTGCAGAGGATGTTACAAAATACAATATCGACAAGCTTATCATAAATGAAATAGAAGCTGATGAGATTGCCCTTCTGCTAAAGAGTGCTTTTGACGAGCAGGCAATTGCATCTATCAGCAATTTTGTAGATGCCTTCTATCATGAATCCAAGCTATATATAGTTGGAAAGCCATGCGGAGGCACACCTTTCAACGAATATATTTCAGAAAACAGCTTAAGACTCAGCGATAAAATGTATATTGCAGATAGTTTTTTAACATATTTCAGTAAGCTGGATGCAGCAAATCCTATTCTGAGACATATATTCTGCAACCCGGAATGCATATCCATAGTGGGCAGAAGAAATATCTGCATTAATGTCAATTTCAAGCCCTCTGTTAGCGATATGAATGCTGATAGCAAATCAGCCATATGCCGTGGTGCTGATCTTTTGTGCTCTCTGTTTTCTAATACAGTAGGAGCCACACTGGAAAAGGATAAGGACAATGTCCCTCCAAGCATTCTTAATACTCTCAAAAAATGCTACGAGGGTCAATATAATAGCTTTGCACAGGTTCACAAGGACTTTAAGACCTCACTTTTGTATTCTACCTTTATTGAGGGTACCTCTGTAGGTAAGCAAATTATGAAAAATATGAAAAAAGCCAAGCGTCGCAAATCCGTCAGCCTTATAAGAAGAGTTGTAATACTCTTTGTGCTTGGGGCTGTACTGGCCGGAGCATGGCTGCTAAGGGATACGCCTTTGGTTAGAGGCATCCTTACTGGCGGCGCTCTATCACAGGAGGCTGTGACGAAGGGCGAGAACCATGTGCCAACAGCTAAGTTTAGTACAAGCAAGAGTAAGATCGAGGTTGGCGATGAGGTTGTTTTTGTAAGTGAGTCCACCGACCCTGATTCTAATGACTCAATAAAAAGCTACGAGTGGAAAATAACTGATGCTGCAGGGTATAAGAAAATTTTTGGTAACGAACAGTCTGCACGATATACCTTTACCACAGAGGGTAGCTATACAGTAAGCCTCACAGTAAAGGACAGCAAGGGCTCCAGCAGCACCTACAGCTTTAGCTTTAAGGTCTCTGCAAAAGAAGATATTCCTGATTCTACCGGTGATTCTACCGGCGAAGGGGACGCTAAATAAATAAAAAATCGGCACTTCAAAACTGAATTGCCGATTTTTTTATTTATTTTAGACTCATTGTCCATTTTCTGTTTGTTATTTCCTGAACTACATAGGAAGCTACATCCTCAGCATAGGTTCCTGCTCCAAAGCCTGCATCATAGCCCAGCTCCTTTGCAAACTCATGGGAGATTCTTGGACCACCGCAGCTTACTATAAACTTATCTCTTAGTCCTTCTGCCTCAAGGAGCTCTATTAGGTTTGTCATGTTTTGAACATGTACATTCTTTTGGGTTACTGTCTGAGATACCAGTAATGCGTCAGCGTTAAGCTCTACTGCTTTTTTGATAAACTCCTCGTTAGGCACCTGACTTCCAAGATTATATGCTTCGATCATATCATATCTTTCTAAACCATAGTGTCCTGCATAGCCCTTCATGTTCATAATGGCATCAATGCCTACTGTGTGGGCATCAGTACCTGTGCTTGCACCTACCACAACTATCTTTCTTCCTATATTAGCTTTGATATATTCGTCAACCTCATGCATGCTCATTACTGAGCTTTCAACCTTTGCAACCTTTATATCAGTCACATCTATTGTGTGAACACAGCTGCCATATACTACAAAGAAGGTATAGCCTACACCAAGGTCTGACATGTGAACCACGCTAGGCTCTTCAATACCCATTTTCATAGCATAAAGCTTTGCTGCCTCAGCCGCTACCTCGTCTGCCTTTATGGGGAGAGTAAAGCTGAGCTGCACCTTGCCATCGTTCATTGTATCTCCGTAGGGCTTGACTCTCTTAGGATCAAAGGTTATGTCAAATTCTCTTTTATTCATGGAATAAAGACCTGAACTCATATATATAAACCTCCATATTTATTGTGTTTGCCGACCATTAATTGCTTAGCATTAATTCTATAAATGGATTCATGTACTTTTCGTCCTTTTGGACTACTCCGTCAAGTCCCTTTCCGCCTGTTCTGCTTCGCTTTACGCCGCCGAACTTGCCTTGCTCAAGGGTTGACATCAGACCTTCCTTCTCTATTTCCTGAATCAGCTCTGCTGCCTTAGCAACTACTTCGGCTGCTCTAGTCTGAATCATTCCGCCTTCCTTGAACTCTATTTCATCACCTATGCTTCTCAGGTTGTTGAAGATGTATCTTGCATTTTCTATAGCTAATGCTCTGTCTGCTATAAATGGAGTGTGTATGGCTTCTGTCATCATGCCAAGCAGCTGTATTCCCTGATTGGTCCAGACAGATATTACGTTAAAGAGGGCATCCTGTATGTGACCCTTGAAAATATTACCTGTCTTAAACTTTGTTGGAGGCATATACTTCAGTGGTGCCTTAGGGAATATTTCTCTAGCCATTTGAGCCTGTGCCAGCTCATGCAAAAAGCCGTTTTCGAGTCCGGGCTCGATTTCGAAGGCATGACCTAAGCCCATTTGCTCCTCCGGAATGCCTGCCTTAAGAGCGAATTGCTCATTTATAAACTGTGAAGCAAGCACTGTGTGTGCCTCTTCAACTGCGTCTGCAGTAGTAAGATAGTTGTCTTCCCCTGTGTTTATTATTACTCCGGCAAAGCCGTTTATTACTCTTGAGAAGAACTGGTCTACAAGGGTTCTTTGCATGTTTATGTCTCTAAAAAGAATCCCGTAGAGTGCATCGTTCAGCATAACGTCCAGTCTTTCCATAGCTCCCATTGCTGCTATTTCAGGCATGCAAAGACCTGAGCAGTAATTGCAGAGTCTTATATATCTTCCTACCTCTTCGCCTACTTCATCAAGAGCTTTTCTCATTATTCTAAAGTTCTCTTGAGTAGCATAGGTGCCTCCAAAGCCCTCAGTTGTTGCACCATAAGGTACATAATCCAAAAGACTCTGACCTGTGGTTCTTATAACGGCAATTACATCAGCACCCTGCTTTGCAGCGGCCTGTGCCTGCACTACGTCCTCGTATATGTTTCCTGTAGCAACTATTACGTACAAATATGGCTTTCTGCCCTCTCCAAGGGTTGAAAGATACTCGTTTCTCTTTTCTCTGTTGCTTTTTATTCTTTCTACCATTTTTTCAGCCAGAGCTTGTGCCTGTGCCTTTATCTGCTCTTGGGGCTGTAATGGAAGCTTGGTAATATCTAGCTCTCCTGCTGCTACCTTTTCTGCTATTTCCTGCGGGCTTAGCTTAGTGCTCAGCATTGCATTGGCAATGAAATAGGATACTCCCACATTAAGCACTCCTGCTTTTTTGAGGCTGTCTACAAGTATATTGGGGAGTGGAGTACCAACATCGTCAACTCCATCCACTTCCATAAGTCTGGCAATTGTACGCTCAACCGCCACTGTAGTATGCTTGTCTATAAACTGCTGCATATCCTCTGCAATATGCTTTGCTGATTCTCTGGCTTTGCCAATCTGCTTGGGGTCAAGTTTAAGTTTACTCATAAAAACAACTCCTTGTGTTTTAGCTATTCTTCATTATTTCTTCTGCTTTATCTATTATTTCCTTAGGTATACCCATAAGTTTTGAAATTCGTATTGCATCCTTGGGTACGTCTGAGCTTTGATCTGCTTCTATAAGGGTATAGTCCATATGCTCTGAAATAAGCTCCGGAGTGCTTATTAGCTCCTCGCTCAGGTTTCTTAGTCCGTTGACCTGCAAATGCTTGGTCTCATGTCTTACCAGTCCGTCAAAATGGGTGGTGATGACAGCTGTGCAGGGCTTATGGAGCAGGTAGTCAATTATCGAAAAGGATATTGCGTAGCCTTCATGAGGATTTGTACCTCTTGCCAGCTCGTCGACAAGCACGAGACCCCTTTCGTCTGTCCTTGACAGCATATCTCTTATACCCAGCATTTCTGCACCAAAGGTACTTAGCCCAAGATCAATGGATTGCTCATCACCTGCTGATAAAAAAATAAAATCATATAATTGCAGCTCCATATAATGCGCAGGCACCAGCAGTCCAAAGTGAGCCATGGCTGCAAGCAAGCCCATCATTTTTAGTGAAACTGTCTTACCTCCCATATTTGCACCGGTTATCAGTGTCACAGCCTTATCAAGGCAAACACTTATGGTTTTGTAGACCTTACCTCTTTTTTTTAGTTCAGCCTCTACTACAGGGTTTCTGCCATCGCTTATCTGCATAAGTCCCTTATCTGTAAGCATCGGTCTTACAGCCCTTTGACCTATTGCCAGATAGCCCTTTGCCATCAGCAGATCAAATTCCCCTATGGCATCCATGCTTTTAAGAAGCTCTTCTCCATGGGCAGCTATACTTCTCGACAGCCGCTCCAGTATTGAGGCTTCCTCTGCTGCTTCTTCTGTCTTTAAGAGCTCCAGCTCGGCACCTATTTTGTGCATCTCTTCATCGGGCTTTATTCTAAAGCATGTGCTTGCATAGGTTTCATTTGTCAGCTGCAGCATTGGATGAGACTTAAGCTTTTGTATAAGCTCAGTACTGCTTTTGCTTACCGAAAGCTCGCAGGTAACTCTGAAGGTTACTCCAAGCTCCTGCTCTATGCTTTTTACCCACTGTCTCTTATGTCTGTCCAGCTCATGCTCCAGTCTTTGCTTGCTGCTTCTTATTCGAGTCAGCTCTTCTGAGTAGCTGTCGTACAAGTAAAATGTCTTTAACCCTGTTTTATCAGGATCTAAAAGCTGCTCCAGCCACAAAAGCTCCTCCAGCCTATACTTTGTGGGAAGCTTCCACTGCAGCCTGCTTTGAGCCTTAGAAAGCTGGCCTATAAGCTCACCAAGGTTTTTGAGCTCAAACAGCTCTACAGTACTTAGAACTCCGCCCATAATGCAGCGTTCTACAGATCGTCTTATATCCTTAACCTGTCTTAAAATTGCCTTTAGCTCCATAAAGGTGGTTGCCTGAAGCTCAATAAGTCCCTTTATCTGCTCAACTCTTAAAAGCTCCTCCTCCAGCTGCTGCTTTTTATGGGAGCTATAAAATCTTGAGCTGTTTTTGCACTTTATTCCAAAAGGTGTAATAGGGTGCAGCTCAGCTAGCACCCTTTCAAAATCAAGAAGTTTTTTGGTCCGTTCATCCATCAGCATAGTTTAACCTCCCTGCACTACATCAAAAGCAGGTATACCTTGTATCTCTCTTCTTATTCGGCCTAAAAGCTCCGAGGGCTCAAAGTAATAGCCGTCAGGAGAGTATGGATTTACAGTAATCG
This sequence comes from uncultured Clostridia bacterium, assembly GCA_937976095.1. GTDB lineage: Bacteria > Bacillota > Clostridia > Lutisporales > Lutisporaceae > CALGKJ01. The sequence goes on along the minus strand of CALJSV010000017.1, from coordinate 35,798 downwards.
CTATTATATTGACCTTGTCTGCTACCCGAAGCTCCATACCAAGCTTTTGCAGCTGCATGTACTCTAAAGGCGGTATGAAGATACGGGTTGCATCCTTGATAACTATTTTTGCATTGCTTTTCCTTGAGAGCAGCATGGTTTTTAGGGATTCAGCTGTTGCAGAGCCGCTTAGTACTATATATTCCGTAGTCTCTTCAAGGCTTTCTGCTATCAGCTCCCCACACTGCAGGGTGGTTTGAGTCTCTATATATTTTATATCGCCGCTGCTGTCAACAAGTGCCGTTCTACCATTATCTATTATATCTAAGGCTATATCTCCAAGGTATCCCTCTTCCAGCTTTGGAACTGAATAAGCTCTGACAATATGTGCTGTCTTTTCTATGACTGCATCCATACCTCTTGCCAGTGCAGCACCTGTAGCAAGTATAGTACCATCTGATACATAAGGTGCTGCAGAGGCCCTTCTATCTAAAGAGCCATCTATCAGTATAAGCTGTGCCCCATAGGCTAGCATTTCTTCGCACATATGCCTTATGGTTGCCGATGAGCGAGGCCCTGAGATCTCCACATATCCGTCACTTACTGCACGCCCTAAAATAACCCGTCCCATAGGGGTTGTGTAATCAGTAACAGATAATATCTCTATCCCCGCGTGGTCAAGCTTATCGCCTGCCGAGACAACACTTTCCACAGTGGTTATTATTGTACCTCTTTTTACATAAATAGGAGGCTTTTCGGTGCTTGTAAGGACATCCCTACGCTCTCCATCCCTGCCTGTTGATATCAGTCCTAAGACTATTCCTTTTTCATCAGACTGGGCTATTATCTCATTTAGAGTTACAGTTTTTCCAACGTTCTTAGCTGTACCTACTATGGATATTATTTTGCTTTGAGGATAGATGAGGTCTATTAGATTCATATATTCACCGTCTTACTTGGATTTTGCCGCTGTTCCCTAATCCCTAATCCCTAATCCCTGTTCCCTGTTCCCTAATCCCTTGAACTCTATTTACGGGTTCTTTCTTTTCTTAGTATCCTTGTTGGCTCTAGGCTTAGCTCGTTTTCGTGGAGAAGGCCTGCTACGCCGGATAAGCTGTCTTGTGACTGCTTAGTGCATACAGGGCAATTGCATGCTTCCTCAATGTACTCAGGCTCGGTATAGGTGGTGATTACGCCTTCGAAGTTTCTGAGTACTGTTTTATGCTTGCTTTGAGATATCAGATATTGAGGCATTACCGGTATCTTACCGCCGCCTCCAGGTGCGTCAACAACGAAGGTTGGTACGCAGAAGCCTGAGGTATGTCCTCTTAAGCCTTCTATTATCTCGATCCCCTTGGATACTGTTGTTCTAAAGTGTTCAATACCCATAGACAGGTCGCATTGGTATATATAATAAGGTCTTACTCTCATTTTAACCAGCTGATGAACTAAGTCTCTCATTATGTGCACGCAGTCATTTACTCCTCTTAGTAGTACTGACTGGTTGCCAAGAGGTATGCCGGCATTTGCCAATCTTTCGCAGGCAAGCTTAGCCTCTGGTGTTATTTCCTTTGTATGATTGTAGTGTGTGTTTAACCATACAGGATGATATTTTTTCATCATGTTTACAAGGTCCTCAGTTATTCTTTGTGGAAGAACAACCGGAGTTCTTGAGCCAAGTCTTATTATCTCTATATGCTCTATTTTTCTTAGATTGCTTATGATGTATTCAAGAATATCATCATTAACCAAGAGACAGTCTCCACCTGAGAGAAGTACGTCTCTTATTACCGGTGTATTCTTTATATATTCTATAGCCTTATCTATTCTTGCCATTGGCATTTGATCATCTTTTTGTCCTGCAAACCTTCTTCTTGTACAATGTCTGCAATACATTGAGCACTGGTCAGTTATAAGCAGCAGCGCTCTGTCAGGATATCTGTGTGTCAATCCAGGCACCGGTGAATCCTCATCCTCATGCAGTGGGTCCAGCATATCCGCACAGGACTCATGAAGCTCCTGAGAAGTCGGCACTGCCTGCTTTCTTATTGGGCAATTTGGATCGTTTGGATCCATAAGCATTGCATAGTATGGTGTAATTGCCATTCTAAGAGTCTTAAGACACTCATGTATGCCTTCCTCTTCCTCCGGAGTTATGTTTATTACCTTCTTAAGCTCATCGACAGTTGTTATTCTGTTTGATACCTGCCACTTCCAATCATTCCACTGCTCTTCGGTAACATTCTTCCACATATCTATGTCTTTGTAATTTCTCAAATTTTTAACCTCCTAAAATCTGCGGTTTTTGGTAGTTGGATGTTCGTCTATGGGTATTTGTCGCTAGTCGCGGAACTAGTCGCTACGCATATAGCTCTGTAAAGAGTTCTCTTATTTCTTTGCTTTCTCTTAGGATTTGCAGTGTTATTTCTGCGTGGCCTTTTGTGTAGCCGTTTCCTATTATCATTGTTACGTCGCTTCCTACTCCTTCAGCACCTAGCGCTGACTTTGTGAAGCTTGTTGCCATGCTAAAGAAGTATACCAGTCCTGTGTTCTTTGTGCAGAGTACGCTTGTCATTTCTGTATCAGGAACATTAACGTTGTTGATGGTTATATCAGCCATTTCTCCGTTTGTAACTTCTTCTACCTTCTTCATAGCATCAACCGGCTTTGTTGCATCTGCTACTATTACTACATCGCAAACACCGAGCTTTTGAAGTCTATCTGCGCTGCTTTGTGAATGGCATAGCCCTATAACCTTTCCTGTAACTCCAGCTCTTCTCTTTGCTTCATAGCAGCATAGAGTTCCTGACTTGCCTGCTGCACCGATAACCAGTACTATGTCGCCAGGCTTAACCAGCTTTGCTGTCTGTGCTGGCGCACCTGCTACGTCCAGTGCTGAAAGTACAAGCTTCTCAGGCATATCTGCAGGTATCTTCGCGTATATGCCGCTTTCAAAAAGTATAGCCTTGCCTTCTATATCAACCTGATCTATATTTTTTCTTATTTCTTTGATTTTATCTATCGTAAGTGGTGTAAGTGATAAGGATACCAGTGTAGCAATTTTATCCCCAACCTTAAGGTCTATCTTGCCTTCAAGTGCAGATCCTATTTTCTCAACTGTACCAATAAGCATTCCGCCTGAGCCTGTTACTGGGTTTTGGTGCTTGCCGCGCTCTGCAACTATGCCCTTCATGATCTCAGCTATCTTTGCTTCGTCTCCGCCTGCCTGCTCTTTTATTTGTGTAAAGCTTGCAGAATCAACGTTAAGTGTTTGAACATCTATAAGTATCTCGTTATCATAAAGCTCATCCATGTTGTTATCTATCTTCTTAGCCGGTTGAGGAAGTACTCCTGCTGGTTCAATAACTCTATGTGTTCCATATTTGCATCCCTTTTTCATATTAAATAGCCTCCCTGATAATTATTTAACAAAATAATATGCAAAAGCCATGCCAACATCTATTGTCGACATGACTTTTGTGCATTAGCAGTAGCCAGTAGCCAGCAGCCGACCCATAAGCATCACCCTAAGCAAAGTCTACTGCCCACTTTTCGGCACTATCCCATACTTTAGCAGCTTGTACTGCAGGGTCTGTCTTGGAATCTCCAACAGCTCTGCCGCATGGGATATATTCCCGCCGGTTTTTTGTATAGCTTGCTGAAGGGCTGACTTTTCCATATCAGCTAGCATATCCTTTAGGGGCTTTATGTTTTCCTCCTGTGTATTAAGCTTAGTCCTTTTAAATGTCTCCGCCATATAGTAGGGCAGACTGCTGCTGTATATTTTCTTGCCCTCTGCAATATTCATAGCTCCTTCTATGGTATGCTCCAGCTCGCGTACGTTGCCGGGCCAGGGGTAAACCATAAAGAAATCTAAAACATCCTTCTCCACTACCTCAATTGCTTTCTTTAGGCTGGTATTATATTTATCAATAAAGTGCTTGATCATATGTGGTAAATCATCATAGCGCTCCCTTAAAGAAGGCATCTTGAGTGATATTACACTAAGTCTGTAAAAAAGGTCGTCTCTAATGCTTTTTTCCTCCAAGGCTCTCATAGGATCAATATTTATTGCTGTCATTATCCTTACATCAACATGTGTTACCTTGGTATCTCCTATACGTCTTACATTTCCATCCTGTATTACCCTTAGAAGCTTGGCCTGAAGCGTAAGAGACATTGAGTTAATCTCATCCAAAAAGAGTGTTCCTCCATCAGCCAGCTCAAACAACCCCGGCCTTGTCTCTGCTCCCGTAAAGCTCCCCCTTACAGTTCCAAAAAGAATGCTTTCAAGCAGTGTCTCAGGTAAAGCTGCACAGTTTTGGGCTATAAAGGGCTTGTTTCTTCTGCCGCTTGCATTATGGATAGAATGAACTAAAAGCTCTTTGCCTGTCCCTGTTTCTCCTGATACCATTACTGGCGATGGCGAATCCGATACAGCCATTGCATCCTTTTTTAGCTTTAGCATATTGTCTGAAGTGCCAATTATGTCTGCAAAGGTATATACAGCCTTATTTGCCTCAAACTTTTTGTCTGCTCTTCTATCCTTTAGGAGCTCTGCCTGAAGGTCAACAAGCTTTTCTGAGAGCTTTTTAACCTCAGTGATGTCCTTGGAAATCTCTATGGCTCCAACCACTCTTTTTCCTGACTTTATTGGTATTGTCGAGTTTATAGTGGTGATTTGAAGCCCTCTGTAATTTTTAAAGGTTTGCTGATGGTTGATTATGGGCTTTCCTGTTTTGAGGACTAGCAGGATCGTGCTGGTTTCCTCAGTAAGCGAGGGATATATTTCCAGTATATGTCTTCCCATCGCTTCGGCAGGATTGATATTATCAAGGTCTGATGCAAACTTGTTGTAGTAAACTATTCTCCCCGAGCTGTCAACAATGTGTATTCCCTCATCTATTATATTGTCGAGGATCTCCTCCATGTTTTCCTTAAAAATAGAATGGATCAATATATCACTCCTTTTACCTACTGCCAAATAATCGGCACATGGTACAAAATAACAGGCAGCCATCGCTAGTAGTAACTTTCTGCTAGTAGCAACTTGCTGCCTTTAACTTAATTTGTTGTGCTAGCACAACGAGTTAACTCAAGTCTAATAGTTAAGAGTAAGCTTATTAAAATAGCTTGCTCCATCTCCAAAGCTCATTGTGTATTCAAGCTTGATAGAAGATGCTCCTGCTTCCGATAGAACAACCTCCAATGAGCTTGTTGATATTTCAATGTCAAAAATACCATATTGAGTATCATACTTGTTTTTTGTCGTGGTTCCCTTTTTGAAGTACAGCTTGGTATTGATACTACCAAATCTAATAAGTGTTATCTCATCCTGAGCTATCCGCAGCGTGGTGGTGGAACCCTCCATGCCTGATATCTCAGTCTCCTTATAGCTTATATAGCTGCAGTGCTCCTTTATACTAAGCTTGCCTTCAGTATATATTTCCATATTCTCCACGTTTCCTTCCATATCTGTCTGGCTGGAAAGGATGCGTAGAAATATGCTTGTATCGTTAGCCATCTGCATCTCCCTTTAGCTATTGTACAAACTTATCAATTAAACCTACGAGGTTTCCTATTTCAGGCTTTGTTATTTGAGCATTTGCGCCTAAGCTTTCGCCCTTTCTTTTCATGTCTTCATTTATAAGTGATGAGAAGATAATAACCGGCAGCTTGCTTAGAGCATCGTCAGTCTTTATCTGCTTTGTCAATCTATGACCATCCATTTGAGGCATTTCAATATCTGTTATTACACAAGCCACCTGGTCTGTAAGCTTTACTTTGGTATTCGCCTTGTACTTTTCGAGCATATCCCAGGCTTCCTGCCCGTTAGATGTTGTAGTTACGTTTGCATAACCAGCCTTGTGTAACGCTTCAAGAATCATTCTGGTGAGCAGCTCTGAATCCTCTGCTATCAAAATAGGCTTGCTTACCCTGTTAACATTTGCCAGCTTATCTACCTCAGATATCTGTATGCCAGTTTGAGGGCTGATCTCTGCCATTATTTTTTCAAAGTCAAGAATTATTATCAGCTTATCCTTAAGCTTAACGATACCTGTTGCCAGGCCTTCTCTGCCGCCATATAGCGTAGTATCAGGCTTTTCTATTTCAGTCCAGGATATTCTGTGAATACCTACTACTGTGTGAACCTGAAAGGCCATATATATCTTATTGAAATTTGCGATTATAAAGAGATTTTTTGTTTCGTCCTCTGTTGGCTTTATGTTTAGATAACGCGGCAAATCAATAACGGTCATAACAGCGTCTCTAGGCTTGAAAATACCTTTTATGCAAGGGTGGGAATTAGGAACAGTAGTAACCTTTGTATAAGGCATTATTTCCCTAACCTTAGCAACATTAATACCAAAGGTGTTATCCCCGATGGTAAACTCAACAATTTCCAACTCGTTTGTACCACTTTCCAGTAGTATGCCTTTGTTTTTATCCATTATTGATTCCCCCTTATCAAATTTAAAGTAAGTACTGCTTTATCTCTTCATCAGTCATAGGTTTTATTTCAAGAAAACTGTATTCTGTTTCTGAGCCTTTTTTATATTTTACCACAACTTTTTCAATTTCTCTACCCTTACTATATCTGCCAGCTATCCCGGCGGCAATTTTTTTGTCTTCTTCTGTTGGATTTTGTCCATTATTAGAAATTAACACCACTGTAGAACCATGATGCTCTGTGGTATCAAAGGTTATATAGTCCTCCTTGATAAGGTCTTTTAATACGGTGTATTCATCAAAGGTCCTTGTGCTTACAGCCTTTGATGCTGGCGAAAGCCTAAAATGCCTGCCTAGCTTTAAAAGCTCAATATCATGTGGGGTAACAGCATGCTTTCCATGATCATAAAGATCCCTGAGCCTGTCCGAAAACTGTGGCTCAGTAAGAAGACAGCCTCCTGCAGGAGACGGATAATCTTTTATTCCCAATGTTTTTGCAAGCTCCATCTGTATCTTTCTTGACTTTCCTGATATACTCATAAGCTTGCTTCTATCTACAAGCCCGTTTTTTTCCATTTCAGTTTCAGGTAGATTGAGAGCGCATAGAGGTCTTAGGATCTTATCCCTAAAGCCTGACTCCTCCAGTACTATATCCAGCGCTCTTCTGTTTTGGGACATAGGTCTTTGGTTTAATACCTCTCCTGTAACCAAAAAGTCGGCTTCTAATTCCTTAAGCATTCTGCCTGCATGCCTGAACATCATTGCATGGCAGTCTATACAAGGGTTCATGTTTTTGCCATATCCGTTTTTGGGCTTCTTAGTCATTTCAAGATGCTCTTCTGTAAAGTCAACTACAATTAGCTTCAGTCCAATTTGTCGTGCCATATTTTCGGCATTTTTCGAGCCAAAAAATGCTGACTTAAAGCATACTGCCGTTACGTCTATACCCTGTTGCTCTATAAGCTTCGCAGCCAAAATACTGTCCAGTCCACCCGAAGTCAATGCAAGAGCCTTTGTCATATGTAAATCTCCTTTTGCTTAATCTATTATTCTATGCCATTTGAGTCTGTTTTCATCGAAAACCATTTCAAGCTTTCCCGCATCAGTCATATGGGAAAGAAATGCCGATACAGTAGAAAGCGTCAGATAGTATTGAGGAACAGTGAGCTTAATATTATACTTTTCTACTATTCTTGATACTAACCTTTCTCTATCTGCTGCAATTGTACAAAATTTTAAAAGCTCGCTTTCCACTGCCCGTATAGAGGCAATGTTTGCCTGAGCTGCCAGTCTGATATCCTCTGCAGGTGTACCATGACAAGGGACATAATAATCATAATCTAAAGTCTTAATATACTCAAGTGTTTCAAGAGCGGCCTTAACATCAGTCATGTATAAAAGACCGTATTTTGCGATAATTTCTTCAGAAAAAACCGCATCTCCCAAAAAGAAAACATTGTCCTCGGTAACAACTCCAAGCATTCCCGGAGAATGCCCCCCTAGCGCTATTATCTGAAGCTTTACACCGTCAATGCAGGCTTCTCCTTCTTCAAGCTCAGCCTCTACTTTAGAGGGCTTCGCACGAAGAAATTTGACATCCAGCTCCTTCATAGGAAGAGCTGAAAAAAGGCAGAAGGGCTCAAGCAGCGTATGCTCGATAAAAGCCTTTTCTATACCACTTGCATATATCCTAGCGCTTGTCCTGCTCGCAATAAAGCTATTGCCCCCGCAGTGATCTGCATGAGAATGAGTGTTAATTATACTTCCAACACCCATCCCATGCTCTGCAAGAATCTTCAATAGCTTTCTGGCAGCATCATCATCCAAGCCAGTATCTATAACTATACTTTTCTCCGGCTCCTTCTCATTACGTATCACACCAATGTTTACGGATCCCGGTATATAGTAAGTATTTCCTTTTATCTGAATCAATTTTGACATTTGTAACCTCCGTATCAAAGAAAAGGTGTCAGGGAACAGGTGACAGGGAACAGGTGTCAGGTGACAGGTGTCAGGGGGGAGGGAACAGGTGACAGGTGTCAGGTGTCAGGTGTCAGTCCCCTCGTCCCTGTTCCCTAATCCCTGTTCCCTATTCCCTAATCCCTGTTCCCTATTCCCTGTTCCCTAATCCCTAATCCCTAATCCCTATTCCCTGGTCCCTATAAATTCTTTTCCCTATATCTCTCTATCGCCAGCGCAATAAGTTTATTTATAAGTTCTCCGTAGTTTAATCCTGAGGCTTCCCAGAGCTTTGGATACATGCTTATTCTTGTGAAGCCGGGGATAGTGTTTATCTCGTTTATTAGTATTTGTCCAGTTGTCTTTTCCATGAAGAGGTCAACTCTTGCCATTCCACAGCAGTCAACAGCCTTATATGCCTTTATGGCAAGCTGTCTTACTTCTTCGGCCTTTTCTGCCGGCAGCTGGGCAGGAATAATTATCTTTGAATTATCACCGTCAAAGTATTTGGCTACATAGTCGTAGAACTCATGGCTCGGAACTATTTCGCCGACTCCTGAAGCAATTGGTTCGTTATTGCCCAGTACCGAGCACTCCAGCTCTCTTGCATTAACAAAGGCTTCAATTATTACCTTTCTGTCATGCTTACAAGCCTCTATCAGCGCCTGAATAAGCTCTGTCCTATCATGTGCCTTTGTGATTCCCACACTGGAGCCCATATTTACAGGCTTCACGAACACAGGATATTCAAAGCATTGTTCTACATCCTTCACCACACATTGAACACTGCCGTTAATATTGTGCTTATAGTAGACCTTGTAGTCACCTATAGGTATTCCTGCGGCCTTAAAAAGAAGCTTGGAAAACTCTTTATCCATACCGATAGCCGAGCCCATAACTCCACAGCCTACATAGGGAATACCCAGCACCTCAAGCATGCCCTGAACAGTGCCATCCTCACCATGTGGTCCGTGCAGTACAGGAAAAACTACGTCTATACTGCTCTTCCCATCAGCATTTAGTATATTTGAAAATAGATTTTTTATGAGAGAGCTGCTGTCAAGCTTTTTGGCCTCCTGCTCCCAGCTTCCATCCTGAATCTTATCAGCCGGACCTTCGTAGTTCATCCAGATTCCAGCTTTAGTTATTCCTATTGTATATATATTATACTTATCTTTATCCATTGCTTTAATTACATTTGTAGCTGACATAAGTGAAACTTCGTGTTCTCCTGACCTTCCTCCAAAAAGGATAGCTACATTCAACTTTTCATTCATTAATTTCGCCCCTTCACAGCCCTTTATTGCCTTTTTTATATTAATATTCTACTCTTATAATATTTATTATACAATACATATTGTCGGATGTTTAAGACAGTTAAAGGGAAGAATTGGAGACAAGTGGCTTATGGGAGACCTAAAGTCTCGGAGACCTAAAGTCTCAAAGACAAAAAGACCAGAAATCACTCCGGCCTTTTTGTTTATAAAATTTATCTCTGATTTGCCATGCTTCTTTCTGCAATCTCTATAGCTTTCTTTACTATGTTTCCGCAATCTCTGGAGGAAACTCCACCCCAGCCTTCGCTTTGTACTATATTATCTACACCTAGCTCACGGGCTATTTCATACTTAAGGGTATCTGACATCAATCCTCTATGTCTTGACATATTCATAACCTCCCTTTTTGTACATGGATATCATAGTTGCTTCGCATACCTTTGTATGCTTAAGCTTATTTTCTGCATTTTGGGGAGATTTATTTCAAGTAATATATGCCTTGCTTAGTGATTATTGAGTCAGCGTACCATTTTCTGTGCTAAATATTCTTAGGATTCTTTCCTCTGAGCCATTCTCTGCATTTATATAGACGAAATAGTCGTTGTTGTTATGCTTTCCTTTAAATTCATAGCATAAGCGCTGCTTATTCCCCGGTAGTGGGATTATGGCTAGCTTTACTCTTTCAATATCCAGCCTTTGGCTGATTTTTGTTCTTGCTTCCTCTTCACTTAGCTTTGGTGTCAGATTGTCTCTCTCCTTGTTTGCCATTAAGTGCTGGTATGAGTCAAAGCCTACGATCTGACCGTTATCTAAGGCTACCTTTACCTTTAACATATCCGTATATATCAACACATCTTTTTCAACTCTAATAAAGGTTATAACTGTTGTATTATTGTTGTTTAGATAGTAGGTTTCAGTAAGATCCTTGAAGCCATGATCCTCAAGGAACTTTTTGGCTATTTCAGATGCTTTTTTGTTTTTCAGCTTCTTTTCGGGAATATTTCTCGGATTTATCATCCATAGCACATGGCCGCCTTTTTTTGTTATGTCTATACTGATATTACCACCATTGTTCTCTCCTTGAACTATATCAAGTCCATAGGTTTCTATCTTACCTCTGCCTGAGCTGACCTGAGTTACCTTGGCATCAGCACCCACTCCTGCAAATTGTCGCGCCCTTTTCATTGCCTCTTCAAAGGTAATCTTTTCTCCGGTGAGACCCTCGGGCTTTCCTTCCACTATGTTGTCCGAGAAGGGCCCATCATAGATCATTGTCGGGTATTGGTTGAAGCGCTCCTCTATTCTTCCAAAGTCGGCATCCATTGTATTTGCTGAGGTCTTTTTGAATATCAGCCTTCCTTGCTTTCTGATTGCTCCAAAGCGTATCTTTCCTTGGTTTACTCTTTCCTCAAGCTCATGAAGGTCATTTAGTAGCTTACCTGAGTATGTGTTAAGGGTTGTAATCTTCTCAAACTCGTCATCATTCATTTCCTCATTGGCTGCATTTTTTCTAGCTATGGCGTAGCAGAAGTCACCTATCTGGTTTAAAAACTTCTCTGTTTTGCTAAGGGCTGAGTGGCTTATAGGCAGCTGCCCCAGGTTATCTGCTGCTGAATTTGACTGCAACCATACCTGCGTCATAAGATTGTTGCTGTTTACAGTAGATGCGCTTACCTCAGCCTTATCCAAAAGCACCTTTATAGTCTCAACATTTGTCACCATTTCCCGGAAGGACTTTTGATAGCTGTTTTGCAGGAAAATTTGATACTGCTTTCTCTCTGTGTATGTATTGTAGGCAAAAAAGCCGGTAAGTATCAATGCCGCCAGCAATACTACAGCTACTTTATGATACTGTTTTCTGGATAGCTGCATGTTAAAAAGCTTCATAATCGCCCTCCTTATTTGCAGAAATGGTGCTTGCCTATTATTTTTATAACAGGTCGTGACCAAATCCACTTGTTGGTTGTTTTTGCAGGGTTATAATAGTAAATCGCACCGCCAGACGGATCCCAGCCGTTTAACGCATCTCTTGCTGCCTTCATGGCCAATTCGTTGGGCTGCATAAACATCTGGCCATCGGCAACTGCTGTAAAAGCTCCCGGTTGGAAGATAACCCCTGCGATGGTATTTGGAAATTTGGGGTCATTTACTCTGTTCATTACAACCGCAGCTATTGCCACCTGACCAATATAAGGCTCACCGCGTCCCTCACCGTATATGCACTGAGCCAGAGTATAAACCTCATTTTCTCTAGTTCCTGCACCTCTTGTTGCTGTCTTAGCAGGTACATTTATACCTAAAGCCTTTGCAGTTGCAGGTCCAACTACACCATCAGCAGTGAGGCCGTTTTTTCTTTGAAAGCTCACAACAGCTTCCCTTGTCATCCAGCCATACACTCCGTCAACTGTTCCTTTATAATATCCCCAGCGCTTAAGCTTATCCTGAACAGTCCTGACCTCTTCGCCTCTTGAACCGTATTTGACTAGGATAGACCCTGCAGTTTCACCTAGCAATTCAGGCGACAGAGTACTGGTGTATATAAAAACGCCGAAAATTGAGTAGATTAAAAGAACAGCTATATATGGAATTTTCTTTTTGGAATTTTTTTCTGACAATAAAAACACCTCCTGCGTTTATTTTTTGTAGCAGGAGGATATTTATTCATTATAATCTTATTTCAAGCCTAGTGTATTTTTTAAAGCTTCTCCAAATTTTGCTATTCTTAAATTTAAGCTTTTTGCAACCTCTACCACCTTAAATTTTAGTCTTACAGGTATTTCTTCTTCAGTTTTCGCAGCAAGCAAAAGCTTATATTCTTCTTCTGTAAGGGAGGACTTCAGCTTTTCCATGCTCTCCTCCGGCACTACTCCATGAGCTATATCTATAAAGCACAGAGGTGGAAACATGACGCACCACCAGTTTTGTCCCTCAGCTCTTCCTATCTTTATATTAAGAGCTTGATACTCTCCTGCAGGCAGTGTCAGGTTTCCGTACTGCTTTGTTGGAAACACCTTGTCAGTAAGCTCTGCAGCTACACTATAGCTCTTTCCATTTTTGCTTATAGCTGCTGCTGCGATGGCTTCTATCTCGTCCAAGCTGCCGCTTATTACTTCACGGACTTCACTGATATCACTTAGACTCTCGAAGCGTGGAGCCATCTCCTTAATCACTTCATCCCTAACAAGCCTCTTTAGCTCCTGATCCTCAGGAGAATCGCTGTTTGCTACAACATGAAGCCTGATAAGCTTCCCCGACACATCGGACAGCTCCTTGTCTGTGCTTATATAAATATTTGACAGAACCCCAAATATGAAAAATGTCAGTATGATAAAGGCAGAAATTTTGTATCTCATAAAATCATCCCTTTCCAATTTATACCAAGCAAGTCCCCTTTTTTGGTATTCTTAGTAATATGTTTCCTTTATCATAATTATTGACATACTAGTTATTTTTTATTCAGTTACTCCTACACGTCTTATATTTACTTCTGCATTAATCTTTACTGATATATTGTCTTTAAATTTTGTTTCGTAATCATCCTTTAGAGCTTCATAAACATCAGGATGGAACTTTATGAGGTAGTCTCTTATGCCGATAACGTCCATTTGATATTCCTGCTGAAACTTTTCCAAAGCGCTTTCTGAGAGGGCCACAATCTTCTTCTCCAGCTTTTCCTCTATAGCTCTCAAAAGCTTTTGGTCCAGAAGCTTCCTTCCCCATATATATTCCTGTAGAGCCCCTTCTGACTCAAGGTTGATAGTGAGAAACACCTTATCACCTTCGACCTTATCAAGTTTAAGTTTCCTGTTTAGCTCATTGTATTCAAAGGGTACGTATATGCCCTCATGCTCAACCTCTATAAGACCCCTGTCCCCTTCTCCCATTATCCAGCTTAATGGCTTGTATTCCGTACCGGATAGGAAGCCCAAAAGCTTAAAGTTTTTGATTACGGCTACACCTGTTACCTTTGCTTCGTCCTTTTCTGCTATCAGCCTTGGTATAAGCGTATTTCCGTTATTATTTGCAAAGTCGCTGTACATTTCGTATGCGGCCTGCTTAGCTATTCTATCCTCGTATTTATAATTATCTGCTAATCCGGATATATACATTGCCAACAGCTTTTCATACTTAGGCTCCAGCTCAAAGGACTCAGCTGCCTTACCGCGAACCGCAAAAACATACATACTCTTATGAAATTCGTGTGACCTGCCTATGGAGTCTAGAGCTTCTTTAAAAAGCTCTTCATCCCTTAAGAGCTCCTCACCAAAAATCAGCACTCTCGTATGCTCAAAGGAGAGTGATTTTGCAAAGCGTGTATACATATTATTGAGTGCCACGGAAAAAACCTTGCCTGTTGTCTTATAGGTATGAAAGGATGTGTCTCCGTTTCCCATTAGCGCACCTACAACAGGTGAAACAAAGCTAACCACATATCTATCCTCAGGAATTGATTTTTGTTCCTCTTCAATTTTATCAATCCCCATGGCCAGAACAAAAAGTCTCTGCTCTATTTCAATTTTGTCCCAGCAGCCCCATAGAGCAGCTGACATAATCAGTATTACAAGCAATAAACTAAGCCTTTTCATAGTCTTTTATCCCTCGCTTCCTAAGAGCTGCTATTGCAAGCAAAATAAGTGGCAATACATAGATAAATATGCTGCTTATATACTTATACATAAGGTTACCCCAATCGTAAAGCTGAGCAAGGCCAGCCGGCTGTAGAGCTATATAGAATATAACTATTACAAGGGGCAATACATATTGTCTATGCTCCTTTGTTCCCACAACCTTGGATATAGAGTAGGAGGATGCAAAATAGCCCAGTACAATAGTACTATAAACAGTCATAACCCATAATGATAGGGCAACACCTTCTAGTCTTTCCATAAAAAGGCCCGGAGATTGGATGTTTCTAATATAGCTTATAAGGGGCCATATTTCCCTGGTTGTTCCTTTCACCCCAAACATTCCCATGCTTAGAAGAATTATTACGGCATAGAAAAATGTGACAAACATAAGCCCAATGGTTACCGGCTTATATGCCTTTTGAGGTTTTTTCATAAAGCCTATATAAAAAAGCAGCAGCTCAGTGCCTCTAAAGGCATGAGGCATCTGCGGCAGCATTTTGACGGTGCCGCTTCCCATGTGTCTGAAGACCGGAAATATGTTGGTCAAATCAACTGTTCCTATCCCAGGCAGCAGTATAAGAAAGAACGGTATAAAAAGCAGTGGAAAGAGTACCTCAACTACTCTTGACACACATTCTACTCCTCCCCTGACTACATAGACGCAGGTTAGGATTAGGGTCAGCATTATTATTTCCGTAGGTGTGCGGGGAAGTAGAAACATCTTGGCAACCTCGGTAAACTCCCTAATTTCAAAGGATATAATTATCAGCAAATAACCTACAAAAATAATAGTGACAATCTTGCCCGGTATTACTCCTATAATTTCCTGAATATACTCCGGAAAGGATTTTTCCGGAAAGCGCTTTGAGAGAGTTATTAGTATCCATGCGGCTGCTATATTGACAAACCCATATAGTATCAATATAAGCCAGCTGTTGTTGCCGCCTGCCATTACTGCATCATTTATAAAATGAAAGGCCCCTGCTCCTATAACTGCCATTATTACTATCATTGCCAGCTGATAGGGTGATATCCTATCGTTACTTTTTATCATCGGTCTTACCTCCCTTATCTGAGGAGCTTTTACTTGCTTCAATATTATTTATCATATGTCTGTTATTGATCATCCTTATCTTATCTACCGCTGTGTTAAGAGGTCTGTTTCTCATATAAAACATTGGCACTCTTGGGATAGTGTCCTTCATATCACTTGCAGTGAAGGATACAAAGGGTGATAGATATGGGATTCCGAAGCTTTTTAGCTTAACCATATGTCCAAGCACCAACAGCAGCATAAGCACCATACCATAAAGTCCCAAAAATCCTGCAGCAATTATGAAAAGGAATCTTAGTATTCTGAAGGCATTGGCAAAGGCGTAGTCAGGTATGGAAAAGGAGGATATTGCCGTAATGGCAACTATAATTACCATAATGGGGCTTACTATTCCTGCCTCAACAGCTGCCTGACCTATTACTAGACCGCCTACTATACCTACTATTCCGCCTATCAGCACCGGCAGTCTTACCCCTGCTTCTCGAAGCAGCTCAAAGGTTACCTCCATTATGAGTGCCTCTATAAGGGCCGGAAACGGCACTCCCTCCCTGGCAGCAGCAATTGAGAGCACCAGCTGGGTAGGTAATATTCCAGGATGAAAGGAGGTTACTGCTATATAAAGTGCAGGAGCTATTAATGATATTAAACCAGCAAAATAGCGCAAAAACCTGAGTACAGTAATAGGTATCCACCTCATGTAGAAGTCTTCAGAGGCCTGAAAAAAGCTCGTTAGCACAACAGGCACTATTAGCACAAAGGGCGAATTGTCTACCAGTATGACTACACGCCCCTCAAGCAGTGATGCAGCTGCCTTATCAGGTCTTTCGGTACTCTTTATATGAGGAAATAATGAAAAAGGGTTATCCTCTATAAACTCTTCCACATAGCCGCTCTCCAATATACCGTCTATATCAATGGTTTTTAATCTTCTTTCAACCTCATCAACAATCTCCTTTAGGGCGATATCCTCAATGTACATAATCCCTATATTAGTACAGCTTCTTCTTCCAACCTGCATTTGCTTTAGCTTAAGCTTGGGATCTCTTATACGCCTTCTTATTAGAGCTGTATTAAACCTGAAGGTTTCGGTAAAGCCGTCTCTTGGGCCCTTTACCACTGATTCTGTGGCAGGCTCTGACACGCTCCTGCCCGGCCAGCCCTTTGCACCTATTTCTATCAGCTTGCTTACGCCATCCATAAATAGTACAGCATCGCCTGTTAATATAGCAAGCACTGCATCATCAAGGTTTTCTATTACCTTCAGCTCTAAAGCCGGCAGGCAGCCATATCTTACAAGCTCAAAAAGCTTTTCCTTATCCTTTGGAGCTTCAGGAGGTACTTCCCTGGCATGTATCATTAGCTCGCCCATTACAGCCTCATTTATGAAGCTTTTGTCAATCAGACCATCAGTAAATACCAGTACGAAATCATTATCCTGATCCACACCGACTCTAAATTCCTTGTAAACAACATCGTTGCAGTCAGCCAGAAGCTTTTTGAGCATGTCTATGTTCTCTTCCAGACTCTTAGTTGTGGCTAGCTTTTGCTTTTCGTCCCCGGTTTCCTCTGCGGCCTTTCTACGAGTAAACACTCCCATAGGTTATTCCTCCTTACATAAGTATTGTAATCAAAAGCAGCGCTATAGGTACAACCAATAGTGCTATACCAAGTGTCATTGTTATTGCCGCATCCTTGGTGTACTTGACTCTCTTGAAGGTTTTGTAGTCAACCAGTATTGTGTATACTCCAAACACAAGCATTGACCAGAATATAGTCAAGTCAAAGAAGCCCTTTATGTTGTTAATAATAGCTCTAAGCAACCTATCAACTCCTATATGATGATTTATTCATACCTCATCCTTGTATTTTTTACAAAAAAATCACAATTATGCAAAAAAAAATAGTGCTTTATAGCACTATTTTATAGTTTACCAGTGACCAAAATTCATCACATGAATTTTAATATGTAGTCTACATCCTCAGGCTTATCTATGTCATTTCCTAATTCCGGATACCTTGATATTACAACAGCACCCTTTATGCCAAGAAGCTTTTCGCATTTATCCTGAACGGCCTTTATGGTGAGCATGCCAAGCACCAGCTTTATTAGAAAGCCAACTCCCAAAACCTTAGCCATTTTTGCAGGGCTTTTTCTGTACTCCAGCATCTTTTCAATAAAGGTCTTGCATCTGTCAGTAGCAGCCGGGTTAAATAAAAATATATTTCCTCCGGTAAACTGCCCCTCTCTGAGCCTCGCATAGGTTCTTCTTATACCCGGAAAGCGTTCATCGTTGACCTGCTTATCTACAACAGAATAGCAAAGGTCTGCTCTTTTTTGCTTTGCCTGCATGATAAAATCCTCTATAGCCTCAACTGTTATCATTGGTATATCCGAGGTTGATATCAGTACTTCCTTATCACCGGGAAAGCAGTCCAGAGCTAGAATAATATTATCAACAATTGAGTCAGTACCCTCAATAATATAATCTACCTTGTCCTTTATTATTGGGTCTAGTTTATCTACTGGGCCCACTACAGCTATTTTTTGTATTTCGGTGCAACCCTTTAGAGCATCTATTACATACTCAATCATATGCTTATCTTTAATATTTATAAGCGCTTTATTTTCCAGCTGCGGCTTGTCTCCCTCATTATCTGAGCTTTTTCTTCTTTTGTCTCCTGCCAACACTATAGCATTCAATCCTTATTCCTTCTTTCTAAACTTTACTTAAAACTTTCGTACTTTTTATCTATGAATTCATACTATTGCTTTCAATAAGCTTTATTATATAGTTTTCCGCGTTTTCGATATGCTTTCTTGCCAGTCTTTCGGATAAGTCTATATCTCTTTTGGAAATAGCATCTGCAAGCTCATAATGCTCATCAGCAAGCTCCTTGGCCTTATTTGCCTTTGATATATACATTTCTCTGAAGCGCTGCACCTGCTCTCTTAGATTGCTGGAAAGCTGTATAAGCTTTTCGTTCCTTGCCGCCTTAAATATTATATCATGAAACTTGATGTCGTTTTCTATCATTGCTTCAATGTTGTCCTTTTCTATAGCCTTATGGAACCTTACAGCCACTGTCTCAAGCTCTTCTATTTCCTCTTCGCTTATCCTCAGAGAAGCAAGTCCGGCAGCCAGTCCTTCCAAGGCAGCTCTTATTTCCAGTACATCTGTAATATCCTTAAGTGAAAGATCAGCAACATAAGCACCCTTGCGTGGAAGCATAATAACAAGTCCCTCCAGCTCAAGCTTTCTTATTGCCTCTCTTATAGGCGTCCTGCTTACGCCAAGACGTTCTGCCATTTGAACCTCCATAAGCCTTTCTCCGGGCTTTAGAGCTCCACTTATAATTGCTCCTCTTATGGATTCAAATACAACCTCCCTCAGAGGCTTATACTGATCAAGCTTTAACTCAAATATATTATTATTACTATCCACTAATCGTCACTCCCAACTGCGGTTTTTACCACAAAAATCTCTCTAACCATACTCTTTATATTATCATAGGCATTATATGCTGCAGGCATGTTGTCGAAAACTCCATAAACTGTGGGACCGCTTCCACTCATCAAGCTTCCCATTGCTCCGTATTCCAGCAGTTTTTTCTTTATAGCATCCACCTCAGGGCACATTTTTATGCTGGAGGCTTCAAGTACATTGCAGAGGTTTTCTGATACTTTCTGCAAGTCCCCTGCATTTATCGCAGAAAGCATAGCCTTAATATCCGGCCTTGTTTTTATTTCTTCAAGTATAAGGCTTTGATATACTTCCTTTGTAGAGAGGCTTACGCTTGGTTTTGCCAGTAGTATATAGCAATCCGGCATGCTTTTTATTGGTGTAAGCTTATCCCCAAGGCCTTCAGCAAGTGCAGTCCCTCCTTGAATGCAGAAGGGTACGTCAGCACCAAGCTTTCTTCCTGCATCCATAAGCTCTGCTTTTGTAAGTCTCAGATCCCAAGCCTTGTTTAGAAGCCTCAAGGCAGCTGCAGCATCTGTGCTTCCTCCAGCAAGACCTGCGGCTACAGGTATATTCTTTTCAATATGTATATAGGCTCCGTTTTTAACTCCATATTTATATTTAAGGTACTCCGCAGCCTTATAGACTATATTGGTATTGTCCAATGGTATCGAACAGGAATTTGAGGATAGCTTTATTTCATCCTTTGTTGATTTTAAGGTCAGAGTATCATATAGTGCTACTGTCTGCATAATCATAACAACGTCGTGATAGCCGTCAGTCCTCTTTCGCAAAACATCTATCGCCAGATTAATCTTAGCAGCACCCTTTTCTGTATATGGCATAAGTGCACACTCCTATGTATATTATTACATCCTTCCTATACAATTTTAGTATATTTTAATGCAAAATAAAAGTGGCAAAATTTTTGCCACTTTATAAGACTTAATATCCTGCTCTGATGCTCTTTAAAATCATTATTTGCATTCCTGCGTGAACCTTGCTTGGGTTTTCAATGTTGTTCATCTTCACCAGTGCATCTACGGTTGTATTGTATCTCTTTGCTATGCTCCAGAGAGTGTCTCCCTTCTGGGTTATATATACAGTAACAGCAGGTGATTTGTTTGGATCATAAGGAACTCCCTCAACCTCTTCAATCCTTGAAATCATCTTCTTCTCGGACTGCTTCCAAACATCTGCCGATAAGCTAAGTACTACTCTCAGCTCTATCATTTCACTGTTCATTAAAGAGTAAGCAATATTGTCAATACTGCACTTTAAATTGCTCATCATGCCAAGTCTTGCTCCCGGCACTTCGACAAAGTGTCTGAAGGGCAGCTGCTCCTTTAGACTGCACATTGGCTCTGCACTGTAGGAGGTCATATATATTGACGTGCACTCAAGTACGCCTTCTACCACAGCTCTGTCATCCATAAGCTTCACTTCGTTGATTATTGGAGTTGCAGTTACACTGCAGATCTTTTCTATTTCAGGGTCACCATGCTGTATAGACATTCCTTCTTTTATAACTGTATTTGAATGTCCCTTGCTTACCAGCTCGTTCATGGTGAAAACTTCCTTGCCCATTTCTACTTTGCTGGTTGGACTGTATGCATCTGATACAATATCCTCCTCAGCTGACTTGAGTACCTTTGCTGAAACATTAAGCATTGCATTCAGCTTAAATTTCTTCCTTTCACCTGTCTCGTTTTCATCAGCCTCAAGACGATACTGAGCTACTGTGGCATCAGTCACACATTCCATGCTTCTGTCAGCCTCAGGAATCTCTATGTATTGTGTATAAGGAACCTCGTACTCCATAAAGCCCACTGAGTTGTTTTCATCCATAGAGGTATAAAGCACGTTGACTCCAAGCATTCCGTTAACTTCGATCTTACCTTCGAGAACCTTATCTTCCTTTGCAATAAGTCTGAAGTCAGATCTTAGAATTCTGTTGATTTCAGCACTGTCAGGGGCAAGCTCAAAGCTTCCAACTATTTCATACTGATCTCTGTTGTAGCCTGCAAGCTGCTTGAAGCTGCATGCTTCTCTCAGTATCTGAATATCAGTTAGGCCTCTTACATCTGAAGCAAGATCAAATTCGCATATTTCCTCAACCTTGCACTTTAAGTCCATAATTACTCTTACGCCTAGCTTTCTGGAATTGATTATTGCACACTCGATATGCTGGACTGCTGCACTTACCTGCTCCTTCATACGAGGCTTTACACCAGGTATTTCAATGCTTTGAGAAAAGTTAGTTGCTAGGTCCATGCTGCTTAATGGTCTTCCTTCCATGTCAGCTGAGTATAAAACATTTATAAGTACTTGGCCGTTTACAAGAACCTTATCTGTAAGTACTTCACAATCCTTAACAAGAATTATCGCTTCTGGAGCCAGTATCTTGTACACATCAGGATTGACGTCTGGCACATTTATATCCTCTTCCACTACCGTACTAAACACATTCTCGCCTATTATCCTGCAAACCTTGAAAGGGTTTTTTATTAGTTCAACCGGCATTAGTTCTCCCTCCTAATAAGTGATATAATTTCTAAAATTTTAGAGCTTTTCTATTAATTTATATGAGACATGAGGGAAAATATGACTTGATTTTTTAGATACAAATTGCATAAAAAATAACTGCCATGACTGGCAGTTATTTTTTGTAAGGAATTCTTCTTGACGGTTCAAAGGCGCATTTGCCTTCTTTAAGTATATCCTTGTATACTCCTACATTTCTGTCCTCTATATGATCGAAGATCATTGGAGACTTGGCTCCGTAGGTTACATGCTTTATGGGGTTTGGATCCAGCTTTACTGATATTATTTCTTCTGTACCCCTTGATTGAGCAAGCTTCTGAGCTATAGGGCTCACTATCATACTGTTTCCAAAATAATAATTATTGCCTGCATCAGGTCCTATAGCATTTACTGCAATCATGTATACATGGTTGTCATAGGCTCTTGCCAGATTGGTAAGCTCCCAGATATCGTAGCTTCTAAGAAGAGCAGCAGGTCTTGTTATTATTTCTGCACCATTTAGTGCAAGCACTCTGGACAGCTCAGGAAAATCTCCATCATAGCATATTATCATTCCTATTTTACCAAGCTTGGTCTCTATCACTGGTGCCTCCGTGCCGGGAGTAGTCCAACCTCCACCTTCTTTTCTTTCTGTAGGGAAGGGGTGAGTCTTTCTGTATATGCCAAGCACTGACCCTGTGTCATCTATAAGCACTGACGAATTATATACTATGCCCTTTTCCGGTCCTCTTTCATACATCGGAAGAACAACATGCATGCCAAGCTTTTTTGCAGCTTCTGCAACTGTATCTGTTTCATACCCCGGAACTGCTCCAATAAGCTCATAAAACTCATCTATAGGCATATTTGGGGTAAAGCCTGTGGTAACTGACTCAGGAAACACTATAAGCTCCGCCTCATGCTCCTTACGAGCCATCTCCATCCAGTGGCATACCTTCTCTGTGTTATACTTAACATCGTTTGGCTTAACTGCTATTTGGGCAGCTGAAGCTATAAATTCTTTCATAAATATCACTCCGTGATAGCTGCTGGCTGCTTGCTACTGGCTACTGGCTTTAGCTTGGCTTCAAAGCCAAGCTGTGTCCAGCAGCTAGTAGCTAGCGACCAGTGGCCATTATTTATTTTCTTCGAAGGCTACTATTCTGCACATTGCGGATTCTCCGTCTTGGAACTTTATTGGGAAGCAGCCTATTACTAGTCTCTTATTAAGAACCTTGTCTATTTCTCCGCCTACGTTTTCAGCATGGATTATTTCGTGTGGCTTTGGGAACACATGTATATGCATTGCTTGATATACTTCCGGCCATGGGTAGATATCGTCTAAGCCCTTGCCATACTTTTCTCTCATGTAAGCATCGCATTTCTTTGCTTCACCTGGCTCCCAGTCACGAATCTTAGTGTTCATAGGATGGTCTGCAGATCCGCAGTCAACGCCAATCCATTTTATTTCCATTTCCTTTACCCAGTCAACAAACTCCATTGATGGACCTGGGTGTCTAAGCATATATCTTCTTTCATCAGCTTGTGGCTGGTCCCAGCCATATCTGTGATAGCCAGTGTTGATTATAAGTATGTCACCCTTTTTTACCTCTACTCTGTCCATGATGTCCTTAGGAGTGTAAATGCTGAAGTCCTCTGTAATATCCGAAAGGTCAACAACAACACCAGGTCCGCATAGCTTTTCCAGCTCAAGTGAAGCTATGTCTCTTCCAGCTGTATCAAAGTGTAAAGGACCATCCAAGTGAGTACCAACGTGGTTTGAGGTTGTGATTATTTGTCCGTTAGCTCCGTTTGGTGACAATCTCTTAAAGAACTTTACCTGCAGTGGCTCATAGGTTGGCCATGGTGGTGTCAAGTGGCTCAGGTTTTGTGTTAAATCATACATTTTTACGTTTTCCCAAAATTTCATTTATACATTACCTCCTGAAAGTTTATTTGTCACTAGTCACTGGTCACTGGTCGCTGGATTGGGGCAAGACTTCGAAGCCCTACCCTAATCCACTAGCGACTAGAGACTAGAGACCAGCGACTATTTTATTATATTATTTTTTATAAGCTCTTCAATTTCTGCCGCATCCATGCCTAGGAAATCTGCCAGTATATCAGCAGTGTGCTCTCCTATTGCTGGAGCAGGGTCTGTTGGGATTTCCTGTGTTAGTCCTGACATCTTTACGGGATTGCCTGCTACTCTTAGCTTGCCGGCTCCCGGCTGCTCTACTTCCACAAGCATTTTTCTTGCTTCTATCTGAGGGTCAGTAAAGAGCTTATCAACTGTATTTATAGGACTGCTCGGTACACCCTTTTTGTTAAGGTATTCGTCCCATTCCGCGGTTGTTTTTGCTGACAATATCTCATCTATGTGAGTTTTGAGCTTATCAGCATTAGTTGTTCTTAAAGCATTAGTCTTATACTCAGGAAGCTCTAAAAGATCTATCCTGTCGACTGCCTTACAGAAGGTCTCCCAAAGGGAATCATTGCCGCATGCCATTATCAGGTACCCGTCTGCTGTTTTGAAGGCTCCAAAGGGAGCTATTGATGGGTGTCTGGCACCAAGAGGCTTAGGCACCTCACCTAGAGCGGTATATCTAGCAATTGCATTTTCAAGTATTGCAACCTGACCATCCAGCATAGCTACATCTACCATTCTTCCTTTGCCGGTTATGGCTCTATCTACTAGAGCTGTTGCTATGCCATATGCACCAAACATGCCGGCGGTTATATCTCCAATAGAAGTCCCAACTCTTACAGGCTCTCCGTCAGGATTGCCTGTTATACTCATTATACCACTCATTCCCTGAACAATCATGTCATAAGCTGGTCTTTTTGAATATGGACCTGATTGGCCAAAGCCTGACATTGTTGCATAGATAATACCGGGATTGATGCTGTTGAGCACATCGTAGCCCAAGCCAAGCTTTTCCATAGTGCCGGGTCTGAAGTTTTCGGCAACTACATCAACCTTTTTTACAAGCTCCTTTATTATTTCTATGCCTTTTGGTGATTTTAAATCAACTGCTATGCTCTTCTTGCCTCTATTTATACTTATGAAGTATGCACTCTGTCCATTCATAAATGGTCCAAAGTCTCTTGAGTCATCTCCTGTATCAGGTCTTTCTACCTTGATTATCTCTGCGCCCATATTCGCCAGCATCATGGTGCAATATGGACCTGCAAGAACTCTTGTAAAATCAAGCACCTTAATATGCTCCAAAGGTTTTCTGTTCATGTTTACCTCCTTTGTGGGTTTTCTAATGGGTAGTACTAAGGGTCAGGGACCAGGGATTAGGGATCAGCGACCTACTGCGCTTCGCGCAGTTTATATTATTCCTTCTTTTTCCATTTCAGCTACAAAGGCTTCCAGTGCGTCTTCGTAGCATTTTTGTGGTGGATATACTAGGCCTGCTCCTACTTGACCTACACCGGCTTCCTTATGTGCTATGCCGGTATTTATTATTGGCATAATTCCAGTTTCTATTACCTTTCTTATATCAATTCCTGTTGGTGTACCTCTGAAGTTTAAGAATGGTATTACGAAGGATTTATTTTCTTCATGGGTTATTTCATACATGCTGGTTGTGAAGTTTACGGCATCCTTTGGTGTGCCTCCAACAAACTGAACTATTGCAGGCGCTCCGGCCATTGCAAAGCCGCCTATTCCGGTAGTTTCAGTTATAACACTGTCTCCTATATCGGGATTCGCATCCTTTTCACTGAAGCCTGGGAAGTAGAGGCCTTTTACCATGTTTGCTGGAGCTGTAAACCATCTATCACCAAGCCCACTTATTCTTATACCAAACTCCGTGCCGTTTCTGGCCTGTGTGTTTACTATCGTGCTGTATTTTATTCCAGCTGCAGCATCTAATGTACATTTGCAGGCAGGCATTGTCAGGTTCAGGAAGAAGTGGTCGTTGCTGTGCATAAACTTAAGCACCGCAGCCTTGTCTTCCTCTGAGAAGCTTGTTTTTACAATAAAGGGTGCAAGCTCTCTGATAAGCAGTGATGTACCTGCTTTGTTTCGGTTATGGCCTTCGTCGCCCATCTGTATAGCTTGTGCAATCATTACCTTCAAGTCAACAGGGCCGTGAAGCTCAAGGGCTTCCTTAAGCACTGGTGCAAGCACATTTTCCATCCACTTAAGCCTGTCTATTACCTCACTGCTGAAGGCTCCGTATCTCAACACCTTGCCCAAGCCCTCATTAAGTGTACAAAAAGCTTTATTTCCATAGGTTTTGTTTTCTAATATCCATACCGGCATTGTAGCAGATACTACACCTGCCATAGGACCTACTGAGCTGTGGTGGTGGCAGGGATCAAACTTTATTTCTCCTGATGCAGCAAGCTTTTCTGCCGCTTCTTGATCTGTCGCAAGACCTTCATATAGAAGTGCACCTATTATTGCACCCTTCAGTGGTCCGCTCATCTTATCCCACGTGATTGGTGGCCCTGCATGAAGCAGCGTTTTCTTAGTCATGCCGGGTATTACTTCCCCCGCTATGCCAATACCTACAAGCACGGGATGAGAGCTCTGCATTATTTCCAAAACCTTATCATTTGCGTCTTGAATTAGTTTTTCTATCAAAATGTAACCTCCTCTTTGATACGGTCTACTTTCTATCCTTTAACCTATTTAGCAGTTCTATCATTTTGGGGTTGCCTCCTGCTGGTGGCCTCCAGTCTACTTGAAGCACCGTTACTCCTTGATGCTTTAGCTCATTGGAGAAGGATTTTAAACCCATGTTTATAACCTTTAGCTCCGTCTTAAAAAGCTCATTTACCTTTGACATTAAAGCACCTCCCTAAGAACCTTTATTGCAAATCTTACTGCCTGAGCATTGCTTGGAAGTACTACAACACCTTCAGCCTCAAGCTTTCTTACTTGTTCACTGTAATCCTGAGGGTCTCCTTTTGTACCGCAAATACCTGCTACCACGCAAAGGTGCTGTCCTCTAGCATCAAAGCTTGCCTTTACTGACTTAATCTGCTCTACCAGTGTCCCTGCAGGATCTTCATTGGAGCCATATCCTAAAACCACATCCAAAAGTAGTATGGCTGCCTCCTGTTCCTTTTCAAGCTTAAGAATCATCTGCTGTCTTGTATAGGAATCAATCATAGGATGGGGTCTTCCTACTGTGTATTCATCATCACCTAAGTCAATTGCAGTGTTTTTGTATATTTCTGCATTTTCCGGAAGTCTTAGCTCAGGCTTTAGAGGTATATTGGAATAAATATCCCCCATTTCCTTTGTAAAAAGCTTCAGAGCTTCATCACACAGAGTTCCTCCGGAGTATAAGCCAATCAGATATTTTTGTCCCTTTGCAAGCTTGGAAGCTTCTGCTTTAACAGCCTTTTCTACTTCGGCAGTAGCTTTAGTAAACTCAGGTACTTCAAGCCCTAGCACTTCATCAACTGATTTGCTGCAAAGCTCAACCGCCTTATATGCCGCTTCCTCCAAGGTAGCTGCAGGGATAAAGCCATAGTCCAGTACCAGCTTATCATCTCCGCCGATAAAATCAACAACAGCTTTTTTGCCGGTGCTTTTCAATACCTTAAGTACCTTTTCTGCGACCTCAAGTGCAGGCGGTTTGGATACAAGCACTATAACCTTGGTTTCCTCGTCAGCAGCCAGAGCTTCAATACCCTGAATCATCATAAGACCACCAATTTCAGCCTTAAGATCCCTGCCACCTGTACCTATGGCCTGTGATATTCCACCACCGAATTTGTCTATCTGAACCATTATTTCCTGTGTTCCTGTTCCCGATGCACCTACAATACCTATGCAGCCTTTTTTCACAACATTGGCAAAGGCTAGGGGCACATTGTTTATGCATGCTGTTCCACAATCAGGGCCCATCATTAGAAGACCCCTTTCCACAGCAATAGTCTTTAGCTCCTTCTCCTGATCTATTGTGACATTGTCACTGAAAAGCAGGACGTGCTTATCGTTTAGCAGAGCCTTTTTCGCCTCTGCTGCTGCATATTGTCCGGGCAAGGATATTATTACCAGGTTTGATTCCGGCAGATGCTTTACTGCGCTATCAAGTGTAGGAGGATAATAGTCCTCTCCTGCCTCGGATCTTTTTTTGTTCAGAAGCTCATCAACCTTCTGAACTATGCTGTCAAATATACTGTCATCCTCCAGCTTCACTGCGATTATAAGATCGTTTGGTGATGCTGCTGAGGTTTCATCGTTGAGGAGTCCAACATTGTTCAAGAGCTCTTTGTTGTGTTCAGTACCCATCACTACGACGGCATTCTCTACACCTTGTACCGACTCAACCTCTTTTGTAATAATCATTAGTGTAACAGAATCATAGTAGGAGTTTTTCTTAATTAGGCATTTTGATTTCATTCTTGACCTCCTTATCTAATAAGCTTTCAAACGTAAATAGCATACCTGTCATTATGTCTGCTCCAGAGCTGCTTCCTATCCGAAGCACCTTCTCCATAAAAGCCTCTGAATATTTGCTGTTTA
Organism: uncultured Clostridia bacterium; assembly: GCA_937976095.1. GTDB lineage: Bacteria > Bacillota > Clostridia > Lutisporales > Lutisporaceae > CALGKJ01. The sequence goes on along the minus strand of CALJSV010000017.1, from coordinate 7,971 downwards.
ACAGTGAAATACAGAAATCTCTCACACTCTCGTTAAACTCTCCGGCTATACAGGAACGGAGCATGTTGTAGCTGATTATAGTAGTTTTTTTATTGGCCATTACGGCTATTTCTGCTGCTGTCTTTTCTAATATACTTCTGTCTTTATCCTTATAAGCCCAGAAATAGTATAAGGCAGCTAAGCATCCATATATAAAATCGTCTCCAGAAGGGGTAAGCCCCGGACCTAAGCCGATAAATCCAAAGAGCGCAGCTTTAATCCCTTCTAATCTTTCAGAGCAAAGACTTTCTTTAAGCTCCTGAAGCCCCCTGTCGGCTGCCTCAGTGTATAAGTTTCCAGAACCTCCTAGTATAGGTGCAAGTCCTGAAGCTATACTCTTACTTCCAAATGCTTCTTTATAGCTTTTTACTGCTTCTTTAAGCACCTCAACAGGAAGCTTTTTGAAAGCAGGAAACTTTTCGAAATCCGGAATGCTTAAATCGATTATCCTTGTCTTTTGCAAGAGCATAGGAGAGTTAGTATATTGTGCCCCATCAAAAACCGTGATGCTGCTCTTAAGAGTATTAAAGTCAGCTTCAGAAAGTATGACAGACTGGCAGCTTGCGCTAAAGCTCTCCGGCATAGCAGTAATCAAGTAATCATCTTCGTATTGAAGGTTTATTGCATTTCTGAAAACCGAATGTACAGCTGCTCGCTCACTACCTTTTGTCAGCATTTCATAGGCTTTAGAGCCAATGCTGATGGGTAGTATATAACCAGGTTTTTTCACTTTGTCCCAATTCATTTGCTGCACACCCTAACTAATGTATAAATATAGTATTCTATTTACTCTATGCATTCCCTTTGTATATATGTCACAAATTTTATCAATATTGCTAACGTTTATTGTTTATATTTAACATATTCTATTTTCCAATTGTATATCCAAGCATACTCATTATCTTAAGACTTATTTCAAGGTTAAGTCTCGCATTTGAATCGCTGAGGTCTACCCCGGTTATCTGCTGTATCTTCTGGATCCTGTATAATATAGTGTTATAGTGTATATACATTTGCTTGCAAACCTGCTTTAGATTTCCTCCGCATTCAAAGTATGTTCTTAGAGTTTTGATAAGCTCTCCATCCTTGTTTTTGTCATATTCAAGCAGAGGCAATACTGTTTCATGGCAAAACTTTTTTATTTCGCTCTCTTGATGTTCTATGCATAGCAGCCTGAAAATACCCAAATCATCATAATGCATTGTTTTTCTGTTTTTGAATATTCTACTAAAGGACAGCGCCTTTTTGGCTTCTTCATTTTTCTTATGCAGCTCACTTAACTGTCTGCAGGGTCTGCTTATTCCTATAAAGCAGGATACTTCCCCCTCTGTACTATTTATTATTTCATGAGCCTTTTCAGCCAGCTTATTAAGCCTTTCCTTTACGCTTTCAGCACAATCCGAATTATTAAAGCCCAGAAGAACCGTGATATTATCTCCCCTGCTTGCTACCAAAACCTTGCTTTTCCCCTCAGCTTCATTTTCCAGAGCACTGATTAGCTTTCTTTTCAACAGCGAACCCTTGCTTTGCGAAGCATCCTCGCTGAGCCTTCCGCCTCTCTCCATGCTTATGGAAAGTAGCATATAGGAATAGTCTTCTGTTAGACCAAAGGCTTCAGCCCTCTCAATAGCAGCCATATGTAGGGATGGGTCTATAGATAGCAGCTCCTCCATGAATTCATTTCTATGTCGGCTCTCCACTTCAAAAACGCTAATCTGTTTGATGATCTCAAGAGCAATAATTGCGCAGGTATACTGGACTGCACGCACATCAACTTGGTTTATTTCCCTGCTTAACCCTAATATCTGAATTTCACCGTATATTTTCTGCCCAGCGGCTATTGGGAAAACCAGCCTTTGTATAAGTTTTTGACTATCTTCAACTGATTTTTCACTTATCTTTATATAGGGCTCCTTTATCCCGGAAAGCACATCAGCAAATATGTTTTTTGAGCTTTCAATACTTTTAAGCATACTTTTTGCAGCATTAGATTCCTTGTCTCCTACAGCTGCCTTAACATGCCTTCCAAATACGTAGTCTTTAACAAGCACTGGGTTTTCGACTATACCATTTAGCATACTGCAAATGTCCTTTAGTCCTCCACCTGATAGTACAACGCTCATAAGCTTCTGGTGAATCTCATCCAGCCTGTATAGTATTCCAGCCTGCTTATCAAAGATTTCTCGCAGTATAACATTAGTCACATCTGAAAATGCCATATCTACAGGCAGCTCTATTATAGGAAAGCCAAGCTTGTTGCTGATAGCAACTACCTCAGAGGGAACGTGCTCAATGTATCTTTTTGTCTTAATGGCAATTCCGGCTAGTCCCTTTTGGTGCAGCTGCTCTACCAGCTTAACCAAGCCTTCCTTGTCATCCCTAAGAGAGTACGCTGTTGTAAGCAGGAGCTCACCGCTTTTTACCCAGTTTACTATATCAGGAACCTCCATTATGTTTACTCCGGTTATAACGTTGTCAAGTCCATTTGAGCCAGATACAACCTTTGCAGACCTTAGCAACTGTATTTCCAGGGCTTGTCTAAGCGTTATGCCTCTTTCCTTTAACATTTACATACCTCCCAATGACTTATAGAGCTAACCTTTGCCCTGGTATGATTCAGATAGAGCAGGGCTTCCAAGACGCCGCCTGCAATGGCTCTAGCTTTATCTGAAATCGTATAGCAATACTCCTTCTCTCCCCTCGGATCTATATCTCCAATCTTCATTCTTTTCGTTACAATTGTTCCCGTCCTTATAAGACCTCTCACAACACCATCTACAGCAGCTTCAACAGATATCCCGCCAACAGTGCAGATAATGTCTCCTTTTTTTACTAATTCCCCTATTTCTTTAAGGTTAGTAACCACACCGGATACATCAGCTCTGATTATCCTTTCATGTGTATAGCCGGCTATCTCACCGGGTATATCGGTATTGGCATGTGCAGCACCTTCAAGTATTACCTTGCCAAGATTATGACCTCTATTGGTCTCTATTACCGCATGCACATCAGCCCCTGCGTTGAAGCCTGGGCCCAAAGCAATCACAATAGGAGCCATGCTCAGTCTTGTTCCCGTGTTGTGCTTTGCCATTACAGAGTCTATTACCGCCAAGGGCTTAAGTCTTGTAATATAATCGCCCTCCGGATCTATAACCACCGGAACAATATCTGCCTTCAGCAGCGTCCTGATCTCTTCCACACTTCCGGCGTGTTTAGAGACAACCCCTTCAACCTCTGCTTCTCCCTCATATATTGCATCTGCAAAGGAGACGCTCTTTCTAATAAAAGTTGGCTTAGGAACTTCTAAAACCACAACCGAGAAGCCACACCTTACTAATTTATGTACTACCCCAGAGGCCAGGTCCCCCCCGCCCCTGACTACCACAAGCTTATTCATCCTTACACCCCGTATAGTAGAGTCAATTTTTCATGCATCCCTTTTGTAGTTAATAACAAGTGATGATGTTTCGCGGCCAAGAAACTTCACAAATCACTTTTTTATTAACTACAAAAGCTTATAAATAATTTATGCCTTACCAAATGAGCAGTGGGGATATGTGCATGGTTTACAGTTCATGCAGAGTCCTCCGTAGCCCAGTGAGGCTATGTCTTTTTTGGTTAGTCTCTCTCCTGCAAGTATTCTTACAAATATAAGATCGAAGACTGTTGTTTTATGATACATTCCGCATGCAGGGATGCCCATCATCGGAATATCATCTTTATATGCAAGCATAAACATAGCCCCTGGCAGCACAGGTGCGCCGTAGCTTATGACCTCTGTTGCGCAGCTTCTGATTCCCTCAGGAGTTACATCATCCGGATCGACTGACATTCCTCCTGCCGTTACTATAGCTGTCGCTCCTCTTGCTATAAGCTCCAATATATTATCTCTTATAACAGTAGAATCATCGGGAGCATACAGGATATCTACAAGCTCACAATTATACTGTTCTGCCTTGCCCTTAAGCACTGCACCGAACTTATCCTCTATCCTGCCGTAGTATACTTCGTTTCCAGTAATTACCACCCCTATGCGTAAGCTGTTAAAGGGCTTTAACTCTACTATTTTTCCATTTTCTCTGCAGATTTGCTCTACCTTCTCAACATTTTCTCTGGATGTAACCAATGGAATTATCCTTGTTCCAGCTACAGTTTGGCCTTTTTTGACGCCGGTATTATTATGCAGCACTCCCATGCTTATATGCTCTACTGAGTTTATTGCTTCTAATATATCTCTATTAACCTTAAGCAGTCCGTCTATTTCTGCCACAAAGCTTACTTTACCCTCTGCAGGGCTAGTCAGTGACAGGTTTGCGCCTGCAGCTGCTTCTCCAATTTTGACTGCTGCTTCGTTTTCATGTATCTGATCAGGTCCAAGCTCAAGTATATATATGTGATCCTTTCCCATCTTTTTAAGCAGCTCAACATCCTCGGGCTTCAGTATATCTCCCTTTTTGAAGGCTGCTCCTTTAAATTCACCAGGGACAATCCTTGTCATGTCATGACCTAATACCATTCCCACAGCATCCTCAGTCTTTATCTTTTTCATTATTGCCCTCCATTCTGCTCAATCTAGCACAATAGAAATTTTGTATAGTTATTACATACATTTTAAATAATTATAAATATGTTTATGTATATTCTCTAAATCTGACCTTTTTCCTTCTTTTAATTTCTGAATTTTCGTGTAAAAAAATACGCATAACATAAACAAGTGATTTATGATATGCGTCCGCATTACATAAAAGCTTTGTTTATGCCATACGTATCTGCTTTATAGGTTTATGATTTCCTCTAAATCTATACCCGCCTGTACAATACCAGCTTTGTCAGTACGTGAAATCGCAACAAACTTGTAGTACTTGTTGTCTATATCCCTTTTCATAAAGTTTTGACTAACCTTGGCAGACCTGTCTTTAAGTATTTTTCTAAATTCATATGCCTGAGTGTCTTTATCCTCAGGGAATCTAAAGCCTAAGCCTGCAAGATTATTGGACAGCACTGTTACACCATCCTCATCAGTTATATAAAACTCAGATATACCACTGGTTTTTGCGTATTGCATCAGCTTATTATTATCACACTCGCCTGCAGCTATCAGCTGGGCTACTTTACCGCAATGCTCCAGCATTCTGTCACCAATAATATGCTCAAAGCTTTGTGTAAAGCTTAAGAATTCACCCAGCATCTTTTCCATATCTTTACAGCTACCTATGTTTTTTGCCTCTAAATCACATTGCCTGTCAACATCCAAGGCTATCTTATCTACAGCTCTTACGAAATTCGAAAAGAATTTTGATACGTTTTCATTTATTGCAGCAATCTGTTCTGTACCTTGAGCCTGCTCGCCAATCCTGTTGGAGAAGCCCTGTACTACATCTACTGTGCTATGAATGAACTTGTTTATGCTTTCAAAATAAACTTTAATCGAATCAGCAGAATTTCTACTGTCTCTGCTCATTCCTGCCAGATGACTGATAGACTCCATAATACTATCCATTCTCAGCTTAATGTCATCCATTTGCTGCTTTATGTTCTTGGAATGTATTGAGCTTGCGTCAGCAAGCTTGCCTACCTCACTTGCAACAACAGCAAAGCCCCTGCCGCTTTCACCGGCTCTTGCTGCCTCTATGGAAGCATTTAACGCCAGAAGGTTTATGTTGCCCGAAAGGTTGTTTATTACCTCTGCCATCTCCTGAACCTTACTAGTGAAGCTGGATAGGTTGGAAATGTCCTTTATGAGCTTTTCCATAGCTCCACTCATTTCTTCAAGGTTTGCTACAGCTCGTTCTACATTGGTTTTTCCATCCTTAATGCTTTTCTCAGTCTTTTTTATGCCATCTATAGTTTGCTCTGATAATGCAGCAAGCTCCTGCTCACCTGCACACATCTGCTGAGAAAGCTCAGAAGCCTCCTTCAGCTTATCAAACGCATCATAGGCCTTTTCGTTAAATTCCTTTATTTGTGCCCCTATATCATGTGCAGTTGCTTGGGAATCCTCGCATGAGTCTGTTATTTTTTCCAAATGGTCAACCACCATAAGAGATGACCCTAAGATACTCTTAATCCAAAGCAGCAGCATTTTAGACATCTTTCCAAAGCTTTCAGGTATCTCTCCTTTTAGCTTGATTCTATAAGTCAGATTACCCGAGGTTATTTCCCCAATAGCCTTGTTGTACTCCTTCTTATTAGCCCTAATAATCCTAAACTGAAGTAGGCAGCAGATCGATAAAAGCAAAGTTATAAGTATAAATAATATCAGCAGCCAATCCATAACCATCACTCCCAGCATAATATTCGCTCTTTATTTTAGATAGAGTAATAATTCGACATGTAACTACATATTCCTCCTATTCGCTATTGATATAAAAATAACTTAGTTATATATGTAAAAAGCGCCGGATTTACCGACGCCTTTTATTAATAGTAATTAATTAAAGCTTTTACTTATCTTTGGGGAGTACCAGATTGAGGATTATTCCTATTATAGCGCCGAGTGCCATACCAGCAAGCTTCAGAGGACCAAGGTCAAATACTGCTCCGCCTATACCAAGCACCAGTATAATAGCACCAATAATAAGGTTTCTGGATAAGTTGAAATCAACGTTGTTTTCAACAACTGTTCTTATACCTATACTTGCTATCATACCGAACAGTACTATGGAGATACCTCCAACAACCGGAACAGGTATTGATGATATTACAGCACCAAGCTTCGGAATAAGTGATAAGAATATAGCAAATAAAGCAGCTATTCTCATTACCCATGGATCAAATACTCTTGTAAGAGCAAGTACGCCTGTGTTTTCTGAGTAAGTAGTATTCGCAGGTCCACCAACAAATGATGCAAGCGCAGTTGCTATACCGTCTCCAAGAAGAGTTCTGTGTAAGCCCGGGTCTTCAACATAGCTTTCACCGGTAGTTGCACCAACTGCAAGTACGTCACCTATGTGCTCTACCATAGTTACTATTGCTACGGGAGCAACTATCATTATTGCTTCAAGATTGAACTTTGCGAATGTAAACTGTGGGAATCCAAACCAACCCGCTTCTTTTATTGCATCAAAGCTCATTATATCAGGAGCTATGCCAGTAAACTTAAATATTAGTGCTACAACATAACCAACTACAAGACCTGTAAGAACCGGAAGTACTCTAAAGAAGCCTTTTCCAAAAACACTTACAAGTACAACAGTAAATAAACATATTCCAGCTAATAGCCAGTTATCCTTTGCCATATTAATAGCAACAGGAGCAAGGTTTAAGCCTATAACCATGATTATTGGACCAGTTACGATAGGTGGGAAAACGGCTCTCACCTTTTCTAGACCAACAAAATAAACAATAGCAGACAATAGAATATAAGAAAGACCGGCAATGAAGATACCACCCAGGGCATATTCCATACCAAACTGTTCTTTTACCGCAATAATTGGTGCAATGTATGCGAAGGAGGACCCTAGGAATACAGGCACCTTGAATTTAGTAATCAAATGGAACAACAAGGTTCCTATACCTGCTGTCAATAATGCAACTGAAATATTCAAACCTGTAAGTATTGGAACTAATACTGTTGCACCGAACATTGTAAAGGTATGTTGAATTCCAAGTATTATAAGCTTCGATAAAGGAAGATCTCCGGATCTAATACCATCTAATTTTTTTGTAGACATTAGTTATACCTCCCTATCCTATTTTATTTAACAGTTGACCGATTTTTCTTTACTTGCCTTTTCTCACACCTTAAGATCATTGCCGCCACACGCTCTCCATTTATCTCTTTTATGCCGTTTCTGTACGTAATATAAACATCACAATAATTCCTAATCGCATTGGCATGGTACACCGTGCTTATTCAAGAGAAGTAAATGCAGCTAATATCGCAATAATGGTCTTATGCATCCTTTGAATTAATATGCTTTTTTTACCCAC
>CALJSV010000016.1 GCA_937976095.1 uncultured Clostridia bacterium | reverse complement strand
AGCCACCGCTGCAAGTATACCGAGTATACCAATAACAACAATAAGCTCTATTAGAGAAAAGCCCTTTTTGTTTCTTTGCTTATAAAAAAATCTCAACATTATGATTTCACCCCCTTTCAAAGTAAGAATCTAAAAAATATACTTTAAAGATAACACACATTCTATATATCTTAGTGCATTATCTAAATAGCCCTATACTAATATTGTATCTTAGTCATAATATCAAACATAGGAAGTATCATAGCTACTGCAATAAACCCAATCAATACTGCCATAGTCATAAGCATCATTGGCTCCATAAGCTTAGTCATGCTCTCCACCGCCGCCTCAACCTCACCGTCATAAAAGGATGCTGTCCTCTCCAGTACATCATCCAGTGTACCAGACTCCTCGCCAATGCTTAGCATTGACACAAGCATTGGTGGAAATATTCCTATCTTCTTGATAGGTCCAGACAACGATACGCCTTTACGTACCTCTTCCTTTGCCGCTAATATGCCCTTCTCAACCACTTTATTGCCGCATACCTTTGCTACCAGCTCCAGTGCATGTAAGAGTGGCATACCGCTGGACATTAGTGTTGACAGAGTTCTTGCAAAGCGCGAGGTCATTATCTTTGAGGTGGTTGTCTTAACCACTGGTATCTTAAACTTAAGCCCATCCAGCGCAAATCTTCCGGTTTCTGATGCACTGAACCTGTTGAAGCCGTATACTGCTGCTGTAACAGCAGCTATTATGATATACCAGTACTTCTGCATTCCATTGCTTATATTAAGTACAAACTGGGTAATACCCGGTAGCTCTGCCCCAACCTGTGCAAACAGTGATATAAAGGTTGGAAATATAAACACTAGCATACCTATTACTACAAGTGTTGCTATGCCTCCAAGAAACATTGGGTATACCATAGCGCCCTTTATCTTTCTTGCTATTACATTTTCCTTCTCGAAGTGAGTTGCCATTCTATCCATTATGATATCAAGATTACCGCTGGCTTCTCCTGCTTCAACCATGTTTATCAAAAGGTCAGGATATACGTAGTTGTACTTTCTTAGGGCTTCCGAGAAGGTCAGCCCCTTTTGCACATGCTCGTACACCTCGCTGGTAGCTTCTCTCAGCCTTTTATTTTCTATCTGCTGTCTTAGTATATCAAGACAGTTTATTATGCTTACGCCGGCATTGAGCATTGCGTGGAACTGTCTGCAGAATATTGCAATGTCCTTAAGCTTAACCTTGTTAAAGAGGCTTATTGACTTTATATCCTTTGACTGCACATGCTCATTAATAGATACGGGATAATACTTATTATTACGCAGCATTGCTATTACTTCATCCTTGTTGCGCGCTGAGTGTATCCCTTCTACTGGCTTTCCTGCAGCGTTTATTGCTTTGTATTTATACTCGGGCATATGTTCACCCCATAATTTTTTAAATATTCTGCAATTATATTATGTATTCTACAAGATTTTTCGAAATACCTTTGGTATTTTTTGGGTATTAATAGCTTATTATTGACGAAGTCAGATATCTCTCCAGCATTTCCTTGTCCACGCTGTGGTCAAGAGCAATCTCTTTTGTTATAGCACCCTTTCGGTAAAGCTCACTGAGAGCAAAGTCCATAGTTTTCATACCAATCTTGGAGCCTGTCTGGATAAGGTTATTGATCTGATGAGTCTTTCCTTCTCTTATTAGGTTCTTTATAGCTGTATTTGTAACCATTATTTCATGAGCTGCTACTCTTCCGCTGCCGTCTGCCTTTGGCAGCAGCTGCTGAGATATTATACCCTCCAGCACAGATGATAGCTGAACTCTTATCTGCTGCTGCTGGTGCGGTGGGAAAACGTCTATTACACGATCTATGGTCTTTGCTGCACCTACGGTATGCAGTGTGGACATTACCAAGTGGCCTGTTTCGGCCGCTGTAATGGCTATGCCTATAGTCTCAAGGTCTCTCATTTCACCTACCAGTATTACGTCAGGGTCTTGTCTCAACGCTGCTCTTAGGGCATTTGCAAAGCTGTGTGAATCGTTGCCTATTTCTCTTTGGTTTACCATGCTTTTGCCATGTCTGTGCAGGTACTCTATAGGGTCCTCCAGTGTTAGTATATGGCTGGAGCGTTCTTTGTTTATAAAGTCAATCATGGACGCAAGCGTCGTTGACTTACCACTTCCGGTCGGTCCTGTTACAAGTATAAGCCCTCGGTGCTTTAGTGCAAGCTCCTTCATTATAGGTGGCAAGCCTAGCTCTTCCATACTTGGAATCCTTAGAGCTACTACTCTAAAGGCTATACCGTAGCTTCCCCTTTGCTTATAGATATTAACTCTGAAGCGTCCAAGTCCTGGGTTGGAGTAGGATAAATCCAGCTCTCCCTTTTCCTGTAGCTCCTTTATCTGACCTTCATTCAATATCTGATGTGCCAAGTCTATTGTATCCTTCGGCATCAGCGACTGATCTCCCAACCTTTCAAGTCTGCCGTTTATTCTTATGATTGGTGGCACGGCAACTGTTATATGAAGGTCTGAGGCTTTGTAATCTATGGTTTTTTGCAGAAGTTCCAAAATGTCCATTTATACTACACCACCTAATCCAGACTATATGCTACTTTTATAAGCTCGTCCACTGTAGTTATGCCTCTTAGTATAAGCTGCTTGCAGTTTTCCTTAAGAGTTATCATACCCTGCTCTATGGCAGTCCTTCTAAGCTCGTCCATTGTGGATCTTCTATCTATCATGCCTCTTATTGATTTACTGACCAGCATCACCTCATGTATGGAGGTTCTGCCCTTATAGCCTGTGTTTCCGCAGGAGCTGCAGCCTATTCCTTTATATACTGTAATATCTCCTGAGATATCCATAATTGCTTTTTCCATTTCTGTCAGGTGTATGGGTCTTTTACAGCCCTCGCATATTCTTCTTACCAGTCTTTGAGCCACAACACCCACTATTGAGCTGGCTACTAGGTATGGCTCAATGCCCATATCAACAAGCCTTACAACTGTAGATGGGGCATCATTTGTATGCATGGTGCTGAGCACAAGATGACCTGTGATAGCAGCTCTTACTGATATTTGAGCTGTCTCAGCATCTCTTATTTCACCTATCATAATTATATCGGGGTCCTGTCTCAACATAGATCTAAGACCGCTGGCAAAGGTCATTCCTGCCTTTGTATTTACCTGTACTTGGTTTACTCCCTCAAGCTTATACTCTACAGGATCTTCAACTGTTATAATGTTTGAGCTTACCTTATTAAGCTCCTTTAAAACTGCATATAGAGTAGTACTCTTTCCACTCCCTGTAGGTCCTGTTACAAGTATGATTCCATTAGGAGACTTTATCAGCTTTTCAAAAAGCTCAAGGTTTTCATCAGTAAAGCCAAGCTGCTTTTTGGTTGCCAGGAAGCTGCTTCTATCTAGCAGCCTTATAACTATCTTTTCTCCATAAACAGTTGGCAGTATGGAAATACGAAGGTCAATCTCCTTGCCGTCTACAACAGTTTCCACTCTTCCGTCCTGAGGAACTCTTTTTTCGGCAATGTTCATTTTGCCCATTATTTTTATTCTTGTAACTATAGCAGAATGAGCTGACTTTGCAGGTGTCATTATCTCTTGAAGCTCACCATCTATTCTGAAGCGTACGCGTATCTGCTCATCATAGGGCTC
>CALJSV010000015.1 GCA_937976095.1 uncultured Clostridia bacterium | reverse complement strand
TCATAGCTTTTAACAATCAGCTCACTTAAATAGCTTTCAATCCTTCTGCGCTCATTGTCATAGGTCCGAGGTGAAAGCTCTTCATAGTCTCCTCTGCCCTTGAAGCCATATACAAAGAAGTCTCTAATCATGAACCTGATTTTCTCAAAGTTTTTAATTAATTCTGAATAACCTGCCATAGCTTATCTCCGTCTACGATTTTTTATAATTATATCATTTTTGCTATAATATCACTGTAGCTTCGCAATTTTCTTTTGAAGATAAAGTAAGGGAATTGATGTAAAATTTAACATAATGCACAAGAAATCCCCTACCTCTTAGCTACCTTGCTCACGAAGTGAGAGCATAGGTAGGGGATGAATTGTTGCTCCTTGGAAGCTACCAATATTTATGATATAATATAATCAGTAATACTACACATGAGGAAGGTGACAAAATGCAACTGGATAATAATAATCATTCAGTGTTCTTGATGTATTATCATCTTGTACTGGTTATAAAATATAGACGTAAAGTAATTGATAACGTGATATCTGAAAGACTAAAGAATATTTTTGAGTACATCTCTCCAAAATACAATATTAGTCTGCAGGAATGGAACCATGATACTGACCATATTCATATCCTGTTCAAGGGACATCCTAATACAGAGATATCAAGATTCATAAACGCATATAAAAGCGCAAGCTCAAGACTGATAAAAAAGGAGTTTTCGCATATACAAGAAAAACTATGGCAAGAGCATTTTTGGTCAAGAAGCTTCTGCCTGCTTACTACAGGAGGAGCACCAGTTGGAGCTATAAAGCAGTATATCGAAAGTCAGGGCGAGAAGCTATGAACAAAGCATATAAGTATCAACTGTATCCAAGCAAAGAACAAGAAGAGCTGATCAAAAAGACCTTCGGCTGTGTACGTTTTGTATATAATAAAATGCTGGCTGACAGGAAAGACAAATATGAGCAATATAAGGATGACAAGGAAGCTCTGAGAAAGCTAAAATATACAACTCCAGCCAGCTACAAGTCTGAACATGCATGGCTTAAGGAGGTAGACAGCTTAGCCCTTTCAAATGCACAGCTTAATTTGAATACTGCCTACAGTAATTTTTTTAGAGATATATCAATAGGATTTCCAAAGTTCAAAAGCAAGCACAAGGATAAAAAATCCTATACAACCAATAACCAGAATGGAACAATTAGAATTATTGACGATAAGCACATCAGATTACCCAAGCTGAAGGATATAAGGATAAAGCTGCATAGGCAAATATCAGATGCCTATAAGATCAAATCGGCAACAATAACACAAACATCAACAGGAAAATACTATATATCAATATTGGTTGATTATGAAAAAGAAATACCAACAGTGAAGCCGGAAAAAGAAGCAGTAATAGGACTTGATTACTCATCCAAGACGCTATATATAGATAGTACAGGAAAATCAGCTGATTATCCCAAGTATTATCGCAAAATGGAAGAGAAGCTAAAGAGAGAACAACGAAAGTTATCAAAAAGAACTAAGGGCGGAAAGAACAGAGAAAAGCAGCGGATAAAGGTAGCCAAGCTTCATGAGAAGGTAGCCAATCAACGAAAGGACTTCTTACATAAGCAATCAAGGCAGATAGCCAATGTCTATGATGCAGTAGTTATAGAAGACCTGAATATGCGGGGAATGGCACAGGGCTTAAGGCTGGCAAAGTCAACGAATGATAATGGATTTGGTATGTTGAAAAGCTTTATGGAATACAAGCTCAGAGAACAAGGAAAGCAGCTGGTAGTTATAGATAAGTGGTACCCATCAAGTAAAATGTGTGGGCATTGCAGTGGAATAAATAGTGAGCTGACCTTGGCTGATAGAACATGGACTTGTACATGTGGCAAAGTCAATGATAGAGATATAAACGCTGCAATAAACATAAGGAATGAAGGCTGTAGAATATTGGGAATAGCCTAAGTAAAATAGAGAACCGTTGGGCGAACGGGGATAGCTTGGTAATTATGCTGACGTTAGTTGGCACGTCCCAAGAAGCCCCCACCTCTAAACAAAGTGTAGGTGGTGGGAGTACGTCACATGAACAAAAATATCCTATAAAGGTATGGCTTTCAAACAGGGATGATATAGATGGAGAATGTCTAAGACAGGTTCATAATTTATCAAGGCTGCCATTTTTACATAAGTGGATTGCTCTTATGCCGGATGTGCATGCAGGAATGGGAATGCCAATAGGTGGAGTTATTGCCGCTGACGGGGTCATAATACCTAATGCAGTAGGTGTTGATATTGGCTGTGGAATGGCTTTTCTCCAAACTAATATAGAAGCAAAGCAGCTGACAGATACAATAACTAAATCAGGCACAGTTCTTCAATGTGTTATAGGAGACATACTTCGCAATATCCCTACGGGTTTTACTCATCATAAGGAAAAGCAGGAGTGTAAGGCAGCTGATAAAGCGCTGAATAATATAGCAGAATATAGCTTTGCAGATAATCTAATTAAGGAAATCGAAAAAAGCTACTTTCAGGTTGGAACTCTAGGAGGAGGCAATCACTTTATAGAGCTTCAGGTAGATGATAAGGGTCTTTTATGCATCATGCTCCACTCTGGAAGCAGACATCTAGGGCATCAGATATGCGAGCACTTTCATAAGGTCGCCAGAGAACTGAATAATAAGTGGAACTCGGCAGTGCCCGATGAATACAGATTGGCTTTTTTGCCTGCTGATGCAAAGGAAGGGCAATCATATATAAACTATATGAATATAGCACTGGAGTTTGCATATGAGAATAGAGCAAAGATGCTGGATAAGGTTGTTGAGATTTTTACAAGATGGTGTGAAAAAACTCTTGGAGTAACTCCTGAATATTCGGGTCTGATAAACTGCCATCACAATTATGCAGCCCTTGAAAAGCACTATGGAAAGGATGTATGGGTGCATCGAAAGGGAGCTATAAGAGCGCAAAGAGATGAGCTTGGAATAGTACCTGGTGCAATGGGTTCATACAGCTACATCGTATCCGGTAAAGGCTGCGAGGAAAGCTTCAACTCCTGCTCTCATGGCGCAGGAAGACGTCTCTCCAGGACCCAAGCCAAGGCAACTTACTCTGTTGAGGAGGTAATACTAGATCTCAAGGAGACTGGAGTTGTTTTGGGAAAAACAAAAAAATCTGATGTTGCAGAGGAATGTCGTTTTTCTTATAAGGATATAGAAGCTGTTATTGCCAACGAGCTTGATCTGATAAATGTGGTTAAAAGACTTTCCACATTGGGTGTTGTTAAAGGGTAAATTTGGTTGCAAATGGAAATAGGCTGTCGCATAGTGAGAGGTAAACTCTTATGCTGCGACAGCTTTTTTAATATTTATTTTATAAAATGAAAACAATAATATTAGATAATCATTGTTTTACTTACTAGTAGCAGGTTGTACTAAAATCTTTTTTTAAAATCCCTCAATATCTTCATAATATCTTCACAATCAATTGATATAAATATACTTAACGGGGGTATAGGAGGTAATAAAATGAAATCAGGAACTTATATAATACAAGGCATGACCTGCGCAGCCTGCGCCAAAGCATCTGAGCGCGCAGTGAAAAAGCTGGACGGAGTGATAGAAGCCAGCGTGAACTACGCCACTGAGAAGCTGGTAGTTCAATATGATGAAAAAAAGCTTGACTCTGAAGCCATAAAGGCTGCAGTGGATAAAGCAGGCTACAAGGCTGTTGAGGAGCTTCAAAGTAAAGAGGTGGCTATACCTATAGAGGGTATGACCTGTGCAGCCTGTGCCAAATCTATCGAAAAAGCTGTAGGAAAGCTTCAAGGTGTAGAAAGCACAGCTGTCAACTTCGCCACAGAGAAGGCAACAGTAAAGTATGATCCCAAGCAGGTGAGACTGTCAGAAATCAAGCAGGCTATTTCAAAGGCAGGCTATAAGGCTTTGGAAATAGACAATGCTAATAAGGTTGATGAGGATAAGGCACGAAAGGAAAAGGAAATCAGAACACTTCTAATTAAGTTCATAGTAGCCACTGTATTTACGATACCGCTGCTATACATAGCCATGGGTGCAATGTTCTGGTGGTTAAGATTCCCGCTTCCCACATGGCTAGACATGATGCAGTATCCATTAAGCTTCGCCTATGCACAGATAGTGCTGGTGATTCCCATCATAATAGCAGGCTACAAGTTTTATACAGTAGGCTTCAAGGCTATCTGGAGAAGAAGCCCCAATATGGATTCCCTTATAGCAATAGGTACGGCAGCAGCAGTACTATACAGCCTGTACTCAACCTATATGATATCCATAGGAAGCTTCGGATACGTAGAGGATCTGTACTTTGAAACAGCGGGAGTAATAATAGCTCTGATACTGCTTGGGAAATACTTAGAATCTGTTTCTAAGGGAAAGACCTCGGAGGCGATCAAAAAGCTTATGGGTCTGGCACCTAAGACAGCTATAGTTATACAGGATGGTAAGGAAATAGAAATACCTATAGAAGAGGTAGAGGTTGGAGATGTAATACTGGTTAAGCCGGGAGAAAAGATACCTGTTGACGGAGAGGTAGTTGAAGGACATACCTCAGTGGATGAATCAATGCTTACAGGAGAAAGCATACCTGTAGAAAAGAATGCAGGAGACAGAGTAATTGGCGCAAGCATAAACAAGAATGGCTCCATAAAATTCAAAGCAACCAAGGTAGGAAGCGATACAGCTCTTGCCCAGATAATAAAGCTGGTGGAAGAGGCGCAAGGGTCCAAGGCACCTATAGCACAGATGGCAGACATAGTATCAGGCTACTTTGTACCAATAGTATTTGTAATAGCAGTACTATCAGCCTTAGCCTGGTTTATATCCGGCGAATCCACAGTATTCTCCCTTACAATATTCATATCTATACTGGTAATAGCATGTCCTTGTGCCCTTGGCCTTGCAACGCCCACAGCAATAATGGTAGGTACAGGCAAGGGAGCAGAGAACGGAATACTGATAAAGGGTGGAGAAGCATTGGAGACCACTCATAAAATAAACACAATAGTATTTGACAAGACAGGTACAATAACCGAAGGAAAGCCTGAGGTTACAGATGTTGTGACAACAGATATAGTTGACAGAAATACACTTCTAAAGCTTGCAGCCTCAGCAGAAAAAGGCTCTGAGCATCCATTGGGAGAGGCAATAGTAAGAGGAGCAGAAAAAGAAGGGTTAGAGCCAGTAAAGGTGGATAAGTTTGTAGCTATACCCGGTCATGGAATAGAAGTAACTATAGAAGGCAAAGAAATGCTCCTTGGAAACAAGAAGCTTATGGTAGACAGAGGAATAGGCTTGGAGGCATTAGAGACTGAATCAGACAGACTGGCATCAGAGGGAAAGACACCGATGTATATAGCTATGGATAATTCTCTTGCAGGGATCATTGCAGTAGCAGACGTAGTGAAGGCAAGCAGCGCAAAGGCAATAGAGAAGCTTCACAGGATGGGTATTGAAGTAGCAATGATAACAGGTGACAATAGAAGGACAGCAGAAGCTATAGCAAAGCAGGTAGGAATAGACAGAGTATTGGCAGAGGTGTTGCCCCAGGATAAGGCTAGCGAGGTTAAAAAGCTTCAGGCAGAGGGCAAAAAGGTGGCAATGGTAGGTGATGGAATAAACGATGCACCTGCACTGGCGCAAGCAGATATAGGCATAGCAATAGGGTCAGGTACAGATGTAGCTATGGAATCAGCGGATATAGTGCTTATGAGAAGTGACCTTATGGATGTGCCGACAGCGATACAGCTAAGCAAGAGCACCATAAGAAATATAAAACAAAACCTGTTCTGGGCATTTGCATACAATACAGCAGGAATACCTCTTGCAGCAGGACTGCTTCATATATTTGGAGGACCGCTATTAAACCCAGTATTTGCAGCAGCAGCAATGTCCCTAAGCTCAGTGTCGGTATTGACAAATGCATTAAGATTAAAAAGATTTAAACCCTATAAGTAAATAAAGGCAAATGGAGGAATTAATATGAAGAAGCAAATATTCATCGAAGGTATGAGCTGTGATCACTGTGTTAAGCACGTGGAGAAATCTCTAAAGGAACTGGCTGGAGTAGAAAGTGTAAACGTAAATCTACAAGGGAAATATGCAGTAGTTGATCTCAGTAATGATATTTCAGATGCATTGATAAAGGAAGCTATTGAAGAAGCGGGATATGATGTAGCAGCAGTAAAAAATGCTTAGATAAAAAACGGATAAAAGAGGTACCAGTGATGAATAACAGTGGCGTAAGATCTGAAGGGATAGGGGCAGCAGCAAACATGCATAAACATAGTGAAGAGTGCAGTCCTGCGGCCTCTGGAAGGTCAAAGATGAATAAGGCCTCACTGGTTTCACGCTTAAACCGTATAGAAGGCCAAGTCCGAGGAATAAAGGGAATGGTCGAAAAGGATGTTTATTGTGATGATGTGCTTAATCAGATAGCGGCTGTTCAATCAGCAATGAAATCAGTAAGCAGACTACTTCTGGAGGGACATGTTAAGAGTTGTCTGGTAAGCAGGCTGCAAGCTGGTGAAGATGAAGTACTTGATGAGCTTTTAGATACAGTAGAAAAAATTATGAAGTAAAAAATAGCAGGAGGAATAAAGATGAAAAAAATATTGATTTTAGCGACAGTAATGGCAGTAGTTTTCATATTTACTGCATGTCAGGGGACAGATGTAGTAGGAGAGGTTGCAAAGACATCCTTTGAGGCAGTTATAAGTGCGGTTCCTGATAAGGTTACATCAGATGAGGAATACAACGCTTGGTCCCTGGAGGCTCCTACAGGTGAGAAATTCTTATGGAGCAAGGATTTTAGTGCACAAGGTCAGCCTGACCTGATGCTTGACTTTGATGCTAAGCCCTTTGTAGATGCCGGGCTAGATATCAGCAAGCTTCCTACAAATATATATGAATATGACGAAATGATGAATATTATAATGGTGTATGCAGAGATTGGCAACCAACCCTTTGAATATAAGGGTGAAGCAACACCAATGGAGTCCTTTAATCGTATAGTAGAAAAGCACAGAGATATAATCGGTTATCATGAAAAGCTTGACCACTACGGTGTTGCATTAGGCTATGGTAATATGTTCGAGTGGGCGAAGGATATGTCAACAAATGATAAGGACATAGTATTTATACTTAATCCACAGCCTTTTATTGATTCAGGAGTGGACCCAACAAAGGTTGAAGGTTGGATATTTACAAAGGTTGAGGTTATGGACGAAAAAGGAAAGCCAATTCAAATTGATAAGTTCCTTAAACCCTTTAATTTGAAGTAGTTTTAAAAATCAAGCCTGCAGCTTCGCAGGCTTGATTTTTATTGTTATCGCATCTGCATTTAATAGAAGATTTCAGGACCTTGTACTGGATCAAGTGGTATAATAATTATTATATACATGTTTAGAGTCAGGTGGCATAGTATTTGCATGTTAAACTAGGAAAAGGTTCTTGGAGGGGATACAAATGAATTCGAAAAAGCTGATGCTATATGTTTTATTGATAGTGCTTGCACTTACATTACTTTATAACATTTTTATATCGCCTTACCTATTAAACTATAGCTCTTCAAGAATGCATATGGGTATGAGAGCCTATAATAATATACAG
>CALJSV010000014.1 GCA_937976095.1 uncultured Clostridia bacterium | reverse complement strand
AAGCCATGTGTGAATTTTTCACCTTTGCTAGTATACCATATATATTTTATAATGGCAATATTTATTTTAAACACGATACTACAAAATATACCATAAATCCAAATAAAAGAAAAGCTAGTAGTAAACGCATTTTTGCTTGCCACTAGCTACTGACCCGGTGCTGTAGTTATTATCTCAATTATAAGCTCTATACTTGAACCTCTTTGAAGCCTAAAGCTACCAACCTGAAGCTTGTTAGACTTCTGTAGTGCATCCATCCGGTTTATAAAATCCGTCTTACTGCTGATTAGATTATTTTTAAGAAGCTCGTCAGCAACAATATATGAAGTATAGCCTTGCTTAATACTAATGTCGACAAACTCTGGTTGTTGATCGTTCTTATCTGCTTCTGCAACTGGAGTAGGCGTAGGTGTTGGGGTAGCTTCAGCCCCAGGAACCTCTATTTCTGTTTTTTTGATAAGACGCAGGTTATACCTCTCTGCTTCTCTTTCCAGCTCTTCAACTGTAAGATGTCTAATTCCAGAATTAAGGTTTACAAACGAGGCTATAACCATTCCTATACCTATACCCAGCACAATATTCTTAAGACTGTACTTGCTCATATCAGTTTACCTTTCTAAGTAATTGGCTTAGATCATATCATTTTTTATAGACAGAATCAGCTTAACCTCACCCTGTCCCATATTCAATCGCTTGGCAATATCTACTACGCTCATGCCTTGCTCAGCTAGGTCAAATACTGCTTGCTGCTTGGTATTGAGCTTTACTTCATTTGACTTTTCCTTTGCAGGCTTTTCTACCACTGCCTTACTCTTTATAGTGACAGGAATAGCGGCTGCCTGCTGTTTAACCTCTTGAATTATTGGCGTAACCCTTACTGAGTTGTAGGCTTGCTGCAGGCTTTTCATTTTATCTTCAATTTCTTGGACAACAACATCAGATAAATAGTTAAGCTCGGAAATAATCTCCTCAGCATCCTCAATTATCTTTTTTAGCTCCTGTTCTTTAACATCAAGATTAAAGTACATATCCTCGCCCTTAAGCTTATCAACAAGAATTAAAAAAACTGCTGCAAATATTGTAAGGATTCCAATTATCATTAATATATAGTTTGCATAACTGACTACCATGAGCCACCTCTATTAAATACGTATATCTATTTTTGTCTTTTTTTTGTTGTCTTTATCCTTCTCATCATTTTCCTTTTTGTTTTTACCCTTATCCTTATCTTGCTTATCTCTATTAACCCTAGCTTCAGCAGCCTTTTTAGCTTCATTTACTTGCTTTAGCTTTCTCTTTGCTAATTCTTCCTGTTTTTGCATATTAATATTCTGATTATTATAAGGATTTTGAGCTTCCGCATTTTTAGCTTTTTGAACCTCAGGGGTTTTTGGTATCATCGTCTGTAAATCTATAGGTCTGATTGGCACTTTTTATCCCTCCAGACTCAATTTTAGCTATTCTTCGAATGGTCCTATCTTTACTTCTGCATTGGCTCTATAGAAGGTTACGAATTTGTATGGATCTTTAACATACATCATGCTGCTGCCTATTGTTATTCTGGTGCCTGGATAAACCACATCCATTGCCTTTATTTTCCCTCTGGTAGCATCCTCAAAGCTTTGCTCTAACTCCTTCATTTCTTTTTGCAGCTGCTCGATTTTATGTTGGAGCTGGAGCTTTAGCTGAATCGACTTTGAAAGAAGTATCTTTTTATCTTCGGGGAGCTCTGTCTTTTGGCTTATTTTTGACAGCAAGTCTACAGCTTGAGTTGTCTTATCAAGGTTTTCCTGAGCTTGCTTTTGCTCAGCCTTTACACTGTCATATCTTTTTCTAAGCTCTGGGTTTATGCCAACTTCAATTTCTGTTACAGTCGCCATTGGTGAGCCTATAACCTTTGCCTTAACCTCTTCACCAACTTTTATTGTACCACCTACTAAAAGACCCTTTTTACCCATTACCTCAAGCTTCTTACCACAGGTAACTTGGCTGTGCATTATTGCATCGCTGTGAATGTTGCCTTTAACCTCTATTTTACTGTTCTCAATAAACTTTGCTATAAGATCGCCGTCACAGTATAACTCTCCCTTATTCATGCCTTGGATGCCTCTGTGTAGTATGATATTTCCCTTGGAAACAATCTTTGCTCCTTCGACTACACCATATACCTCAACATCACCCTCAGCCTCTATTTCAAAGCCTGTTATAACATTTCCCTTAACAGAAACCTTTCCGACAAAGTGTATGTTTCCTGTAGAGTTATCCACATTAGACGGCACCTCATATATCTTAAATACGCTAACCTTGCCATCTAATACCTTAACCTCACCATCAATTGCTGATATTAAATAGATTCCATCCTCTGTAACTTCAACGTTTTTTCCTCTTGGAAGTGCCAATTTCTTTCCGTCCCTAGCTGACACCTCGGTTCCCTGTACATTTTTCCCCGGGACCCCTTGTGTATCAGGTATTAGTGTGACAAGCTTTTCCCCCTTGCATACATTCTTTATAAGAGACAGTTCTCTAAAGTCTATCTTTCCCTCTGCGTCTATTTTAACCTTTCTATCTGTTGTAACATCAAAGTGATACTGAAGCTCAGAATCTTGTCCGGGCTGTGGATATATACCGACAGCTACCAATACATCAGAATCATAGATTTTCTCTCTTACCAGCTTCTTTATAACATCATGCTTTACCCCTTCAAGTACTCCACTTTCCTTTAGATTCTCCATAATAGCAGACTCGGTAATATCTGCTCCCAAAATAGGAGATGTTACAAAAACATAAGCTTCCATTAGATCCTTTGAAAGGCTAACTTTGCATTTAGCATCTATTTTTTCCTGTATTTGTGGCTCTGCAATTTTTAATGGATTAACAAAAATACCGTCCAGTATAAACTGCCTTATAATATCGAAATCTACGTTTTGTACCTTTCTCAGTATAATCTTTTCTTTAACATCCTCGATTGTCACATTCTCATTTATTTTCAGATATACTCCATCTTCCTTGTACTCAATATCCACCTGCTTGTACTTAAAGTCTGTATCAAGGTTCAAGGCTGCACTGGAAGTAATAAGGCTGTCCAGGTTCTTTCCAATTCTATCCAGGTTGCTGTCAGCATTCTTTAGAGACACCTTGATTTTGTAAAATGTAGAAAAAAGCTGTTTTTTTGTTTCAAGAACGTCAACCTTTATATCTTCCTTTTTTGCATTAAGCTTTTGAATCCCTTCTTCTACAAGCTTATCATAGTTTTTACCTTCAAGAATCACGTATTGTTTGCCCATTAATATACCTCCAATATCAGTTAAATATTGTAGCAACCTTGCTCTTTAGTCGTATTATTGCCTTTGTATGTAGCTGTGATACTCTGGATTCTGATATCCCCAGTACCTTTCCTATTTCCTTATATGTAAGCTCTTCATAGTAATAGAGCGTTATTATTGTCTTTTCCTTCTCAGGCAAAGAATTTATTGTATCTATAAGAATGTTTTTCAACTCAATGCTTTCAATTGCTCCTTCTGGCCCCTCTGTTCCACTATCAGGCTCTACAAATTGCTCTCTTTTTTGTTCAAGTAGATCATCTAAGGACACAATCGTAAATGTTGAAACATTCTGTATTTTCTTTTGAAAATCATCTAAGGAAACACCAAGCTTATCTGCAATTTCTTCATCTGAGGCTGATCTTCCAAGCTCATTTTCAAGCTCTGTATAAGCCCTCTCCAGCTCCTTTGCCTTCTGTCTTACTGACCTTGGCAGCCAATCTATCTCTCGAAGCTGGTCTATAATAGCGCCCCTTATTCGCAACTGGGCGTAAGTGTCAAATTTAATACCTCTGCTGTAATCAAACTTATCAATAGCATCTATTAGTCCAAACACTCCATAGCTCATTAAATCATCAAACTCAACGTTACTGCCGTAGCTCGCAAACAATCTGCCAGCTACATATTTCACAAGATAAATATAGTTAGTAATGAGCTGCTCTCTTATTTTTTGGTCCTTTGACCTTGAATAACTTTCCCATAGATTGTTTATTTCCATTTCAGCCACCCTCCATGATGTTAATATTCATTATAAACCACTCTACTATGCAGGCTTTTTGCAATACTTCCGATAATGCTATTCTTCATCTGACCTTTGCAAGTATGCCGGGTTTACTTCTTGAAATTCATCTTCACCGTACGATCGTACATTGTCGTATGATCCTTCATATGAATTATCTTTATAATTAATAAGTATTTCATCTTCATCCGGAGGCAGTTTAATATCTATAGTATTTCCAGAGGAGTTCTTTGCTTTATTTTCAGCTGCCTTTTCTATTTCAACACGCGCACTTTTAAGAGCACTAGACAAAACAAGACCTAATATTGTTGAAACAATAGTAATTACAATGCTTCTAAGCATTAGCGTGGTAAGCTCTGTTCCTGTGCTAATCCCAATAAGCATATTTATAAATACAAATATAGCAACCAAATAAAATGGTAAATCATCTATCAAGTTCATTTAGCATGCCCCATCCGTTATATTTGCTTTGTTCCATAGCCTATAGTCTTAATAAGCAGCATTCCAGTTTCGGAGTAAAGCTCTATCGTTCTTCCGTAATTGCCACCTGTATCTTCAGCTAATATAGGTATGTTCAAAGAGCTTAGGATTTCTTTTGTAGCAACTACATTTCTAGCACCTATTCGCATTATATCACTGGCATCATTAAAATTAAACATTTGTGCTCCGCCTGCTATCTTGCTGACAATTCGGTTTCTTTTTGCTCCCATTGCTAGCATATCCTCTAATAGTTTTACTATTCCAGTATCCGCAAACTTAGCAAGGTTACTGTTATTTTTTATTTGATTACTGCTTGGAAGCATTATGTGCGCCATGCCAGAAATTTTTGACATGGTATCGTACAGACATATGCCCACACAGGATCCAAGGCCAAGCGTTGTCAATACACCCGGACTATGCGTGCAATTCAAATCTGCCATTCCAACTTTAACTAAATCACCCATATTAAATAACTCCCAAGCTCTTTAATAGTATTTCAAATGAATCCTCGTCCGGTACTAAGAAAAAGTTGCCCTTTACGCGGTTAGAACCCTCAAAAAAGTCTGTTTCAATAAGCATAACCTTATCTCCTACTTGACCAAACAGTATAACAGGTACACTAAGTATAGCTCCTGCCATATCGATTGCCAAGGAAGGAACTGAAATATTAAGCGTTAATCCTGTTAGTGCAGAAAGTGACGACAAGTATGAGCCTGCCAGAATATTACCCACCTCTTGCAGTGCTGAAACCTCCATATCATCAAGAAGCTCTTCCAGCCCTGATTTATCCATAAGCAGATTTGTTAGCAGCTTTGCTGACTTTATATCAAGCAAAAACATAATGCTGCCATTTATATCTCCCGTTACCTTAAACAAAATACCTGCTACAACAATCTCAGGACCACCAAGCAAATCCGGAACGTTTTTGAATTCTAGTATATTTACTTTAGGTACATCCATGTCAATTTTCTTTGCTATCATTTTTGATAGTGCAGTAGCAGCATTTCCTGCTCCAATATTTCCAATCTCTCTTAGAACATCTATCTGCATGCTATTCAGATCATCTATGCTTAATGGCATTTCTTCACACCCTTTACATTAAAGCTGTGTTGCTAAGTATTCTCGCAACATCCAGCAATATTATCAATCTATTGTTCACCTTACCTATACCAAGGATATTCCCTTGCTCTACACTTCCTATGGAGGAAGGTGCATCCTCGATTAGGTCACTATTGATTTCTAATACTTCAGATGAAGAGTCTATGACAAGCCCAACTGTTATATCATCTACCGTAACTATAATAATTCTAGAGTTTGCCGTATCCTTAGCCTCTGGAAGATTAAACTTCTTACGAAGTTCTACAATCGGTATTACCTCACCTCTAAGATTCATAACTCCACGTACAAAATAAGCTGCTTTTGGTACTCTTGTAATACCAATCATTTCTTTGATTTCTTTTACTCTTAATATATCAATTCCATACTCTTCATTATCTAATTTAAATACAACAAATTTCTTTAAGTTGTTGATTGCTTCCACTATAGACACCTCCTATATTAAAGAATTAGTATCAACTATTAATGCCACTTGTCCATCACCAAGGATTGTTGCCCCTGCAATAAGCTTAATTCCTGAAAGGAACTTTCCTAATGTCTTAATAACAATTTCTTGCTGTCCTATAAGCTTATCAACAATAAAGCCGGCATTCTTATCGCCTTTCTTAACAACTACTATTGTAAGTTCCTCTGCTTCTTCGCTTGAGCTGTTTTCTACATCAAGCACTCTGTTAAGTCTGACTATAGGAAGTACACTCTCTCTATTTAGGACGACCTCTTGACCATGAATATTTCTAATGGTGTTAGAGGTTATAGTTGTTATGTCTCTAATTACATTTAGAGGAATTGCATATTTTTCACTTCCAATGTTGACTAAAAGAGCCTGAATAATTGCTAGTGTCAAAGGAAGTCTTATTATAAACTTACTGCCTTTTCCTGGTGCTGTCTCTACCTCGACAACGCCATTTAGAGATTCAATCTTTGTTTTAACAACATCAAGACCTACTCCTCTGCCTGAAAGGTCAGATACTTTATCAGCAGTACTGAAACCAGGCTTAAATAGGAGCTCAATTGCGTTTCTCTCATCTAGCTCATTAGCTTCAGCTTGCTTTATGATGCCTTTATCAATTGCCTTCTTCTTTACCTTTTCTACATCAATACCTTTGCCGTCATCTTCTACTTCTATAACAACACTGTTTCCATCCTGATACGCTCTTAAGTAAACCTTACCGTTGGATATTTTGCCGTTTCTTACTCTTTCTTCTCTTTCTTCTATTCCATGATCAATTGAATTTCTTATAAGATGTATAAGTGGATCACCAATTTCGTCTATTACTGTTCTATCAAGCTCTGTTTCCTCACCGGACATATGGAGCATAATGTCTTTACCTAAATCTTTTGATAAATCTCTAACCATTCTTGGGAATCTGTTAAATACCCTTTCAATCGGAACCATTCTAACCTTCATAACAGCATCATGGAGGTTTGTAGTTATTCTTTCGAGGTACTCTACAGCTTCATTCATTTCCTGGCTTCTTGAATCATTGCCTATACCTTCTAAACCATTCTTTATGATAATCAATTCACTTACAAGATTCATAAGATTATCAAGTCTATCTATATCTACTCTAACGGTCTTACCCATCTTTGCTTTTCTATTTTGGTTATCTTCGCCAGGTTCCTTTTCATCGCTATCTGCTGCTTCAGCTGTAACAGCTACACCACTTCTTGCATTATCTATAGCATTTTCTGCAGGCTCATCCCCTACTACAATACTCGCAACAGACACCTCTACTACTTCAGAAATAGACTCCAGCTCTTTCTTTATAACAGCTTCACTTTCTTTTGTGACTATTCCTAGTAAAAACTCTGTGTCAAACTTTTCATCCTCTATATCCTCTACCTTAGGTATGGACTTGAAGATCTCTCCGTATCTTTCTATTGTTTGAAATACTATGAAAGCACGAGCTGACTTAAGCATACAGCCTTTATCAAGGGTAATTTTTATTCTATATGCATTTAAACCCTGTTGAGCTGCTTTTCTCACAAGGCCTTCATCATATTGATTCATATTAAAATCATCTGTCGATTTTTCTTCCTGAACTGCCGCAACCTTAACTGCTGCTGCGGTTAATGGTTTATTCTTCAATATATTATTAAGCTTAACAATTATACCCTCTGCGCTTCGGTTACCTTCCTTGCCGGTATTGGATAGGTTTGTAACTGCATTATCGAGAAAATCAAGACATTCAAACAGAACATCAACTATATCGCTGTTAACATCTATCCTTCCGTTTCTTATATCATCTAAAACGTTTTCCATTTCATGAGTAAGCCCCATCATATTATTGAATCCCATTGTACCGGACATTCCCTTTAATGTATGAGCTACTCTAAAAATCTCATTTAGTATTTTACTATCCTTAGGGTTCGACTCAAGCCCAAGCAAGTTCTGGTTAAGTCCCTGCAAATGCTCTTGCGATTCTTCTATAAATATTTCCAAATATTGATTCATGTCCATATTTTTACACCCCCATAAATTTTAGGATTTCCTTTGTAATCTCCTGTAAAGGTACTATAATATCTATCGCCCCAGCATTTACTGCAGACTTTGGCATACCGTAAACCACGCAGGTTTCCTCGTTCTGAGCAATAGTATTTCCTCCGTTTTGTTTAATTTTTAATATTCCATCGCTACCGTCACTACCCATTCCCGTCATCATAACTGCAACAACTCTTTTGTGCTCACAACTTGCTACAGAATCCATCATTGCATTTACCGAAGGTCTGTGTCCCGTTACCGGAGGCCCTTGGTTTATGGTGAGCTTATATTCTTCCCCAGTGCCTTTTCTAACTAGCATATGATAGTCTCCCGGAGCAATGTATGCATGTCCTGCTCTTAACACATCCCCTTCTTCGGCTTCTTTCACTCTAATTAGTGAAAGACTGTCTAGTCTTGCAGCAAGTGAATGAGTGAAGCCAGGCGGCATATGCTGTACTATCAGCACCGCTGCCGGTATATCAGCCGGCAAAAGTGGTATTACCTCCTGAAGTGCTCTTGGACCTCCTGTAGAGGTGCCAATTGCAATAATATATTTTAAGCTGCTGCTATTATTGCCCTTATTTTTTCCAATTGACTCTATTTTGTTTACATATGGCTTTACGAGATTTACTGTCTTAATAGGCTTAGAGCTTGATACATCATATATTTTTTTTAGAAGCTCCTTGCGGATATCATCAACTTTAAAATTCAATATAGAAGCTGTCGGCTTTGTAATAAAATCCACTGCGCCTAGCTCTAATGCCCTTAGCGTAGATTCCGCACCTTTGTAGGTTAAGCTCGAAAGCATTATGACCTTTGGTGCCGTATTTAGTGTCATTAACTCAGCTAATGTTTCTATTCCGTCTTGTATAGGCATTTCTATATCCAAAGTAATAATATCTGGATTTAGCAGCTTTGCTTTCACAACGCACTCTTTGCCATTTCTTGCAGTATCAATAACCTTTATATTCTTTTCAGAATTTAACATATCTGTAATCACTTTTCGCATGAAGGCTGAGTCATCAACAACTAGAACCCTAATAATTTTATTAGTATCATTCATACTATATCAGCCCCTTCTTCGCCAGCTTTCTCTGCTCTTCAAAAATAAACTTCATTACCTCGTTTCGCTGGACTTCAGTAATGTTTTCGAACTGAATTCCGTATGAATATGGCGCTACAGGATTTGATGTAAAGGCTTTCCTAACAATCTTTCCAATTAAGGTTAACCTTGCATTATTTAGGTTAAGATTCATCTCTATCTGATCATTAAAATCTAACTCTGTTGTACTTGTAAAGCCAATGCCTCCACCACTTATATCAACTAAGCTGCCTGATGCATTTTCTCCATATTCCTTTTCTTGAATATTTACTATCCTGCGAAAGGTCAGCTTTTCAATAAGCTTAAGCCTAAAAAAATTCCTTCTTTGAATCTTTGTAATATCAGAAACAATTTCCAGCCTAAGTAAAGGAATTTTCCCAAAAAGCTTATTTATAACCTTTGCATTGAACTTATATATCGCCTCACCCTTTGGTACAATGACTTGTATTATTGCATCATTCTTTATATATATAATCCTACTTTTATAGATTGGTATAACAACATCTATAGTGCCGTTTTCGTGTATCTCTGCAATCTGA
>CALJSV010000013.1 GCA_937976095.1 uncultured Clostridia bacterium | reverse complement strand
GCTCCTTCACATCCATGAGCTTATCACTTAGCTGAGTTTCTAAATCCTTAATGGTCAGCTCCTTGGCTGCCAGTGAGGTTTCCTTTTCAGCCAGTGCTTTTTCCTTTAGATTCAACTGCTGTTCTCTTTCGTTTAACTGCTGTTCTCTTATGCTAAAGTCCTTTTTTTCTGTTTCAAACCTTTCTTTTTCAAGCTCTCCAGGTGACTTTACATCTGCTATAGGTCTTACAAGGCTTCCTACAACAGGAACATTTACCAGCATTCTGGCTACATCCTTTTTTATCCCGCCAAAGTTAAAAAGAAAGATTGCACCGAAGCCTATAATTAAGGTTAAGATTAATATTATCAAAATCAAAATTATGCTTGTACCGATTTTTTTCTTGGTTTTTTCTCCATCACCGGCACCGCTCTTATTTGGTTTATTCTTAGCCATATGCTACCCCCGAAATACTCTAGTCTATGTTCTTCTTTCCTTCCTTGAAGGTTACTAAGTCATCTACCAGCTTATCTTCCTTTTTCTGTTCTCCGTACTGATAGTT
Organism: uncultured Clostridia bacterium; assembly: GCA_937976095.1. GTDB lineage: Bacteria > Bacillota > Clostridia > Lutisporales > Lutisporaceae > CALGKJ01. Next base: position 12,828 of record CALJSV010000013.1, on the reverse strand, counting down.
TTGAAAATCAACACTTTTTAGTTTTTCCAACATTTTTTTGTCCTTAGAAGCTTCAATAAGCTCCAATCTGCATTCTTCTACATAATCTTCTGCCATCTTTATCTTAACTTTTTGATTAGAAATACTTCTTTTATAATACTCGACATAATCCATCAAAAGCTTTAGCTGGTTTACAGGAATTCCTGCAGAAGTTTCATCTGCAAATCTTTCCTTATAGTCTGAAAGCTCCTTCTCAAACTCAGTCAGCCTTTCTTTTTCTGTCTCCAGCCTTTGCATTGCTGCTCCAAACTGATTCTTTTTATCCTTTTCTATGTTTTCCTTAAGGTTTAGAATATTTTGCAGCTTGTACTTATATCCAGCCATATAATACTCCTTTTTTTGAAGCTAAGTATGGGATTATAAAATCTAAGGATTTTTTCGGCTCAAGAGCCTAAAAAATCCTATGCATCATACCTAATATTTCATCTAATTCAAACTTTTCATGTGTACCTTGCTTTAAAAAGTCATTTATCATATCGATCTTATCTATAGCTTTATCGATATTCTTATTGCTTCCCCTTGCATAGGCACCAATATTTATAAGATCCTCTGCATCTCTATAGGTTGACATTAAAGCCTTAATCTCATAAGCAAGCTTTTTTTGCGTTTCATCTGTAATATTTGGCATTACTCTACTGACACTTGCCAGTACATCAATAGCAGGATAGTGGTTTCTGTTGGCTAAGCTTCTTGAAAGCACTATATGTCCATCCAATATACCTCTCACTGTATCTGCAACAGGCTCATTCATGTCATCACCGTCTACCAGTACTGTATAAAGCCCCGTAATGGAGCCAACGTCAGAGGTTCCGGAGCGCTCCAAAAGCTTAGGCATAACTGCAAATACCGATGGAGTATATCCTCTGGTTACCGGAGGCTCTCCTATTGCAAGTCCAACCTCTCTTTGAGACATAGCAAATCTGGTAAGGGAGTCCATCATCAGCATTACATCCTTACCCTGATCTCTAAAAAACTCAGCAATAGAGGTTGCCAGCTTAGCAGCCTTTAATCTTATAAGTGCAGGCTGGTCTGATGTTGCAACTACAACTACTGACCTTCTTAGTCCCTCTTCCTTCAAATCATTTTCGATAAATTCGCGAACCTCTCTGCCACGCTCTCCAATTAGGGCGATAACGTTTATATCCGCTTTGGTATTTCTTGCAATCATACCCATAAGAGTACTCTTACCAACACCACTGCCTGCAAATATACCTACTCTTTGCCCTTTTCCAATGGTTAGCAAACCATCTAAGGATTTTACTCCTAGTGGAAGTACTTCACTGATTTTTTTTCTCGTCAGAGGATTCGGAGGCATACTCTCAACGTTATAGTATTTATGTCCATCTATACTCCCAAAGCCATCAATAGGGCTTCCAAGGCCATCCAGTATTCTCCCAAGCATACTGTTATCAACCTTAACCATAAGGTTTTTACCTGTTGCCTCTACCTTGCTGCCAGGACCTATTCCATCCATTTCTCCTAGGGGCATCAGGCAGGCAATGTTGTTTTTGAAGCCGACAACTTCAGATATGATTGGTGTATCGTTTTTTATGGGATAAATATTACAAATCTCCCCTAAATTAGCGGCAGGGCCAACCGACTCGATAGTCAAGCCCACTACCTGGGAAACCCTGCCTGTATATTTTATAAAGTCTTCATTTTCTAGTATATGCTTGTATTTATTATAGTTAATCATCGATATTCTCACTCATTTCTAAGAACATAGTAAAATGCCTTTTCAAGCTCCCTAAACTGCACCTCTGCACTGGAGTTTATTTCTCCGGCTTGTGTCTCAATAATGCAGCCACCCTTTGAAAGTGAAATATCCTTAATAACCTCCAGATCATTCAAGCCTTCTGTCAATCTTATTATAACTTCCTTATTGCTCTCTACAAATTCAAAATCCTCTGCTGATACTCTAAGCATAAGTTTGCTTTTATAAGCACATTTCTCCAACGCAAGCCTGATTATGGAAATTATCACTTCATTGTTTTGAGTTAGCTCCTGACCTATTACTTTCTTGGAAATATCCAGTACTAGCCTAAGAATTTGCTCCTCTGCTTCACTATATATCTCATTCTTTCTATACTCAAGATAGGCTCTTGCTTCTATAGCTGCCTCAATAATACTACTTGCATTATTAAGTCCTTCCTGAAAGCCAGCCTGGAAGCCTTCATTGAAGCCTTCCTCTCTGGTTGTATTTACAAATATTTCTGCCTCTTGATGAGCCTTATCAACTATATTTCTAGCCTCAAAGTTTGCTTCTTCAATAATACGAAGGTACATTTCCTTTGCATCATCTATTATGCTTCCAGACTGTTTTTCAATGGTTATAGCAATTTCTTCAGCTGTTAGCTCAAGATTTTTTTCTGGTTCCTGCTTTTTTATTATCTGAGTATAGGTGTTTTTAATAGGCTTAGGAGCTCCCATCTGAACATAGTCAGACTTAAAAATCCTAGACAATTATTTCATCTCCTCCACCTCTGGAGATAACAATTTCACCTGCATCCTCCAGTTTTCTGATTATGTTAACAATCTTTTGTTGTGCTTCTTCAACATCACGAAGCCTTACAGGGCCCATGTAATCCATATCTTCCTTTATCATTTCTGCAAGTCGCTTTGACATATTTGAGAATATAGCCTTTACAACATCTTCGCTGGAGCTCTTTAATGCAAGTGCCCAATCGTTGTTTTCTACTTCTCTTATAACTCTTTGTATTGATCTGCTGTCCAGTGTCATAATGTCTTCGAATACGAACATTCTCTTTCTGATTTGCTCAGCAAGATCAGTATCCTGCACCTCAAGGGTTTCAATAATGAACTTTTCAGTTCCTCTATCTACAGAGTTAAGTATATCAACGATAGCTTGTATACCACCTGCAATTGTATAGTCCTGAGATACCATTGACGATAGCTTTCTTTCCAACACTCTTTCGATTTCTTTAATAATTTCAGGTGAGGTTCTATCCATTATTGCAATCCTCTTGGCAACATCTGCCTGCTTGTCCTGAGGCAGGGCAGACACAACCTGTGCTGCCTGCTGGGGCTTCAGATATGCAAGTATTAGTGCGATTGTCTGTGGATGCTCACCCTGTATAAAGTTCAAAAGCTGGCTTGGGTCAGCTTTTCTGACAAAGTCAAAGGGTCTAACCTGAAGCGATGCTGTCAGCCTATTGATTACATCTACAGCCTTTTGACTGCCAAGTGCTCTCTCAAGTATATCCTTTGCATAAGAAATACCTCCCTCTGAGATATATTCCTGTGCTAGACATATCTGGTAAAACTCCTGAAGTACATTTTCCTTTTCATCTGGGCTTACAGTTCGCATATTTGCAATTTCAAGCGTTAGCTGCTCAATATCCTCATCCTTAAGATGCTTGAATATTTGTGCAGATTTTTCAGGGCCTAGTGTTATTAATAGTACCGCAGCTTTTTGACGTCCGGTTAATGATCCTTGTTTGCTTCTGCTCATCTATCCATCAGCTCCTATTCTTCATTGAGCCATGACTTTAACAGTACTGCTACCTGGTCAGGCTTCTGTCCTACAAACTTTTCTATCTTCTTCTTAAGCTCGTTTCTATCCTCTAAATCTATTTCTTCAACAGGAAGCAGCTGACCAACTCCTGCTGATGCTGCAGCAAGCGCTTCTTCCATTTCTAGCTCCTCTTGTATTGCAACTGAAGACTTCCTTCTGATAAACAAGAACATCGATAATGCAAATACAAGTATGAATGCTGCTACAGCACCTATTCTTATATAGTTTTCCATAGCTCTTTGCTCTTGTTCTCTTTTTATTTGCTCATTAAATGCAACGTTAGCTGAATCATCAAAGGGTGCAACAGAAATAGTTATATTATCTGAGTGCTCAGCCGATGACTTATTGGGCAAAAACGCCTTTGTTGCATTTACCACTAGACTTGCCACCTGCTGCTTCAGGGCTTCAATATCAGTGCTTTCCTTCAGCGCAGCCTCATTTATTTGAATCGCTACAGATAAATCCTCGATATTTCCTATTTCTGAGGTAATCTGACGATTTATTTCACTGAATTCATAGTTTACAGTATTGTTTATTTCGTTATACTCAGCTTTACCTGTATCAGTTTCTATATACTGGTTAATATCAGTATTTGTATCAGTACCTGCAGCTCCACCACTGCCGGCATCGATCCATGACTTACGGATCTCCTGCATACTGCTGATTATGCCCTTTATTCCTTCTTCATCAACAGGCATAACTATCCTTTCATTGGTAAGCATGCTGGATGTATTAATATTAACAGCTGCAAGTGCTACTACGTTATCCTTACCAAAGGTTCTTCCCAGCAGCTTCATTAGCTGCTGCTCTATTTCATGTCTGTATTTTTGCTGCAGCTCAAAGGCTGAGCTTGTACCGCCATTTAAATTTTCATTTGATTGTGTCAATGGGTTTCCGGATTCATCCAAAAGCTCCACGTCCTCAGGCTTAATTCCAACGCTTTTTGATACAAAGCTAACTATACCCTTTACCTTGTTTTGGGTAAGTGAGTCCGATCCCGGCTTCATTCTTATAATTAGGCTGGCTGAGCCCACCTTTTGGTTTTGTGAAAGCACAAAGCTGTCCTGCTCTGGCATCTGTATAATTACAATTGCGTTAGCTACTCCTGCTATGCCTCTTAAGCCTCTCTCGATCTCACGTTGTTTCTCCTTAAGATACATCTGCCTTTTATCCTCAGAGGTCATCAAAAAACTGTTGCTATTAGCTGCCTGTGGAATTGTACCTTCCTCAGTCAATACACCCTCTGCATATAGCTGCATCTGCAAGTCGGCTGCTCTTCCCTTTTCTACATATATTGTAGAGCCCTCTGACTTTACCCTAATACCCATATCCTTTATCTGCTGGTATACCTTACCTGCACTTACAGGGTCTGGACTATGATATAAGGCTTCCCATTGAGGTGCACTGGAATAAACAATAAAACCTATAAAAAGTGCTAAAAAAAGTCCAGTTATTACACCAATTCTGATTTTTAAGCCTTTTTCTAAGCTACCCCAGGTTTCGAGCATTTCATTTTTAAACTTGTTAAGAAAGTCTCCCATTTAATCACCTCACAAAGCTATACAGGCATACGCATGATTTCTTGATATGCGTCCATAATCTTGTTTCTAATCTGCAATGTAAACTGCAATGCCATTTCAGCTTTTTCCGATGCAATCATCACCTGATGGATATTATCTGTTTTTCCTATGGCAAAGGCTTGGTTCAGCTTTTCAGCTTCATTTTGAAGATTACTTACTTTATTTATTGAATTGTTCAAAAAATCAGAAAAAGAGACACCATTATTGTTGCCACCTTCTGTAATATTGTTTTTATTTATTAAATTAATCTGGTTAACAGGAAAATTTATCTTCATTTGTATGCCCCCTTAACTATGATGTTTATCTTCCGATCTCCAATGCTTTCATCGCCATTGTCTTTGTCGAATTAATAATTGTTACGTTTGCCTCATAAGCACGGCTGGCAGTAATCATATTTACCATTTCTGTCATTACGTCTACATTAGGCATCTGAACATAGCCTTTTTCATCAGCATCAGGGTGACCGGGATCGTAAACCATTTTGAAGGGAGTCTTGTCCTCAACTATAGCAGTTGCTTTTACTCCGCCGCCAACAAGAGTTTTGCTGGCTTCACTCAGATACTGGCTAAATGGAATCTTTTGCTCTGATTCCTGAAACACTACTACCTGCCTTCTATAGGGAGTTCCATTGGCTGTCTTTGTAGTATTTGCATTAGCTATATTTCTTGATATTACGTCCATTCTAAGTCTCTCGGCCGTCAATCCTGTAGAGCTTATGTTTATTGCGTTAAAAAAGCCCATAATTACTTCCTCCCGTCATTAATTACTAAACTTAATCTTCTAAATTCCTTTGATATCTGTGTTATCAAGGTATTGTATTTGATAGAATTTTTTGCCAGCTCAGCCATTTCTACATCTATATCTACATTGTTGCCGTCTCGCCTCATGGAAGTAAACTCTTCAGTAACTACTTCAGGACCGGTTAATATTTGTGCATTTTTCCCAATTGGAATATGCTTTTCTCTTGTAAGCTTACCAGATATATTCACATCAAGCATTGCGCTGTTAAGTGCATCTTCAAAGCGTACATGTGACTTTTTAAAGCCTGGAGTATTCACATTTGCAATATTATTTGCTATTGATTCATTCCTGAGCCAAGTAGCATCTAGTGCTTTTTCAAGCAGCTTAGTTTTGTTACCTATCTTATCAATCATATGTGATTCCTCCAAACATGAATTTTCATCAAAAAATTAATATTCGACAAAAACATTATATTTCCTTTAATTATATTATTAAATAGACGCTTTTTGATAAAATGTCACCATATCTTAATATAAAATTTTTAGCATTTTTGTCTAAACTTAATATCGGTAGAATAAGAATCCAACTTTACGCAGTATTCCCGTCCAATACCAGCCTACTATAAAACAAGAGGTTTTTAGCCTCTCCAATAGCGACTAGAAACCTCTTAATGTTTATTATTTAAGCTTTTTTAATTCATCAAGTAATTTGTCGTTTAGTATCTTTATGTGAGTACCCTTCATTCCCAGCGACCTCGATTCAATAACACCAGCACTTTCAAATTTTCTTAAAGCGTTTACTATTACTGATCTGGTTATGCCAACCTTATCTGCTATCTTGCTAGCTATCAAGAGACCTTCGTTTCCTTCCAGCTCTCTAAAAATATGCTCAACAGCTTCCAGCTCAGAATATGAGAGTGTGCCTATAGCCATTTGAACTACAGCTCTCTTTCTAGCTTGTTCTTCTATTTCCTCATGCTTAGATCTTAGTATTTCGATTCCCATTACTGTCGCACCGTATTCTGCAAGCACAAGATCCTCGTCATCAAAGCTTGAATTATATTTCCCAAGTATTAAAGTGCCAAGCCTCTCTGCACTTCCATATATTGGAACTATCGAGGTAGTAGCTTTTCCTTTTTGACATCTTTCTCCGTTAGCTAGTACACAAATATTATCATCGCTTAATCTATTAGCTACTGTTTCAAATATCATAAGCAGCTCTTTGTTGTACTCCTCCGGGAATTTCTTGTCTACTAAAATATGCTCATTAAGAAAATGGCATTCAGTATCCTTATCCAATGCATAGCCAAGAATTCTGCCCTTTCTGCTTAATGTATATACATTTGCATTAAGAACTTCACTTAGCACCTTGCATAGTTCGTTAAATGATACAGGTCCCGAGCCAAGAGATTGAAGTATTCTATTAACCGTTCTCATTCTTTCTAATAATGTAGAGCTCATAAATTTCCTCCTCTTTCCTTTGCAATTATAGCCTTTGCTTATCTTGCGTTTAGATTATATACTTGCTGACATCCTTATTCTTAACGTCGCTCATTAATGTACTCTGAACATACTCCTTAGTAATGGATATATTCTTTTCTTCCAAATCAGGAGCTTCATAGGATATTTTTTCAAAAAGGCTTTCCATTACTGTATAAAGCCTCCGAGCCCCGATATTCTCAGACTGCTCGTTCATATATGCCGCAACCTCAGCCAGCTCATCTATAGCCTCATCGCCAAACACCAGTTCAATTCCTTCTGTTGCTAAAAGTGCTTTATACTGCTTGATTAATGCATTGTTTGGCTTGGTAAGTATTTCCTTGAAGTTATCCTTTGACAAGCTGCTTAGCTCTACTCTAACAGGAAATCTTCCCTGAAGCTCAGGTATAAGATCAGAGGTTTTAGCAACGTGGAATGCGCCTGCTGCAATGAACAGCATAAAATCTGTCTTAACAGGTCCATATTTTGTCATTACTGTACTTCCTTCAACGATAGGAAGTATGTCCCTTTGAACTCCTTCTCTTGAGACATCAGGTCCGTTTGAGTAGCCTTTACCGGCAATTTTATCTATTTCATCTATAAAAACAATTCCTCTTTCCTCAGCCCTTTTAATTGCTTCCTCAATTACGTTATCCATATCAATCAAATGCTGTGCTTCCTGCTGAGTAATGAGCTTTATTGCTTCCTTTACAGAAATCTTTCTTTTCTTGGATTTCTTTGGAAATAGACCTCCAAACATATCCTGAAGGTTAATGTTCATTTGTTCCATTCCAACTCCCGAAAGCATTTCAATATTATGTCCGCCAGAATCCTCAAGCTCAATTTCGATTATTTGATTATCTAGTTCTCCCGCTTTTAGCTTTTCTTTCAGGTAGTATCTATTTGATTTAATGCTTTCCTCTTGATGCTTTAATTGTTCATCATCATCATCATCATCATTTTTGCCTGAATAATTAAAAAGCATTTCAAATGGATTTTTTGTAGAGCTGTTTTTGGCAGGTGACGGTACTAGTATTTCTGCAGTCTTTTCTATTGCCATTTCATATGCCTTTTCATTAACCTCTGACATTTTCTCGGACTTAACCATCCTGACTGAAAACTCCACCAAGTCCCTGATGATTGATTCAACATCCCTTCCAACATAACCAACCTCAGTAAACTTAGTTGCTTCTACCTTTATGAAAGGTGCATTAACAAGCTTTGATAAACGTCTGGCTATTTCGGTCTTCCCTACACCTGTAGGCCCTACCATAAGAATGTTTTTTGGAGTTATTTCATTTCGAAGCTCTTCCGATAACAGATTACGCCTGTATCTATTTCTAAGCGCTACTGCAACAAGCTTTTTCGCTTTCTCCTGACCAATAATGTACTTATCCAACTCTTCGACAATTTGTATCGGAGTCAATTCACTCATAATGCTACGTTAACCTCCTATTGAGTCATTAACCTTTATATTTCTTCTACCACAATATTATTATTTGTAAACACACATATAGATGCGGCTATTTCTAATGCTTTTTTTGTAATGTCCGCAGGAGATAAATCAGTGTTTTGCAATAAGGCCTTTGCTGCCGCCAAGGCATAATTTCCTCCTGAACCTATTGCAATGACTCCCTCATCAGGCTCTATAACTTCACCGCTTCCCGATATAACTAATAAGGTTTCGTTATCTATGGCTATCATCATAGCCTCAAGATTTCTTAGTACCTTATCCTTTCTCCAAGCCTTTACAAGCTCTACAGCCGCTCTTTTTAGGTTGCCGCTATACTGTTCAAGCTTTTCTTCAAACATTTCGGAAAGAGTAAAAGCGTCTGATACCGAGCCTGCAAATCCTACTACTACCTTTCCGCCATACAGCCTGCGTATTTTTTTTGCTGTAGCCTTAATAATTGTACTTTGGCTAAGTGTTACTTGTCCGTCTCCTGCAATTGCACCCTTGCCGTCCTTAGTAACAGCCACTATAGTTGTCGCATGAAACATAAATCTCCTCCATTAGTCTATTGTTCCTTTGGAATAAATACCAATGAAAAATTATAAATATTCACAAAAGTCCAACAATTACTAAATTAAATATATCATATCAATTTTTTGTTTGCAATATTTTACTTATTATTTATATGCTCAAAACTTTCAATAAACTGCTTTAGCTCACTCAAAGCCCTATCAGCGTAGGCTTTGTTTCTTTCGGGCTTCTTTTTTAGTCTTTTTTCAAGATTGGGAAAAATACCAAAGTTAACGTTCATCGGTTGAAAGTTTTTATTGGTATCATCTGTAATATAGCTGCATAGTGCTCCATGTCCTGTTGTGCTTGGAAAAACCAACGGTTCTTCAGCATTTATAACTCTATACATATTCAATCCTGCCACCAGACCGGAGGATGCGGACTCTATATATCCCTCTACACCGGTAATTTGCCCGGCAAACATAAGCTTTGGATTGCTTTTCATTTGCATAGTTGGCATTAAGAGCTTTGGTGAGTTGATATAGGTATTTCTATGCATCACTCCATACCTTACAAATTCTGCATTCTCTAAGCCTGGAATCATGCTGAAGACTCTTTTTTGCTCTCCCCACTTTAGATGAGTCTGAAAGCCTACTATATTAAATAAGGTTCCTTCCTTGTTATCCTGTCTTAGCTGGACAACTGCATGGGGAAGACTGCCAGTCCTTGGGTCAGTTAAGCCCACTGGCTTAAGAGGGCCGAACAGTAGTGTGGCCTGACCTCTTTTAGCCATAGTTTCAACAGGCATACAGCCTTCAAAAACTATTTCTTTTTCAAATTGCTTTATAGGCACTACCTCTGCAGCAATAAGCTCTTGGTAAAAAGCATTATACTCTTCCTCAGTCATCGGGCAGTTGATATAATCGCTTTCACCTTTGTCATACCTTGAAGCTTTAAAGGCCTTATCCATATTGATAGACTCAAATGCCACTATCGGAGCTGCTGCGTCATAGAAATAGAGGTAGTCATTTTGAGTAAGCCTGCTTATTTCTTTTGCCAGCTTATCAGAGGTAAGCGGCCCCGTCGCAATTATAGTATATTCATCTTCGTTTATAGCTTCTACTTCTTTTGCAATAACCTCAATATTTGGATGAGAAGAAATAGTATCAGTGATATCCTGTGAAAACTTCTCACGATCTACTGCCAGTGCTCCCCCTGCGGGAAGTGCATTGGCATCTGCGTATCTCATAATGAGTGAATCAAGCTCCCTCATTTCCTCCTTAAGCAAGCCTACTGCGTTTTCCAGTTGATTTGATCTTAAGGAGTTGCTGCAAACCAGCTCTGCAAACTTTCCTGTATGATGAGCCGGTGTCATGCTTTGTGGCCGCATTTCATACAGCTTTACCTTTATGCCTCTAACAGCTAGCTGCCAGGCAGCCTCACATCCGGCTAAGCCTGCCCCTATTACTGTTACTGTTTTATTCAATAATTTCACCTACTTGTCTTCTGTTTTTTCATAGTCACATGCTTCGCTTATACATTTATGTATAGCTCCCTTTTTGGAGGCTTTTTTCACAAGTATTGAGCTGCATTTTGGGCAATTCTCTTTAATCGGCTCATCCCAGGTAACAAAATCACATTCGGGATATTTATTGCAGCCGTAAAACTTTCTGCCTTTTTTGCTTTTTCTCATTATTAGCTCGCCTTCGCATTTTGGGCATTTAATACCAGTGCTTTCTACAATTGCCTTTGTATTTCTGCATTGAGGAAATCCTGGACATGCGAGGAACTTTCCATATCTGCCCTGCTTAAATACCATGTTTCTTCCGCAGTGCTCACATATTATATCACTAACTTCGTCTTGTATCTCAATTTTTCCTATGGTCTCTTCTGCTATCTTAAGGGTTCCTTCAAAAGGCTTGTAGAACTCCCCAATTATTTGGGCCCAGTCCTTTTCCCCTTCTTCTATATCATCGAGCTTTCTTTCCATATTGGCCGTAAACTCTACATTGACTACATCATTGAAGTATTCCTTAAGTAGTGCAGTTACCTTATCTCCAAGCTCAGTGGGTATTAGAAACTTCTTGTCTCTGTCCACATAACCCCGGGCAAGTATAGTAGAAATTATTGGCGCATATGTACTTGGTCTTCCAATCCCCTTTTCTTCCAGAGCTTTTACTAGAGTAGCTTCTGTATACCTTAGTGGCGGCTCTGTAAAGTGCTGCTTCGGTTCCATCTTCTTAAGCTTTAAAATTTGCTCTTCTGATAATTCAGGAAGGTTGACATCTTCATACTCATCCTTCTCATCCTTACCTTCAATATATATATTCATAAAGCCCGGAAACTTAAGTATGCTTCCTGTTGCCTTAAACATTTGCTTTCCTGCCATTATGTCTACGGTTACAGTATCATAAACTGCAGCCTGCATTTGGCTGGCTACAAACCTCTCCCAAATAAGCTTATATAGCTTGAATACATCCTTTTCCAGAGATTCCTTAATACTATTCGGCTCTCTGGTTATAGTTGTAGGTCTTATCGCCTCATGGGCATCCTGAACCTTTTTCCCTGGTTTTGCTTGTTTTTGCTCTGTTCCTATGTATTCCTTACCAAATCTATTTGTGATGTATTCTGCAGAATCTTTTTTGGCATCTTCTGATACTCTTGTTGAGTCTGTTCTTATGTAGGTTACAAGACCAACTGTTCCCTCACCCTTTATATCGATTCCCTCATATAGCTGCTGAGCTAGCATCATTGTTTTCTTAGTGGTAAAGCCCAGCTTTTTGTATGCTTCCTGCTGGAGGCTGCTAGTTGTAAATGGGAGAGGCGCATTTCTTTTCTTTTCTCCCTTTTTGACCTTGCTTACTACAAACTCTTTTCCTTCTAATTCACCCAGCAGCTTATTCATTTCCTCTTCGCTGCCTATTTCGATTTTTTCGCTTGCAGTACCGTAATACTTTGCATCTAAAGACTTTTTTGTTTTGTTATCCAGAAGCTTGGCAGTTAATGTCCAGTACTCTTTAGATACAAAAGCATTTATCTCTTCTTCCCTATCACATATTAGCCTTACTGCAACGGATTGCACTCTACCTGCACTAAGCCCCTTTTTGATTTTCTTCCACAGAAGGGGGCTTATTTTATAGCCTACAAGTCTGTCTAAAATTCTTCTCGCCTGCTGAGCGTCAACAAGATTTAGGTTAAGCTTCCTCGGATGCTTTATTGCATTGGTTACGGCAGTTTTGGTTATTTCGTTAAACTCAATCCTCGAGACCTTATTCATGTCAAGATCAAGTATATGAGCCAAATGCCAGGATATAGCTTCTCCTTCTCTGTCAGGGTCCGTAGCAAGATATATCTTATCACAGTTTTTTGCTTCTTTTTTAAGCTTCTCAGTTATAGGACCTTTGCCTCTTATAGTGATATATTTGGGCTCAAAGTTGTTATCTACATCGATTCCCAACTGACTCTTTGGCAGATCTCTTATATGACCCATTG
>CALJSV010000012.1 GCA_937976095.1 uncultured Clostridia bacterium | reverse complement strand
GATGGCACCGAGTTTGAAAGAACTGCAGTGTATTCGATAGTAGTTGAACCAAAAGACTGTGATCCATTTGAATTCTTAAAAGGCCTTACTGGTGGTGAGGAAAAATAATACTGAAGCAAAGGAATCCTAAGTGTAGGGTTCCTTTGCTGTAATTAAAGCGAACTAAAATGAGTGAGATGAGGTGTAAGGATGAGGAAGATACTTAGTGTTGCACTGGTGCTCTCAATACTTATGGGAATGCTGGTAATGCCATCAAAGGTTGAAGCTACACCCCCTGCATATTTTAGCCTGGCAGAGCATTGGGCGCCGGTTATATATCAGGATGTCAACGAGCATCATGATGTCAGAGGTGACTTTATATCGAAGTTTAATTTCGATGGAAACTGGGCAGGTAATGATAACTGGGATAATTATGATCAATACCCATTAGAAGCTTACGTTTATTACTCAGTACAGGAAACAGTGACACATTATTTTATAGGCTATTATTTTTTTCATGCTAAGGATGACGCTGACGTAGATGCTGATAAGCATGAAAACGATATGGAAGGAATACTGCTTGTGATTAAGAAAAATGGGTCAGCTTTTGGCACATTCCAGCTTATGGAGACACAAGCGCATAATCAATGGTATCAGTACACTAATGACTCGAATATTACAGCTGGCTACGACGATATAGACGGAGAAGTCCGTTTCCAATATCACAGACCTAAGGTGCATGTTCAGGCTAACGGTAATTTTTGGGAAGCTGGTGGAAGAGGTCATGGAGTTCATGCATATTATGATACACTGCCAAGAGAATCCGGGGGCTTTAGATACATATATACCGGAGAGGCTCAGGTTCCTGATACAGAAGCAGTAAAAGGCAATTACACATACTCCTGTGGTTACGCTCTTACCAGTATAGATGAGATTTGGGATTTGAGATTTGGAAACCCGACAGAGGATGGCCTCAAGTATGGCGATGGTCATACCTTTGGATCTTTCGGAAGGTTTGATGGAGATGGCAGCAGAGGTGGAGGCGGTGACGATGGCGCAAAAGCGCCATGGGGCTGGGATGATCCTGATGATGGACCTGTAGGTCAAGGAATAAACTTTTCTGATCCTGCCCATTTCATAGATGTACACTTAAATGGGTTAGGTGAATTCTCGCATGTTTATTTGTTTAATCCATATTACAGCTATAAAGTTGTTTTATCAGAAATATCAAGCGAGTCAAACCGTGATTCGGTTTCTGTCATAAGTGGGAAGAGTGATATTTATCCTGTTTTATACATGGTGCCAACTAACCCATCAGCCTTGGGAGATCTATATTTAGATCAAAGAATGTGGAAAAAAGACAATGCAAGCATAGGAGTTAATTATAGAGTAAAATGGGGCGATTACCAAACTGAAGGAGGAGATCATTTTTCAACCAATTATAATTGGCTTTACATAATAAACGATCCTACCTATGATTTCTATTTACAGGTTTATGATGCAGACCTTGGACAAGATGAACACATGTTAACGGTTGTAATAGATCCAGATAGCATTGTATCATCAGAAACTATGGTTCTGCCCGCGGCGAACAATCCATACCCAGATAATGATGCGAAGGTAAAGCTCACAATCAGTAGAAATACCGGACAACACGACGCTCCACCTGACACCGCGCCTCCGGCTATAACCTTTCGTACAACTGGTCAGGCTGATAACACCAGCAGGGTAACCTACGTAACTAATGGAAGCGCAAACCCTGCAAACGTTGGTGACTTTAATATACAAGTATATGATATAGATGTTAACAGGCCAGATAATATCATTAGCAGGGTAGAAATAAAGAGGATAAGGCCGGGACAACCAGATACAGTCGTTAAAACCTATCAGGTAGGAGCGTATGAATTTAACAAATTTTTGGAGGATGTTTATGGCTGTATGAATCCAAACGGTTCAGTTTGGTATGACACAATACAGACCTTTAAGGTCGCAGTGTACCAAGGAAATAACGTTTATGAGTCACAGCCATTGACGGTAGAAATAATAGAAGACATAGGACCGTATTTTGTGGTCTCTCCTTTTAGGCTCGAGCCAAAGCATATAAATAACGTATACTTGCTTACTGCTGAGTATACTAGTCCGTATCATGCCTCAGAAATAATAGATGCAAGCAAGGATCCAAAGTTTTATGTAAAGGTTGGAAGCCATGATAATCTTGAAAGCTCTAAAATTACAAAGGTTGAAATAATTGAAATCAACGCAGACGGAACTATCAGTGATTCTGTTGTTGCAGCCTTTGACTATCCGGAAAACCAGCAAAGACATGTAGTAAAAGTAGAAGCGCTTGCTTCAATATGCATGGACAGCAGCTTAGATAAAAGCTTCAAAATCAGAGCTACAACCAAGGGTGGCAGGGCTTATACCTCTGAGACAGTAAGGGCATTATGGAATATAGATGCAGACAAGCCATGGATACGCTTTGGTATAGCTGATTATGATGAAAGTATCGCAACCTATGCAAACCAAAAGCTTGCAACTGATATTGTAGAGTACGATACAATAAGAAATGCTGACCCTAAGTTTCAAATAGCGGTAGAAGGAAATAAAATTATTGACAAGGTCGAAATAGTCGATGAAACTGACAAGCCTATATGGAGTAAGGATATAAGCACTTTGAGTACAACAAGCTTTGAGTATTCTGTAAGAATATTTCCAATTACGAAGGTTTACGGCAAATATCGTACTAAGTTGACTGCAAGAAATGGGCAGGTATACTATTCACAAGATATAAGAATCGATTGGCAGGAGTGGAAGCTATCGAATGAAAATGTCAGACTTCATATAAAAGGGCATCCTGTAAATATGGATAGCGTATCAATAATATCTGATAAAGCACCACAAGATGCAGGAAGCAACGGACCAATACTGGTAATTGACTATTGGGCATGGTTAACAGAAGGTGGGGGAACGTCTGTGCCTGCTTATGTAAACATTAAGGATGCTTCCAGTAATGCAATTTTGGAGACAATTACAGTAAGCAGACAAACGCAGTCCGGAACTATAAATAGATATAACCTTGGACACTTGATGGGAGGAAGCAATAATAGGACTATATACGCAGAGCTAGTCTGTGAGGGCGATTTCCAGGTGAGAAGATCAAGAGATCTTAGTATTCAATGGTTGGTAAATAACCCTCCGGAGATAACTATTAGACCGTATGGTCAAACACCGGTTAATGGTATAGTCGAAATCATAAGCGATAAGCTTCCGAGTCAGGTGACACCAGGTGAGCTGCAGGATTTCCAAATAAACATAAGCGAGCCAAATGGACTTGATGAAGATAAAATATATAGAGTAGCATTGCTTGATGGAAGCAACAATACTATAGAGTCTGTCGATGTAACAAACCAAGATAGCAGCACTATAATGCTTAGCTTTAACCCTGCAGGCTACATGAATGATAATTATCAGTACTATGGAGAAAGCTTTATTAAGGCCTTTATAGTAAAAGCAGTAGATGGAGATTGCAAGGTTCATAGCAAGGCTGTAACAGTTAAATGGAAATGTACAAACACTCTGGACACCTTGGAATTTGCAGCTAACATAGCACCTAGTCCAATTGACAATATAATCGATTTGGCTAGCGTACCTGAAGGAGTTGAGCCTACCTTTAGTATCTCTGCGAATGAAAGTCAACACCTAGAAGGCTTTAAGCTGGATAGTGTTGAGTTGATTAGCGGTAGCTACTACGGAGGAGAGCCTGAAAGGGTAGTGATGTCTGTGGCTAGCATAAATGATTGGGGAGCCGAGCTTTCTAAGTCAATTATCGATGCTATGGATGGTTCTATGCTGAGGTATTTCTATGTAAGAGTTAAGAATAAGGGCGGACAGGTATTTACATCCAACCCCCTAGTAGTTAGAAATGAAATACCATATATGACATTTAAAATTGAAGGTATGAATATACCGCAAGGATACCCTATGGATAATGTTATATGGATGCAAACTGACTTACTTCCAGGTCAGGTAGAGGATGGTTGGATAATTATTGAAAAGGGCTGGGAGTATGATGTAGAGCTGTGGACGACAGATGGACAGCAAGTCAATATTTCGGGCTGGAGGTTTGCTTTGGGAGAGACTATGGGAGATAAGCTGGATAGAAGCTTTATTGTAATCCTAAAGCATATTGATACACAGAGAAGGTATGTTTTTGAGCCCATAAGAGTGCTGTGGGATTGTACCAATACAGCCAATATCAGTTTAAGCGCAAATGGGCAGCCGGAAGGCTCTACGCTAAGCATAATAGGACTGCCGGACGAAATGTCAGAGTCGCAGAGACCCAAATTCAGTCTAAGCTTTAATGAGACAGATCTGCTGCCAGACTTTGATATTGCTAAGCTAGAGATAGTCACAGCAGATGGAAGAACAGCAAGGCTTATAGATTTTAGAGGTTCAGCCGGAAGCACGTATCAAGTAACAAATCTGCAAATTGATATTGCGGAGTGTTTGGCAGGTGCAGCACAGGAGCAGTTTAAGCTGGTGGGTACCAATAAAGGTGGACAGGTATTTGAAACAGGTTATATTACAGTTAACTGGCAATACAGAAGTGCTTTAGTTATAGGATTTACAGCTGAAGGAAGAGAACAAAACTCAAATAATGTCACAGTGTACAGTGAATATACTCCACAAGAAGCAGTGACGCATGGGATCGGTCCGGATTTCAACATAACTCTTAGCAGCTTAGCCGGTTCCCTAGATAACACGATAAGAAGTATATGGATACTTGATTCTACTGGAAGAATACTGAAAAATATCAATGTGCCTTCACAAACCCAAAGCACAGTGACAATAGCAGCGGACATAGCTGAATGCATGGGTACGAGCATGAGTAAAACCTTCTATGTGAATGTAGTGTTGTCATCGGGCAGTACCTATGAGGCACCTAACCCTCTGCACGTAAATTGGCTTATTGATGTAAGACCAACTATTACCTATACCTTGAATAACGCAGCAGAAGGTGAAACTGTTAATATAGGTTATCCATCATATATCGAGCCAATAATACAGGTTAATGTATCGGACCCAGGAAGCATGCAAGGTGATATAATTGATAAAGTCGAGGTGCTAACAGTAAGCAATCTAGTACTTAAGAGCATCAGTACAGCTTCGCAAAACTCAACAAATGTTGAAGTAAGTGCAAATATGGCAGCTTTTTTGAAGCCTGGCTACAATTATTATTATGTAGGAGTGACAAATAGAGCTGGCAAGCAGTACTATACCAGTATAATTTATGTTTACTATGGAAATAAACCCGGAGAAGAGTTTCCGGAAATGTAAAAAGTAAAGCATTGTCAAAAGTCATAAAGGAATTTGAATAATTTCTTTATGACTTTTTGCTATTTAAATATTTTTTTAAAAATAGTGAAACATAACAATACAATATAACGTATATATATTTGAAATGAAAAGCATGTTCAAAATAATAATTTATTTGATAAATAGGAGCGGATGAAAATGGATCAAAGGAGAAATAACAGCACAGAAAGAAATAACAGCAAACACAGCGGATTTATGTTTTTTGATGTTATATTCGGAATTGTAAGCTTTGCGCTGACCTTAGCTATGAGTATTGTGGGGGTAGTATTTAGTGTTCTGGGGGCAGTATTAGGTGGACGTAGTGCCAAGCAACCGGTTAACGTAAATATGAACCAAAGCTGCTGCAATAAGGCGTCAGCAGACGCTCCTAACAAAGCACACAAGGATAATGCGCGTTATGGGAATTTAAACAGCTTCAATAATGATGGAACTACAGCAAGCAGCTCAAAAGCAGAAAGTGAGCCTAATAAAAACAACACGACATATTATAACCAACGGCGTGATTATGATATACCAAAGCAGCAAGGTAAAAAAACCGCTGCTGATCAAAAGAAGCAGCAAAGTAAAGAGTCTGCTGAAAACGCAAGTGGAAATGCATCAGATCTCAATATTTTAATCTTTGTCTTTACTTTGATACCGGTAATAATATTTCTTGCCATGAAGGAGCTGATGTTGGCGGGAGCTGCTGCAGTAACAGGTGTAGGTCTAATGATAATATATAACTCCATACGCAGCATATTTAAGCCTAAATCAAAGTCAGCTAAAGCAAATACCGAAGAAAAAACCACAGCTTCAGAGGATACTGAGACTGAAAAGCTGATCAAAGAAGCCTTTGACAAGGTATTCCTGATAAGAAAGAACTTATATAAGGTTACAAACCAAAGTATAAGAGACAAGGTTGAGAGCCTTTGCTCAATGGCAGAAAAAATAATAGGAGAAGTTAGAACTAACCCTGAGAATCTCAAGGTGGTTAAAAAATTCTTCTACTATTACCTTGATGCATTTAATGAAATATACAATAGGTATTTAAGAATAGCGGCCTTCAATAACTCCTCCGAGGAGATAGATAAAACAATAGCAGAGACAGAAAAGGCCTTTGATGATGTTGAAAACATATTTAAGGAGCTTTGCGAAAGCTTGATAGAAAATGACATGCTTAATATTAAAGCTACAATCAATGTAATGAAAAACAGCTAATATAACCTGAGAGTCTTGCAAGAGTAGAAGCAAAAATGTGAATAAACTGCTATAAGTGTAAAATATCGCTTA
>CALJSV010000011.1 GCA_937976095.1 uncultured Clostridia bacterium | reverse complement strand
GAAGCAATATTAAAATCGCCTCTGTCTCTTAAGTCTAATCTCTGACTATTTCTACTGCTCCGCTTTGCTCCATAATGGATCTTATACGATCTGCTGAATGCTTGGGAGCTTCAACTGCTACTATTATTCCAGTTCTGCCTTCTAAGCCCTCAACTCCATCTGCGAAGCTGCCGTAATCTCCAAGTCCGTCCCGTTCGGATTTTATAAAGATCATGTCCTCTGCTGCATCCTTAAGAGAATTGTAGTGTTTATCCTCTGCTGGATTGCTGACAATCAGATCCTTACGATCAAAGCCCGCGTTTTTTATGGAATCGATAAAGCCACTGGCTTGTCGCTGATCCGGAAATCTGCCAACTACTCTCAAAACTATCACCTCCATGATTAGTATATCCACAAATGCATAATTATTGCAGGCATAAGTCAATCCCAAGCTGCTTGCAAAATCATGAACAAAGCTTTAAGCATTTACATATACTGCTATATATTATTTTATAGAGGTGACCGATAGATGAATAATGTTCATGACAAGTGCCCCTTTGAACCATATTGCTCAAGAGCACCGCAGTTTAGCTATGTAAGATTATTGCATGCGGTACCAAATGCACCAGCTGTTGATATTTATTTAAACGAAAGGCTGACAGCAAGCAATATATCGTACAGGGGCTTTACTCAGTATCTACCATATTTGCCGGGCAATTATAATATTAAGATATTCCCGACAGGGCAGCGAATAAATCCGGTAATAAATACTAATGTGAATTTTCCGGCTGGCTCAATAATCACTACAGCCGCAACTGGTTTATTACAGAATCCAAGTATACAGTTAATACCTGATAATCCAATACCGGCACTTCCAGCTAGAGTCTATCTTAGGCTTGTGCATCTTTCACCAAATGCTCCTGCAGTAGATATGACGACACCGGATGGGGTTAGGCTTTTCGAGAATGTAAGCTTTAGAGGAGTAACAAGCTATACAGCAATAGCCCCAGGAACCTACACCCTTCAGCTCAGGCTGCCAGGTACTGAGCAAATAGTATTGAATGTGCCTAATGCTGTTTTTGGAGCAGGCAGGTTCTATACTGTCTATGTTGTTGGTTTAGTAGGAGAAGCACCATCACTTCAAATGCTTTTGCCGTTGGATGGAGGGTCATATATTAATATTAACCGCAAGGACTAATAAGAAATGTCGCAGCTTATAAAGTATAAGGTGCGACATTTCTTATTCAAAACATTGACAATATTTTGACAATTGACACTATTAGATGTCCATCTATTGTATTAAAATGTAACATAATGTAGAATAGTGTTATCATGATGTATTGGAGGTATATATATGAAAAAGAGGGCACACTTTCGGCTATATATAATAACACTTCTGGTTTTGGCCATTCTGATTCCGATTACCCTAATATCGGTAGTGAATATTATGAATTTAAGGGACAAGCTTATTGGTAATTTTGAAACCATTATGAAAGCGGACGTAGAGAGAATGTCAGACCAGATAAAGGCCTTGGACTTAAAGAGCGTACAGTCTGTAAACCTGCTTTCAGTTGATCCAAACGCAAGAGCTATCTTAGTTAATGAAGATAGTGCAAAGTGGCTTAAGCTGCAGCTAGAAGCTTTTGCTGCGGCACATACTGATTACAGCTCCATATACTTAGGTGTAAGCAACAAAGGAATGATAATCGCACCAGAGCAAAAGCTGCCAGATGGCTACGACCCAACTATACGTCCTTGGTACACAAAGGCAATGGCAAATGTAGGCAAGCATATTATATCAGAGCCATATTTAGATGCCGGAGCAACCGGTGATGTCATAGTAACATATGCAAAAACTGTTTTGGATGTAGCTACGAACCAGCCTATAGGCGTAGTTGGTATGGATATAACCCTTACTAATCTTTCGGAAATGGTAAAAAACATTGTGCTCGGGGAAAACGGATATCTTTTGCTTTTAGACGAAAACAACAGAATAATTGCCAGCAAGCATAAGGAGCATCTGGATAAAACAGAAAATGACTTGGCTTGGTTAAAGGCCATTACTATTGATGGAGATAGTCGCATAGCTACCACTGCTATTGAGGATAAAGCATACTTTTACTATAAGAAGGTAAACACTGAAACAAAATGGACGGTAGTAGGAGTTATACCTCGCTCAGAGCTATCATCCCAAATATTCTCAGCAGCAATAAGCTCATCAATAATTTCAGTAATCGCCTTGCTTGTGGCAATATTTGCCGGAGCAGCTTTTGCTAATAAGCTATCTAAGCCAATATATAAAATAGCAAAGAGCTTAGATAGTATCAAAAACGGAGATTTTACAGAGCGCATTCAGCTTAAGGGAAGACATAGCCATGAAATTTATATGATGGCAAATGCTCTTAATGATACCATTGAGAACATATCTCAGATAATTATGAAGCTTATCCAGCTTTCGGGAGAGGTAAATAAATCATCAGATTTGCTCTTAAAGGTTGTATCTGACACAAGTCATGCCAGTGAGGAAGTATCAAAGGCAGTGCAAGATATAGCTTCAGGTGCTACTGAGCAGGCAGATAACCTTGACAAGGGTGCAAATATAACCAATGAACTGGGAGAACAGGTTGCAGAGTCAGCAACCAAGGCAGAAGTTATGACAAGCTCTGCAATGGCGGTAAAGAGCGTTACAGAAGAAGGAATGAATGTTATAGAGGTTTTAAGAAGCAACTTTAAAGAAACTCTTACAGCAAACAATGCAGTTGCAGATGAGATTTTTATACTGGCAGAAAACTCAAATAAGATCAGTTCAATAACAGACACAATTAGAGCAATTACAGAGCAAACAAACCTCCTCGCTTTAAACGCGAGTATTGAAGCAGCAAGAGCTGGTGAGGCAGGTAAGGGCTTTGCAGTTGTTGCCAATGAGGTGCGTAAGCTTGCAGAGCAATCAGCAGCGTCGGCATCGGAGATTTATTTAGTAATCAGTGATATTAAGAACAGTATAGGCACAGTAAAGCACAAAATAGCTTATTCTATAGAGCTAAATAATAAAACTGACGGAAGCGTAGAGTTTACTAAGGAAAGCTATAAAAAAATTGCAGGTGCTATTAACACACTTGAAAGCAACGTACTAAAGATGAACGAGTCACTAATGGCAATAAACAAGAATAAGGATGAGGTTGTTAGGACGATTCGAGATGCAGCAACCATATCCGAGCAAACAGCAGCAGCAACTGAGGAGGTAAGTGCTTCATCCGAGGAGCAGGCTGCTTCGCTACAGCATGTTGTAGACACTGCTGAAACACTAAGACACTATGCAAATGACTTGACCACACTTGTATCGAAATTTAAGCTCTAAAATGAAAGCTCCAGCTTAGCTGGGGCTTTCATTTTCTATTAACTACACTCGATAATTAGATTGTTTAGAGTAAATACTTATGTTAAAATGACATAAATATAAGTTTGATGGGCTGGTGATTCTGAAAAATGAAAGCTGGGAATATATATATATTTATTTATTTTATTTATGGATTAGCCTTTTTTACTCTTGGGATTTCTGTTTTACAGCACAGCTACAGAGGACTAAGCTCTTTCAAGCTGCTAAACAAAATCAAGTTTCTGGGTTTGTTCGGGCTGACTCATGGAATAACAGAGTGGCTTATAATGATAAATCTTATTGAAGTATTCCCTGATTTCAGACAGCCTCTGCTAGTAGCTATAGCAATAATGAATACGATGTCCTTTGTATTTCTTCTACACTTTGGAATTGTAATGAATGATGATAATGGGAGGTTTAGAAAGCTTCTTAATGCTTTGCCTGTTCTTATATTCCTTGTTTGGACTATTGCTTTTATTATAATTCTGAACTTAAACTTTGATAATACAAGAGAACTTCTCATAATGATGATAGGGTTCAGCAGGTATTTCATGGGCTTACCAGGAAGTATAACCGCTGCTATCGCATTTAAAAGGAGTGTGGGACTGGTAAGGTTGATACAATTAAAAGGTGTTGCTGTAAAGCTTGAAATAATATCACTGGCTTTTTTAGCATATGGTTTTTTTGCAGGTGTAATTGTACAGAAGTCGTTTTTTTTCCCCGCTAGCATAATCAATACAGAGAATTTTAGTAGAATATTTGGGTTTCATGTTGAGGTAGGTAGAGCGACTGCAGCTGTAATAAT
>CALJSV010000010.1 GCA_937976095.1 uncultured Clostridia bacterium | reverse complement strand
TAATACGGGATGAGATGCTACATATGCCATTTCGGATAGGTGAAATGTATGGCCGGTGATATTGCCGGAAATAGAGCTTTTAAATGGGTCTGTATGATCGAAGCTATATTGATAGCTATCAATATAGCTTCGATCCTACAGACCCATTTAAAAGCTCTATTTCCGGCAATATCACCGGCCATACATTTCACCTATCCGAAATGGCATATGTAGCATCTCATCCCGTATTAAATTCAGGCAGGTTCTATATATTAGACAAAATTAAGAGTACCGTCAAGAGTATTAATGAAATTTCCAAAACTGCAGATAATATAAGTTTTTATTCAATAAGCTTTAAACAGGGAACTAAATATGAAAATAGAAAAATTGAAGTTGAAATAGATTGGAATAAGAATGCTTTAAAATCTTTAACCATCTCAGATAAGGATCAATACCACGAAAGCTATATATTAAAACTAGTATTTACATCTGTAGATTATTAGTTAAATAATAGATATATATTTTATGATAATGACCTGCTTTCATGCACTGTAATAAGCTGCCTATATCTCTTGAATTAATATGCTTGAAATGGTTATTATATATAGTATCGAATTTTGTATGGAGTGACGGATTATGAGCTTTTATATAAAAAGCAGTGCCAGATGTCTATCCGCAAACAGGAGGTGCTTTGGGTATTCGTACAAGGCAGGTGCTAGGCATCCTCATGTTTGCAACTTTGTTCACCACAGATGCAGTGCTCAGGTGATTGCAGTAAGAAGTGATATGCTTGAATTTGAACTTAAGGAATATCATCCGGTAATAAATGTATAGGCCAGCTACTCGTAGCTGGCCTGTTGTCTGCCCATGGGCTATATCAGTATTTTGTGAAGCTCATTAACTATATCTTCCCTTACAGATTCTATATCAGCATGCATCCCAGCAAGCTTTTGCTTTGTTTCCTTTATCGCTTGTGCTATGCTTTGCTGCTGGCTGTCTTCTAGCACCGGCAGCTTAAGCCTCTCAAGAAGGTCAAAGCTTAAGGAGTCTCTTATTGATCCGGTGGAGAGCACATCGATATACATTTTACAGAAGGGCGATTTTAACATCTGCACCAAAAACTCCGGCAAATAGCTCTCTGATCTGAATACAACATAGGCAGGGCTGACGTAGCCTCCATCCAGCTCCGGCGGCACAACTCCAATGCTTCCAACATTTATCCTGTATGGGTTATACACTATATCTCCTGCCTTAACTCGTTTATAGGCTTGAGTAAAGTCTTCTCCTCCTCTGTACTCGTTGAATATTACTCCTTCGTTGTTGGTAACCGATAGTATTGCATACTCTTTATCCATTTCATCATCGCTGACAGGCTTAAACCTATCGCTGCACTCAGTTATCTTTCCCTTCAAAGGCTCGTAGCTCGCTATAAGCGGCTCTGCCTTATATTTAAATACATAGTAGGCTGGGTCAACTCTATCTATTGTATCCTTAAAATCCACCACAAAGGAGTTTTTTAGGTTTTTATGAGTTCCCCTTATGGTCTGATCTATACGATAGCTTGCTTTTTCAGAGTAATAGCTCTTTGCGAACTCTATAAGATCCACATCGGGCATTTCCAGCTCGGACTGGCTTCTAAAATCCTCAAGTATAAGGTCCAGGTCAGTTTTCTCCCCACTTGCGACATTTGGTCTTCCGCTAGGCTCAAAGCCCACGAATTCAGCAGTGGCCATAAACACAGGATAGTTAAACTCCTTATCCGTACTAAGAAGCCTTCTTATTTCCTCAGGGCTCATGCCAGCAGTTTTTTGCTCGTACATTTCCTTCTTTTCTTCTGTGAATCTTTGAAGATATAGTACACAGGTTTTTATTGTATCAACCCCAGACTGTACGAAGGTATGTGTCGGAAGCTCAACTACAGCTCTAACCTCTGCCTCGCTGTATATATAGTCTCTTACATACTGGTAGCTTTCATTGCTGAGAATTCCTAGGGGAAGTACGATAAGCATCTTCCCACCAGGTCTCAGCAGCTTTATCCCCTTTTCTATAAATAAGAGCTCTGTCTTTTGTGTGTTGCGCTTCACAAGCTTACTTCCAAGTACATATCTTGTGAGAATTGACTGCTCCTTTTCCTTGCTTCCGAAGGGTGGATTTGCAAGTATTGTTGTGCAGCCTGAGTCGGGAATGCTTTTGTCGTATTCCTTGGGAAAGTACTCATTGCTGTTGATGTCCTTAAAGTCTAGTGCATTCCCTCTGGATATCCTCTTTCCGTCACCCCACATAAGCATGTTCATCTTAGCTGTTCGGGCCGCTCTGGGCTCAGCATCTATACCGTGTATCTGATAGTTCTTTATATCCTCTAAAAACTGCTCCTTAGTGTTTCCCAGTCGTTTCCAGGTTCCTACAGGGAGCTTTTCTATCAGCTGCTGGATATGCTCAAAGGCCCTTATAAGGAAGCCTCCTGACCCGCAGCTGAAATCAACTATTGTGTCATATATGGATATCTCAGCCATATCTACCATAAACTTAACTATAGGTCTCGGTGTAAAGTATTGTCCAAGCCCCTTGCCTCTAAGCTGGGTAGGTAAAAACTCCTCAAAGGCCCTCCCCTTTATATCCATATCCTCATTTCGTATCTTAAAGTTCTGCATTCTTTTCAGTACTTCCTTGAGAGTATCTATAGAAAGGTTTATCTTAACCTCATCTTCAAAAACCTCAGGAAAAACCTGGTCCACTGTAGCGTTAAACCAATCATTTATTGGCTTTAATCCCACTCCAATGCGCTCAAAATCTTCAATCTTATCAAGGCTCAAAACTGATGTTCCTTTGTTTTTGCTTAGCCACTCTTCTTCGGTTGCTTTAAGGAACAGAATCTTGCTAAGCTCATCAAAGCAGGTTGCCGGATCAAGCTTTTCTCTATCCCTTATGATGTTATGTATGCTTCTGAAAAATCGTCTGTAATCCTTGATCTTCTCGGCATTGGGAATGCTTATGGCGTTTGCTTTCTCACCTATTGAAGATAGAATATCTTTATAGGAAATTATCTTAGTAAGCTTATCCCAGTGGCTTTTATCCAGCTCATCTATATGTCCCTCAAGGATATTTATCCTGCTGTTGAAGGAATAGTAGCCCCTAAGGATAAGGCTGCAGCCATTTGTTATAACGCTGTAAGGTACCTGAAGTGCAAATGCATAGGAGTCAACCTGGTCTATGCCTGTTTGAAGGGTCTCGGTTGGTTTTTTGGCTTCTACCACAATTACAGGTCTGTCGCCGTGGTAGACTACCAAGTCTGCTTCCTTTGTCTTTTTTTCTCTTCCAAAGTTGATTTTTACAGGCTTCGCCCAGTGCAAGCCTTCGTCGGGATATCCGAGCACCTGCTTAAAAAGAGGCTGCAGCAGCTTAGTCTCCACATCTCTCTCCGATACAAGTGCATTTTTATCTAAATTGATTACTGCCATATATATTCTCCTTTTCAGCTGTATAAGAAGCATTTATGATAAATCACATGCAAGCTGTCTTATTTATTATAGCATCTATAGCAGTATATGCACGAGAAAAAGATAGCCAGAAAAACATTTAGGGCTCGAGGTTTTTAGCCACGAGCCCTTCTTTCTATATAAACAGATTTACATTTGAGTCTTCTGCCTCTCCTAAGTAGTATCCAACTCCGCCTATCTTTATTCCATCCATAAGCTCATCTTTTTTGAGCCCCATAACATCCATGGACATTTGGCAAGCTACTATTTCTATTCCATTGCTTATTGCTGCTTCAATAAGCTCCTCAAGTGATGATACGTTTTTGTTTTTCATGACCATCCTTATCATCTTAGAGCCCATACCAGCCATGTTCATCTTTGACAGTCCCAGCCTTTTGCTGCCTCGAGGCATCATCATTCCAAACATTCTATCCATAAGACCCTTTGCCACATTGACCTTGTCATGCTTTCTCAAAATGTTAAGACCCCAGAAGGTAAAGAACATTGTAACCTTTTTGCCCATTGATGCTGCCCCGTTTGCAATTATAAACGAAGCTATGGCCTTATCAAGATCTCCACTAAAAACAACAAGTGTCTTATTATCCTTTATGCCTGCAGAAGCAGTAAGACTCACCTCGTTTTTGGCGTCAGGAGCTTTTTTGATAAAGGCAGTGATGTTTCCGCCATCCTTAGCAAGAGTTACTAGCTCATTGCTAGTGTTCTTGCACCAGGCCTTAATATCCTCGTAAAAGCCCTGGTCAGTGGCAGATACCTTAAGCACCTGTCCCTGCTTTAGTTCCTCCATGCAAGCCTTGACCTGCATCAAGGGCCCCGGGCAGCATAGGCCGCAGGCATCTAAGCTTTTGTCAAAGTTGTTTTGGGTTTCTTTATTCATCGCCTTACCTTCTCCATCTGAATTGCTATCTTTTTTTTTATTGTCTTTGCTTGGTGCAAACCTTTCTATTGAGTAGGACTTATAGCCTCCTGTAACATTCTTTACCTTAAAGCCGTTTTGAAGAAGTATACGGCTTGCAACGTGTCCTCTCAGACCTACCTGACAGTACTCGATAATCTCCTTGCTCTTATCAAGCTCATTTAGCCTGCTTCTAAGGCTGTCCACAGGTATATTTATAGCACCCACTACGTGTCCGTTATTGTACTCAAGCTCTGTACGAACATCAAGCAAAATCTGCTTTTGGGGATCTATTTTGTTCATATAGTCTGGTGTTACCACATCAAGCTTGCCCTCTATAACATTTTGCGCTATATAGCCTGCCATGTTTACAGGATCTTTAGCTGATGAAAAAGGAGGCGCATAAGCAAGCTCCAGCTCTGTAAGGTCAGATACAGTACCTCCTAAGCGAATTACAGTGGCCAATACATCTATTCTCTTGTCTACTCCTTCATAGCCCAGGGCTTGAGCTCCCAGAACCTTTCCTTCTTCGTCGAAAATAAGCTTTATAGACATTGGTACTGCATCCGGATAGTAGGTAGCATGATTGCTTGGATGAAGCTTAATGACCTTATAAGGAATGCCTGCCCTACCAAGTGTTCTCTCGTTTGCTCCTGTGCTGGCAGCAGTCAGCTTAAACACCTTAAGGATTGAGGTGCCTTGAGTACCTTTATAACTTACCTCATAGCCTGCAACATTGTCGGCTGCTATACGTCCCTGTTTGTTAGCAGGTCCTGCAAGGGGGATGGCAGTCTTTTGCTTCGTAATAAAATCAACCACCTCAATTGCATCACCAACTGCATATATATCCTTGACATTAGTCTCCAACTTATCGTTAACTACTATATGCCCCCTAGGTCCAAGCTCTAAACCTGAGTCCTTAAGGAAGGCTGTATCAGGTGCAACCCCTATAGCAAGTATCACCAGATCAGCTTCCAGCTTTGTTCCACTGCTAAGCTCTATTTCCACCTTATTGTTTTTATCTTCAAAGGACTTAACTCCATCGCCAAGTATCAAATCAACTCCGTTATCCTGCAGCTCCTTTTCGGCTATTACCACCATATCTGAATCAAAAGGCGCTAATATATGAGGAGCAGCCTCAACAAGTGTAACCTCTATGCCTCTTTCTACCAGGTTTTCAGCCATCTCGACACCGATGAAGCCTCCTCCTATTACTACAACAGATCTTACATTCCTGCTGTCAACTATTGCCTTTATCTTATCTGTATCCGGTATGTTTCTCAGGCTAAGGATTTTTTCATTGTTTATACCTTGAATATTTGGTCTTATAGGTTTTGCACCTGGTGATAATATTAGATAATCGTAGCTTTCCTCATACTCACCCTTATCCTTGCTTACAACCCTTACCTTTTTGTTTGCTGCATCAACAGCTGTTACCTCGCTGTTTATCCTTATGTCCAGACCAAACCTTGCGTTCATTGATTTTGGAGTCTGTACTAAAAGCTTGCTGCGCTCCTTTATTGACTCTCCTATGTGGTATGGTAGTCCGCAATTCGCAAAGGAGATGTACTCATCTCTTTCAAACATAACTATATGTGCTTCTTCATCAAGTCTCCTAAGTCTTGCGGCAGCAGATGCACCTCCTGCAACTCCTCCAACTATAAGTACCTTTTTACTCATTTCTACTCCTCCTATTTCGACTCAGTATTTATTAAAATTTCAATAATTTTTTCGATTTTTTCATTGCTTACCTTATAGCTTACCTCAAGTCCGTTTCTTGTTCCCTCTATTATGCCTGCTGCACGAAGCTTTTGAAGATGCTGAGAGATCGTGCTCTGTGGCAGCTCCAAACATTCCTGCATGTAGGTCACATTGCACTGACCCTTTTTTAAAAGTCCTGATACTATGCATAGTCTTACAGGATGTGCCAGCGCTTTAAGTATTTCTGACATCTCATTAAAGCCTTTCATTTCGTTATCCATAATCGCCCTCCGTTCATTTCAGATATATCCTAATATCAATATATTCAAATATTACGATATAATGATAGCACATATAAAAAAAATATTCCAACATTTTTTTATAAGAGGAAAATATTTCATTGACACCTGCATATAATTATTATATCTTAAAATGGAGCGAGCGCTCGTTCT
>CALJSV010000009.1 GCA_937976095.1 uncultured Clostridia bacterium | reverse complement strand
TGAAACATCTAAATCTCATATGTATAGTTGATATAGTTTTCGCAGAGTATCATATAACTACTATATTCGTGCACAAATGTCACGAATATAGCCCCTCATATGTAATCTGCGACGTTGTGTCGTGAATGCATATCTATATATAGATATATCACTTTTTAAACTCCGTCATATTGATCAACCTATCTAATGGGCTCTGTATCTGTTTCAAATTTTTCTCTGTTACATGTGTATATATCTCTGTTGTTTTACTGCTCGCATGTCCTAAAAGCTCCTGAATGTACCTTAAGTCAATCCCATTTTCCAAAAGGTGTGTTGCAAATGAATGCCTTAGTGTGTGAATTGATACATCCTTTTTAACCCCAGCCTTCACTTTGGCATTTTCAAATACTCTCTGTGCTGTTCGTTCAGTTATATGTCCGTTTCCATCTTGACTTGCAAACAGCCACTCAGTTGGACGATATTTTTTCGCGTATTCTCTTAATACTTCTAGTGCTGTGTCTGATAAAAGAGTATATCTGTCCTTCTTTCCCTTGCCTTTTATGATATGTATCATCTTTCTCTTGCCGTCTATATCAGATATTCTAAGCCTTACAAGCTCACCGACCCTTAAGCCAGCCGAGTATGTAAGATATAGCATTGCACGATGCTTAAGATTGTCTACGCTTTTTAGTATATTCATTACCTCATCACAGCTAAGTATATCCGGTAGAGTCTCTTCTCTGCATGGTCTTGAAAGTCTAAAAACAACATTTCCCCTAAAAAGCACAAATCGATATAGGAACTTTATTGCGCTTATAGCTTGGTTTACGTACGAATGAGAATCTCCCTTTGTTTCAAGCAGATTAACAAGGTATTCATCCACCTCCTGCTCTGTACACTCATTTGGATGCTTTTTGTAGTAGGAAATAAACCTTGATATATGCCCCAGGTAGGCATCTCTGGTACGAAAGCTGTAGCCCTTAAGCAGTAGCTTACTCTTCATAATGTCCAGCAGTTGCTTTTCCCAGTCATGCCTTAAAGCATCAGTTTCACCTTCTTTTTCTGATACTTTACTAAACCTGATATTTTCCTCACCAAAAAGCTTCTTAAGCTGACTAATAGACTCATCTGTATTAGGGATTATCCACACTTTATTAGCAGGATCCCACTGTCTACCCCTGATTGTTTTGATTTTTTGTACATATTCCTCATCGTATACAAAAGTTAATTCAAGATTAGTGTTATTCTTTGCAAAAACAGAAATAGCCATTTGAGTCCCCCATTTCATCAAGTCACTATCGCTTACATTATTATACACTATTTTCTGCTAACATTTAACTCAATTTTATTATACACAAAAACATTCGTCTGACATTTTTCGAGCTTTTTTGCAAACAAAAAGGAGTAAGGATAAATTCCCTACTCCTTTTTCATATATATTATCTCTGTTCTACAAACTTAAAGTTCACTACATCAAAGAGTCCAAGGTCGGTGAGCTTCAGCTCAGGTATTACAGGCAGTGCCAGGAACGCTAGGGTCATAAAAGGATCATAGTCCCTTGAAATTCCCATGCCATATGCAATCTTAAGCATTGCTTCAAGCTTATCCTGTACCTCTTCTAAGGATTTGTCACTCATAAGTCCAGCTATTGGAAGTGCCAGTGAGTCCTTTATCTCTCCCTGGGCTGCTATAGCTATACCTCCACCAATTTGCTGGAGGTGCTCTACTGCAAGCTTCATGTCTTCATCGTTGTCGCCTATAACCACAATATTATGTGAGTCATGGGCTACTGATGAAGCTACTGAGCCGTTTTTGAGTCCCATTCCCTTTACTAGTGCCAGACCGATGTTGCCTGTAGCGTGATGTCGTTCTATGACTGCAAGCTTTAAGAGCTGTTCGCCGTCTTCAGTGTAATAGCCTCCGTCCTTTCGCACTACATTTAGCTTCAAATCCTTTGTGACCAGCGAGTGAGGCAGGAGTCCTATAACTCTCATACTGTCGCTTAGGCTCTTAAACTCAAAGCACTTATCGGCAAGGGGCTTAAAGTTAACTGAGTTTCTCATCTTAGAGTCATTGATGCTCTTTATTTCAAATAAAGCCTTGCCATCTTGAGCTACCAGTCTGCCTTTTTTGTATACTTGATAAACCTCAACGTTTTGAAGATCATTTAGTATAACTATGTTTGCCTTATAGCCCGGAGCTATTCCGCCTACATTTTCTATGTTGTAGCATCTTGCGGCATTTATTGTCGCCATCTGAATAGCCTTTACAGGGTCAACGCCGTTATTTATTGCTACTCTGATGTTGTTATCAATATGTCCTGAAACCAGTATATCTTCCGGATGCCTGTCATCTGTACAGAACATGCAGCGACTGAAGGTGCTATCGTTAAGCGCTGGTATAAGGTCTACAAGGTTGCGGGCAGCTGAGCCTTCTCTGAACATAATGTGCATGCCAAGTCTCAGTCTCTCCATTGCTTCCTCTGCTGTTGAGCATTCATGCTCTGTCCTTACTCCCGGCAGGATATAGCCATTAAGCTCCTTGCCGGATATTCCCGGTGCGTGTCCGTCCATGTACTTATGCACATTTTTTGCCATAACTATTTTATTTATTATCGACTTTTCACAGCCAATTATATTTGGAAAATCCATTAGCTCACCAAGTCCAAGTACTCTTGGATGGTTAATAAGCTCTAGAAGGTCCTCTGCCTTAAGTACACTTCCTGCGTTTTCAAAGGGTGTAGCCGGTACGCAGGATGGGAGCATAACATGTACATCCAGAGGTATGTTTTCCGCTCCCTCTATCATATACTTTATTCCCGATATTCCCTTTACATTGGCAATTTCATGCGGGTCTGCAATAACTGCTGTAGTTCCGCGGGCTACTACCGCCTTTGCAAATTCACCAGGTGTAACAAGAGAGGACTCTATATGCACGTGTCCGTCTATAAAGCCGGGGCAGAGGTACTTGCCCTCCATGTCAAGCTCTGTTGCTCCATGATATTCCCCAACACCTGCTATATAACCATCATGTACTGCCACATCTGTCTTATATATTTCTCCTGTAAATACGTTTACAAGGTTTACGTTTTTAAAAACCAGCTGGGCCTTCATCCTGCCCGTAGCGACATCTATCATCGCCATAATAATATCTCTCACAAAATCATCTCCCTATTTGATTCTAAGCTTGTTTTTCTTTAAGCAGTCGCACTATCTCTTGCGGGCTTGCTGGCAGCTTAGTTATTCTTATACCTACAGCATCGTTTATAGCATTAAGTATTGCCGGCATTGCAGGTATCATTACTGGCTCTCCTATGCCCTTCGCTCCAAAGGGTGCTGTTGATTCGGGAGCTTCTACTATAATATTCTTTATTTCAGGCATATCCAAGGAGGTTGGTATTATATAATTTGAAAAGTTGTTGTTTTTGATTTTTCCTTGCTGGAGTCCAAGATCCTCGTAAAGCGTCCAGCTCATACCCATTGCAAAGCCGCCTTCTATCTGACCCTCTATAAGCATTGGATTTACTGCTTTACCTACGTCTTGAGCACATACTGCATTAAGCACATCCACTTTGCCTGTATCTGTATCAACCTCTACTTCTACTCCAAAGGCTGCAAAGGTATAAGGCCAGTAAGGTGCTCCCTGCCCTGTCTCATCATCCATTCTGACACTGTGTGCAACGAAGGTTCTATCAATTTTCAGGTTCTTGCCTCTCTTTGCTGCTTCAGCATATAGAGCTTCCAGTGAAATGTTCCTTCCGGGAAGACTCTTTACTTCCACTATTCCGTTATTTATTCTTAATCCTACAGTTGTATTAAGCTTCAGTACTTCCTTAGCCAGCTCGAGCATCTCCAGTCTTAGCTGCTCACAGGCTATTTTTATTCCGTTGCCTGTGTTGTAGGTCTGTCTGCTTGCAGCTGCTGTTCCTGAGTCAGGAGTCTTACTTGTATCCTCATTTATGAATACTATGGCATCAAGCTGAACCCCTACTGCCTCAGCTGCTATTTGGCTTAGAGCTGTCTTTGCTCCTTGTCCCACCTCTGTTGCTCCGGCATAAACGTATATCCTGCCATCAGCCTTAAGCTCAGCCCGAGCATTTGATACATCAGGGAATCCATTGCCATAGCCTGTTCCGTAGAATATAGAGGCTATTCCCTTTCCTTTTTTCTTTCTGCTGCTTGACTGATCCTTTGCTTCAAAATTCATAGCTTCAGCTGCCTTAAGGATTGTCTCTGTCAATGGAACTGATTCTTCGAGCACCTGTCCTGTTGCTGTTTCTGAGCCTACCTTAAAGCAATTCTTTAGTCTTATTTCTATGGGACTCATATTGAGCCTTTTGGCTATTTCATCTATCTGCTGCTCATAGGCCATAGGAACCTGTCCAGCTCCAAAGCCTCTCATTGCTCCCGTAAAGGGGTTGTTAGTGTATACTGCATAGCTGTCAACCTTAACATTTGGTATTGTATATGGGCCTGTGGCGTGTACGCCGGCCTTTCTAAGTACATTTAGAGCCCAGGATGCGTGTGCTCCTGAGTCTCCTACTATTTCAGCTTCCATGGCATATAGAGTTCCATCCGCAAGGGCACCTGTTTTGTATTTCATTTTCATTGGATGTCTCTTTGAATGTGCTTCGAAGGACTCTTCCCTTGTGTATATGGTCTTTATTGGTCTATTCAACTTCATTGCTGCAAGAGTAAGATGTATTTGAACTGTTACATCCTCTCTACCACCAAAGGCACCGCCAACAGCAGCTGTCAAAATCTTTATCCTGTCATGAGGCAAGCCCAATGCTTCCGCTACCTCTTCTCTGTCATAGTGCGGGTATTGTGTTGCTACTACAAGAGTTATTGTCCCATCCTCCTCTACATAGGCAACACCAGCCTCAGGCTGCAAAAACGCATGATCTACCATTGATGTCTCATAGGTACTTTCAACTACTACAGCACATTTAGAAAAGGCTTCGTCCATGCTTCCCTTTCTCAGCTTGTAGTGATATAAGATGTTACTGTCACCATGTATCTTTGGTGCGTCTTCCTTCATGGCCTCTATTGGATCAAAAACTGCAGGCAGCTCTTTATATTCTACATTTACAAGCTTTGCTGCTGCCTTTGCTGCTGTCATTGTTTCTGCTACTACAAATGCAATAGGCTCTCCTATTCTTCTGACCTTTTTACTGCAAAAAACCTCATGATCCTTAAAGACTACTCCATGGTGGTTTAGTCCGGTTACATCCTCTGCTGTAAATACAGCTAAAACACCCGGATAAGCCTCGGCAGCCTTTTTATCAACTGCTATTTCTGCGTGGGGCATTGTTGACCTTACAGTGTAGCCGTAGACCATATTTTCCATGTAGATGTCAGCGGGATAAATAGCCTTGCCGGAAACTTTATCCTTCGCATCTACTCTTAGCTCGCTTTTTCCTACAACCTTGAGCTGTTCCATTATTCAGCACCATCCTTTTTCATATAGTCTGATGCCATCTTTATAGCTGTTTCTATCTTTTTGTAGCCTGTGCATCTGCATAGGTTTCCTGAAATCGCCCTTTTAATGTCGCCTTCAGCCGGCTCAGGCTGCTTATCTAAAAGCACCTTGGCAGAAAGCACCATGCCTGGGGTACAAAAGCCGCATTGTACAGCTCCTGCATCAATGAAGGCCTGTTGTATCGGGTGAAGCTCTTCGCCCTTTTGAAGTCCTTCTATAGTATATAGCTCTTTACCTTTTATTTGAGAGGTTAGTACAAGGCAGGAATTGGCTGTTGAGCCGTCTATTATGACTGTGCATGCCCCGCATTCACCCTCACCGCAGCCTTCCTTGGTACCTGTAAGACCAAGCACCTCTCTTAGAAAATCTATGAGTCTCATGCTTGGGTCTGCTTCTACCTCTATTTCTTTGCCATTTAGCTTAAAGCTTATTTTTTCTTTTAGTGCTTCCACATGCATCACATCCTTTACTTTTCTTACTGATTGGCTCTTTTAATGCACTTTTCAATTGCTTCCTTAAAGACACCCTTTACTGCATGCTTCTTATATGCTATTGAAGCCCTTGACTTCAATCTTTCTTCAACCTCTGCTGATAATACCTCAGCAGCCTCATCTATGTTAAGGTCAGTTATGCTTTTGCCCATCAAGTAGACTTCTACTCCCAGCTCTCTGCCAGCCTTGCTGCCTAAGCTTCCAGTGCTTACAAATGCCTCGGTGATTATTCTATTATCTACCTTCACTCTTACTGCACATGCTATGGTTGATATTGCAAGGGCGTTTCTTTTTCCCAGCTTTGCAAAGCTGTTTATCTCTGACTTCTGAGGCCTTTTAAAAGCAACTGCCTTTAAAAGCTCACCCTTTTGCAGGCTGTTTTTGCCTGTGCCCAGTATAAAGCTGTCAATGGACATTTTCCTTATGCCGTCGGCTCCTGCTATTATGCATTCTGCCTCAAGTGCCATAAAGACCGGAATACTGTCAGCTGCGGCTGCTGCATTGCATATGTTTCCACCTATGGTTGCTCTGTTTTGTATTTGACAGGCTCCCATATTGATGGCACATTCCCAAAGTGAAGGCAGCTCTGCCTTAATATACTCACTGTTTATAAGGTCTTCAAAGGTTGTCATAGCTCCTATTTCGATTGTTTCATCCGAAACCAAAATTCCTCTCAGCTCATTAACAAAGGTCAAATCTACAAGAAACTCTGGCTTTAGCTTTTCCTTTCGAAGCTCTATTATAAGGTCAGTTCCACCGGCAATTATGTGACCGCCATCCTGCTGCAGGAAGTTTACAGCCTCATCAAGTACATCAGGTGTATAAACCTTGATATTCATTTTTATCCCCCTTTTTACAAAACCAGCCCGAAGGCTGGTTTATGTGTTGGTTCAGTGTAAGCTTATAGTACTATTCCACTTCTTATTATTTGACTTTTTATGAGTCTATTGCAGCTGTCCTTTATTTCTCTTTCGTCAAGAGTAGTCAGCTTACGATCCTCCATAAGAATCTTTCCGTTTACTATAGTTGTCGTTACATCCTGTGCTCCTACCGCATATACAAGCTGCGACATTATGTCTACTTCTGCAGTTGGAGTTGAATATATGTTATCAAGGTTGACTATTGCTATATCTGCCTTCTTGCCCTTCTCTAAGCTGCCTATTTCATCCTCAAGTCCCATAGCTCTTGCTCCCCCAAGGGTTGCAAGCTCAAAGACCTTCTCAGCAGGCATAACTGTCGGGCTTAGAAGTCTTACCTTTTGTATCATTGCTGCATTTCGCATTTCTCTGAACATATCTAAATTATTGTTGCACGGTGCACCGTCAGCACCGATAGACACATAAGCTCCCAATTCCAGAAGCTCAGGAATTTTAGCTATCCCTGACGCAAGCTTCATGTTCGAGCTTGGGCAGTGGGATATCTTTGTGCCTGAATCCGCTAGTATCTTCATTTCTTCATCATCAAGCCAGATGCAGTGAGCCAGTATCAGATTTGGGCCTGTAAGACCTATCTTTTGCAGATACTTTATGTTCCTCATGCCTCTATCCTGCTCTACGAATTCTATTTCGCCCCGGTTTTCTGACGCATGAGTATGAACCATAACATCATATTCCTTGGCCAGGTCTCTTACTTCTACTAAAAGCTCTTCTGTACAGGATACTACAAATCGCGGTGTAAATGCATATCTTATTCTTCCGCCATCCTTCATATGCCACTTCTTAAGAAGCTCTACGCTCTTTTTTATTGAGTCATCCTTCTTTTCCATAAGACCAGCGGGAACATCGCTGCTGTAGTCCATCATACATTTGCCTGTTATGGCTCTAATGCCTGACTCATAAATAGCATTTATCGCTTCATCTGTGTGGTGCACTGTTTCCATATCTATCAGTGCTGTTGTTCCACCCTTTAAAAGCTCTGCTATTCCCAGCTTTGCGGAGTAGTAGTTCGACTCGCCTGTATGTGAGCCTTCCAGTGGCCATACTCTTTTTTTGAGCCAGTCCAGAAGCTCTAGGTCGTCCGCTTGTCCTCTCAGTAAGGTTTGTGTAAGATGTATATGGGTTTGAATCAGCCCCGGTATGACTGCCTTGCCCTCTGCATCGATTATTTTGTCAGCTCTGATATCCCCCATATCAGGAGCTACTTCCATGATGCGATCATTATCGATGTAGACATCTCCTTTAAAGATTTGCCTTTCTGGATTCATGGTAACTACGATTCCGTTTTTAATCAGAATAGTTGCCATGGAGCCACCCCCTTTTTTTATTTCAGCTAAAGAAAAGCTCTTCAGCTGCTGAATATTATATATCCCCTA
Organism: uncultured Clostridia bacterium; assembly: GCA_937976095.1. GTDB lineage: Bacteria > Bacillota > Clostridia > Lutisporales > Lutisporaceae > CALGKJ01. The sequence continues at coordinate 32,874 of CALJSV010000009.1, read as the reverse complement.
TTGTGTTATATATATTCATTACAAGACTCCCTTGCTTTATGTGTAAAGGAGCTTTGTAATGAATATATTGTCGCTTAGCCGGTTTATCAGCTAAGCGACAATATATCATATTAGACAAAGAACTTTAGAACGAATATTACTGATAGAACGATCATTACCCAGGAAACTTCCTTGATCTTACCTGCTAATACCTTCAATATTGTATATGAAAGCATACCAAACACTATACCTTCAGCTATGCTGTATGTTAAAGGCATAAGTATTATTGTTAAGAAAGCAGGAATTGACTCTGTGTAGTCCTTAAGGTTGATCTTGAGGATTGGCTCCAGCATGAATAAACCAACAAGTATAAGTGCTGGTGCTGTAGCTGCTCCTGGGATTATTAGGAATACAGGAGCAAATAGCAGTGAAAGTAGGAAAAGAAGACCTGTTACTAATGCAGTAAGACCTGTCTTTCCACCTTCAGCAACACCTGCAGCTGATTCTACGTATGTTGTAACTGTGCTTGTTCCAAGAAGTGCTCCACCAGTTGTACCAATGGCGTCAGTAAGAAGCGCTTTGCTAGCTCTTGGAAGCTTGCCATTCTTGTCAAGCATGTTAGCCTTTGAGGAAACACCTATCAAAGTTCCTACTGTATCAAATACGTCAACAAATAGGAACGTGAATATTACTATTACAAAGTCTATCGTAAGAACTTTGTCCCAGCCTATTCTGAATGGTGCAAAAGCTATTGTTGATATAGATGGAGCGAAGTCAAAAATCTTATCTGGAAGACTTGTGATTCCTGCAAATATACCAATTATAGTACTTATTATTATACCGATAAATAATGCACCTTTTACATTTTTATGTAATAGGAAGCCTGTTACTAAAAGACCTATAAGGGCAACAATAACAGTTGGGCTTGACATATCTCCAAGCGCTAAAGGAGTACCTTGACCCTGAACAACTATACCTGCATTGTTGAAGCCTATGAATGCTATGAAAAGACCGATACCAGCACTAACTGCATACTTAAGGTTAAGCGGTATAGCATCTATTATTGCTTCTCTAACCTTAAAGAAGGACATTAATATAAATATAAGACCTTCTACAAATACTGCAGTAAGAGCTAACTCCCAGCCATACTTAGCAGCAACTACAAATGCAAAGAATGCATTTAATCCCATACCGGGAGCTAGAGCAAATGGATAGTTTGCAAGGAACGCCATAAGTATTGTTGTAAAGCCTGCTGCCAAGCATGTAGCTGCAAGAACTTCTTTAAATGGCATACCTGCTATTTCCAGGAACTGAGGATTAACTATGATTATATAAGCCATAGTCATAAAGGTTGTAATACCAGCAAGTACTTCTGTTTTTACATTGGTTTTGTTTTCGTTAAGCTTGAAAAATCTTTCCAACATTCCAGTGTTTGCTTTTGAATTCACACCATTACCTCCCTTAAATTTATATGAGTTAAAAGTTACAGCTTCACCTCCTGCTAAAAATTTTTAATATATAAACAGCACTAAAATATCTGAAGTGCTTTTTATATCATTTACTCAACGATAGGACTTAATATCTTGTAATTATTTACATCTACCAGACCCTTGTCTGTTATCTTCCACTTTGGACTAGTTGATAATGCTAGGAAGGACAGATGCATAAACGGTGCGTGAACCTTACAGCCAAGCTCATCTCTTAGTGTCCTATGAAGCTCTTCTATCTTGCTATTCAGCCCAACTCCGTCCAGTTCATCAGTTATTAATCCACCTACAGGCAGACGGAGCTCGTTTATGATCCTTCCACTCTTTGCTACTGCTATACCGCCATTCATCTCTATAACTCTATTAATAGCCGCTGCTATATCCTTTTCGTTTGTGCCCGCTGCTATTATATTGTGTGTATCATGGGCTACGCTTTCTGCGAAGGCTCCATCTCTTAGTCCAAAGCCCTTAACAAAGGCCTTTCCTATATTTCCGTTTCTGCCATATCTTTCAACGCATATTATATATGCTATATCCCTGCTTGGGTCGCATTCTACTCTACCTTTACTTACTCTAAGTGGCTCTTCTATTGCGTCAGAAAGGTTTTGGTCTGGGATGAGACCTATACACCTGCCAGTAACCTCGCTTTGGTTAGAGTGGATTTCCAGCTGCTCAGGACTAACCTTGCTGCACTTGACTGAGTTTTTGGTTTCATCAGGGTAAACATACTTTGGAATATCTATCAGAAGCTCTCCACCGTTTGCTGCCAGCTTGCCGTCTATAAATACTCCTGCTACTGTCATTTGATGAAGGTCCTCTATAATAGCGATGTCCGCAAGCTTACCAGCAGTAAGAACGCCAACTTCTCTCAGCCCGAAATACTCAGCAGGGTTTATTGTTACCATTTGTATTGCCTGCACAGGATCTACACCTTGAGCTATAGTTCTTTTTACTATTTCATTCATATGACCAAGCTTAACCAGGTCCTCTGAAAGCATATCATCAGTTGCAAGTATAAGTCTTCTAGAGTCCATTCCTTCCTCAGTAACTGCCTTTATGCACTCCGCCATGTTCTTCTGAGTGGAGCCTTCCCTCATAAAGACGTATACACCCTGTCTTAGCTTTTCAACACATTCTGCCTTTGTCGTTGTTTCATGACAGGAGCACTTTCCACCTGTGCATATTATATGTGCTGCAAGCTCCTTACCAAATAGCTCAGGCGCGTTGCCGTCCACAACCTTGTTGTTTGCTACAGCATAGGCCGTAGATGCTACAAGATCGTCAATAATATCAGGAGTATGCTCATAAACATTCTTAGCATTGCTAAAGCCTTGAAGCTCTCCTATACCAATTATTCTATTATAGTTTAAAAGATCCTCCATATGGCTGGAGTTTATATCATAGCCTGCAGTTTCAAGCTCAGGACAGTCAGGCGTAAGAGCCGGAACTACCAGATATACATGATTTGGCATGACTGCCGCCTCATCTGCCATTGCCTTCATACCAATAGCTCCAAGTGCATTTCCTATCTCATGGGGATCAGCTACAAGGGTTGTAGTGCCCGATGGTATGGAAAGCCTTGAGAACTCTGATACTGTAAGCATGCTGCTCTCAAAGTGCATATGGGAATCAATAAAGCCTGGTGAGATATATTTTCCTCTAACATCTATAACTTGTGTTTTTTCACCTATTAGGGAGGAGCAATCTCCAACAAGCATTATGTACTTATCCTTAATTGCTACATCGGCTGTATAAATCTCTCTAGTAATTACGTTTATAACATTGCCGCCGTAAAGAACTATATCGGCATAGCCTTCCTCACTCATCAGGTTATGTATCAGCTTTCTATAAACAATAGCCTTCTTAATATAATCCGTCTTCATGTGCAACCTCCTAAGTACAGCTTACAGCTGCAAATCTATTCTATCAACTATGCCCACAATGGCAGCATCCACTGGTACTTCATGCTTTCTTACGGCAAAGGGTGCTACACTGCCGCTTACATATATAACTGTCTCGCCTACGCCTGCACCAACAGTATCTACCGCTATCAGCGGGCTATCAACTTCATTTCCCTTCATGTCAAGGGGTTGAGTTATTAAAAGCTTGGCACCAACCAGAGCTTCGTCTTTCCTTGTAGCTATAACGGTACCTATGACCTTTCCTATAAGCATATCTTCATACCACCTTTTGTTAAAATAAATATTTATATAAACTCTACGAGCTGCTTTCTACTTCACTTCCAACTTAATGTTTTTTTTCTTCAAATAGTCCTTTGCAGAAGGAGTTAGTATATCACCCTTCTTAATTGCAATAACCTGGACATTTTGCATTTTTTCTATATCCTTAAGCGTAATAATAGACTTACCTGCAGCCGAGTTCTCAACAGCTTTTAAAGTACTGCTTTTTGCGGCTTCAACAGGCTTTTTTGTTAGACCCTCTAAGGTCACCATTTCCCTAGGGCTTTTTGCGTTGCTCATGCTTTTGTTTTTTTTGTTCATTCTGCCAGATAACTCAGCAAGTATCATGCTTGCAAAGGTTCTTACATCCTTCATGGAGAAATACCCCCAGCTTCTTATTTATGTTAGTCATACATTAGGACTCTTTGCTGTCAGCAGATCTGACAGCAAAGACTCCAGATAGGCTTATTTATTTGTTGCCCTTTAAGATAACTCTTTCAACTTCTGTATGTGGTCTTGGTATTACATGTACTGAGAACAGTTCTCCAACTGCTCTAGCAGCTTCTGCTCCAACCTCAGTAGCAGCCTTAACAGCTCCTACGTCTCCTCTTACCATAACAGTAACCAAACCGAAGCCGATCTTCTCGAAGCCCTCTATAGTTACGTTAGCTGCCTTTACCATTGCGTCTGCTGCCTCAATTGCTCCTACCAGTCCTTTAGTTTCTATTAAACCTAAAGCTTCTCCACTCATTTGCTTTTCCTCCTTAAAATTTGTTTTATAGCTAATATTTTATTGTACTATTGCAAAATCTAATTCTTACTCTGCTGACTGTCCTTCAGGCTGTTCAGCCTTTTTTGACCTCTTTTCAGTCTTTTTCTTATCTACTTCTTCATTGAAGCAGATAAGAAGCTTATCCAGCTCCTCATGAGGTCTTGGAATCACATGAGCAGTCAGAACCTTACCAACCCTATTTGCCGCTTCTACTCCGGCATCAACTGCTGATCTTACAGCTGCTACCTGACCTGCAATTTGTATGGTGACACTGATAGATTTTGCTGCTCCTATTACCTTGTTGCAGCCAACCAGCTTTACATCAGCGTTTTTACAAGCTGCGTCCAATGCAGAAACGGCAGTTGCCATACCTACTACTTCTATTAAACCTAGCGCTCCATTCATCTATGACTACTCCTTTACTGCTTTAATCCTTTTTTGCCAGCTTGCCTATTGAAGCTAATGTAACCATGGTTTTTGAGGCTGTGACTTTTCTTTCTGTCTCAGCGGTGGGAGAAGTTTTTTTGTCTCCCCTTAAAGCCTCCAGTGTTATCATCCTTCCTGAGCTGTTCTCAGCTGCAGGCCTGCTATCATATGTTGCTTTGCTATTATCCTTTAGCACGCTTTTTATTAGAAGGCTTTGCTGCTCTTTATTGAGGTGTATGCTGCCTGCACCAGGGCTAGTATCAGCTCTTGCACTGCTGCTTGCGGGCTTCATTTTGCCTTCTTTTACTAATATGTTTTCAAGCATTACTCTCATTAATGGGTTTGACATATATCTCCCCTCCTAGATCAGGTCCATCATTGTGATGAATTTTATGACCTCTTCATGGGGTCTTGGTATTACATTGTAGGCAATAAGCTCTCCCAGTCTTCCACAGGCATCAGCACCGATATCAACTGCTGACTGAACAGCAGCAACATCTCCATCAACCATAACTGCTACAAGACCTGAGCCAACCACCTTAAAATTTACTATCTCTACGTTGGCTGCCTTTACCATAGCATCTGATGCTTGTACTGCAGCTACCAGTCCTCTTGTTTCAACCATTCCTAGTGCTTTTTTAATCATCATTTACAGCACCTACCCTTCCAAGCCTGGGAAGTAGTCCTTAAGATTAAGTCTTTCACTTCCAGGTATTTTGGTTCTTTCAAATTTTCCATCCAGTGTACCAAGCGGTGCTGTTGCATCTATGCCCATCTTTGCCGTAACCCCTCTCATTTCATGAGTTGGTTCCAGTGGTGAGCCTTTAGCTCCGGGAATTATGACAACATCATTATCTGCCTGAACTCTTGTAGCTATTGCCCATTCTACGTCTCTCGGATTGAATATATCAACGTCATGGTCAACAATAACCACATGCTTAACGTCCTTGTTGCTAGCCAATGCTGCAAGTATCGCACTCTTTCCGTCACCCTCATTAGTCTTCTTTATTGATATTATTGCGTGGAAACGGCAGCCGCCAACTGTGGGCAGATGCACTCCCTTAACAGTAGATATCATATTCTTGACCTGCCAATAAAGGTGCATTTCTCTCATAAGTCCATTTGGAAGCACGTGCTCTGAGCTTGAAGGGAAATTAAACTGGAATATCGGATTGTTCCTATGGGTTACACAGCTTACTTCCATTATTGGCTGCATGTTACCGCCGCCATAATAGCCTGCCATTTCACCAAAGGGACCCTCTTTTTCCCTTACCTTAGGAGGTATAACACCCTCTATGATCATTTCTACATGGGCCGGTACTAAAATATCTACCGTCTCGCATTTAACAAGCTCCAAAGCCTCGCCTCTTAAGGCGCTGTCAACCTCATACTTATCTAGTCCATAAACCTGAGAATTAACCTGTGAGGCCAGCATGGTTATCGGGTCATAGCCCAAAATAACTGCTATCTCTAAAGGCTTATTGCTTCTATCAAATTCAGCCACCTGATCCATTAGCAGTGGAGACTCAATCAGAACGCTTAGCTTGTTGCCTCCGAGGACCTGAAGTCTTCTCACTGAGGTATGCGTCTTGCCTGTCTCACTATCCCTTACTGCCACTATACCAGCAGTAATAAAAGGGTTGGAATCCTTCTCATGGAAGGTTGGCACGGGCATCATTTTCTTTATATCAATACCCCTTTTGATTATGTTTTCCTTAACAGCTCCTGTGCTAACTACCTTATAAGGTATTGGATTAGCAACAGCCTTTGTTATAGGAAATACCAGCTCGTCACTTTTTACGCCCAAAAGCTCCGCATAGCGTGTGCGGCAGCCGCATATACCAGCTACAGCAGGCATATTATAGCCCTTTGGGTTTTTAAAGAGCATTGCTCTTGTTCCGTTAAACTTTCTTACCAGAGCTCCCATATCAAACTTAGGGTCAACCTCTTTATCACAAACCCAAAGCTGTTTGTTTTCCTCTAATCTTTTCATATAGGCTCTTAGTGATTGTTTTTCCAAACTTTCACCTCCCGTCAACTTAGTTCTTCTCCCCATCGCCCGCTTATACTATGCTCTATATTGAAGGCGTCCAGTATTTTTCCAACCATGGAGCCAACTACATCTGCAATTGTCTGCGGATGATTATAAAAGCCCGGAGAGGCCGGCATTATTACAACTCCCATTCGGGAAAGCTTTAGCATGTTTTCTAGATGTATTTGGTTCAGCGGTGTTTCTCTAGGAACTATAACCAGCTTTCTGCCTTCTTTAAGCGTAACATCTGCGCTTCTTGTAAGCAGACCGTCTGAATATCCTGTTGATACCGCTGATAAGGTTTTCATGGAGCATGGCACTATTACCATTCCATCCATTTTAAAGGTACCGCTGGCAATAGGAGCAAATAAATCTCCGTTATCATATATGCACTTTGCATACTGTGCAATATCTTCTCTCTTAAAGCCGCACTCATGCTCCAGCACCTGCTCGCCCATCCTTGACATAACCACGTGAGCTTCAACACCTGCCTGCTTGAGTGCCTGCAATAGAGCCACGGAGTAAATAGCACCGCTGCCCCCGGTTATACCTACTACTATTCTCATCAGCTATCCTCCTTAGTGGAGCATCAGGGCAGATTACTCTACCTTGTTTTCTTTATCTCCACCGCCAACCCATGGATCTGCGCCCTTTTCCCATGCGTTGATATATTCGTCTATTGTCATAACCTTTGTAAATATGCTAAGGTCAACTAGACCATGCTTATGCATCTCTTCGTTTTTGGAGTGTACTCCATCGCTTAGAGTTATAACTCTGTATGCATTAGCTAGAGCATCAGCAGCTGTTGATCTTACACAAACGTTTGTCCAAACTCCCGTTACAACTACTGTATCAAGATTTTCTTCCTTGAGATATAGATCTAAATCTGTGTGTTGGAAGCCGCTGTGTCTTCTCTTTTGAACTATATACTCTTCACCCTCAGGATAAAGCTCTGGTATGAAATCTGAGCCCCATGTACCCTTGATAGCATGAACAGGTCTTACTCTAAAGTCTGCATCGTTCTTTCTGTGAGCCTCTTGAATATGAATCAGCTGAATATCATCCTTACCGGCTGCATTTCTTTCTCTGACCCACTTAAAAAGCTTTTGCAGGTTTGGAACTATTTCTTCTCCACCCGGGCAGCGAAGAGGTGCCTTCTCACCTACAAAATCATTTAACATATCAATAACAACAATACCATGTCTCGGCATAATATTTCTCCTTCCCTATACATAAAGCTTTGCATTATGATTTAAGTAATATTTAAATTTGGAGAACGCATACAAATATAAGCATTATTATCACCTGCTGCGTTCTCCAAAACTGTAACTTAATATTTTTAGTCTATAACGTTGTTGATGTTTCTTCTATGAACATTGTCAAAGTAGTCTGAGCCAATAGCTCTGTAGTTGTCAAATTTTATCTTTCTGTCAAGCTCTTGAACGCTTTGTCTCTTTACGAATTGACCAAAGCCAGGCTTAACAAGGATTCTTCCCTTGATCTCATCCTTAGCTTCCTCATAAACAAGTGTTCCACGTACTACAGTCTTAACTACTTTTCCTGTAAGCTTCAAGCCATGAAGTGGTGTGTACTTGTTTTTCATGTAGGACTGCTCCTTATCAATTGCCCATTCCTTCTTTAGATCAACTATAGTAAGGTCAGCATCTGAGCCTACCTGCAGCACACCCTTCTTTGGGAACAAGCCATAATGTATAGCTGCATTTTTGCTCAGAACTTCGACTAATCTCTCTAGTGTCAATCTACCTTTATTGAGTCCTTCACTTACAAGGATGTTAACCATTGTCTCAGTTCCAGCTATGCCTGGGAATGCTGTCCAGATGTTCATGCCTGGAGCATCCTTCTCTACTGCTGCATCATCATTATCCTTATTTGCTTGTATCTTATATGGAGCATGGTCTGTAGCAACAAAGTCTACGCTTCCGTTTGCAAGGCCTTCCCATAGCTCAACATTGTCCTGCTTAGTTCTTAGTGGTGGTGCAATCTTAGCAAAAGCACCGTGCTCTGTCATTGATTCCTTTGCATTTAGAACCAGGTAATGAGGGCAAACCTCTGATGTAACCTTTAAGCCTCTTTTCTTTGCTTCTCCAATAAGTCTTGCTCCAACGCCAGTGCTCATATGAACGACATGGTATCTTGCACCTGTTTCTTCGGAGAATGCTATACCAAGCTGAATAGCTGCTTTTTCTGCAAGCTCAAGTCTTGCTTCTGACCATGCTGGACCGTCTAGTCTTCCTTCTTGAGCATACTTTTTAACATAATAATCACACATAGCAAAGTTTTCAGCGTGTACTCCTACCGGAAGTCCTGTTTCAGCAACAACCTTAAACACCTCGTGCATTTCTGGGTCTGTAACTCTGTTGTAGGTAGGAACTGATGGCGTCATATAAACCTTAAACGCTACTACGCCTGCGTCTGCTTGTTCTTTGACATTATGTAAATTACCTTCTCTTACGTCTTCACCTGTAGCTCCACCCCACATGCAATAATCTACTATAGCTTGTGGACCTACTGCATCTAACTTTTCATTAAGAGAGCTAACGCATCTGACTGATCTTGGAGATGAGCAGCATGGCATATCTATTGTAAGTGTAACTCCGCCTGCTGCCGCTTGGCTTGTTCCTGTTTCAAAGGTCTCTCTATGTGTAAAACCGGGATCCATATAATGTGTGTGTGAGTCAATGCAGCCTGGCATTACTAAATTGCCTTCTGCATCTATATACTGGTTTGCTTCTATACCTGTCACGTCTGCCAGAAACCCAGCTACCTTTTCGTCCTTTACAAGGATATTTGTTACTACTGTGTCATTACCATTCATCAATGGTATTCTAGCATTTTTTACTATTACATCATACTTCATCAGGCAAGCCTCCTTAAAATATATAAATTTTTTTGTGTCTAAATTTCAACTTTCGGATTGGATATCGGACATCAAGCGCCTTCGCCTGTTCCCTGCTCCCCGTCACCTGTTCCCTGTCAACTATTTCGTCTGTCAGCCTTCATCTAAACTTGGCATTGTCTGTATATTTATTGACATTATACCCCTCCAATCCCGGTAATCTTATTGTGTTACATAATTAAACAAATATAAGAGCAACCCACATTTTGCTCGCTATTTTATTTTACCATAATTCTTTGATTTGTTGTATTATTATTAAAAATTTCTTATTGAAAATTCACAAAAAAATATATAAAATATGCTTATCCTTTATATACTTATTCTAACTGTTTTTGTCATATATCGTTATTTTAGAAATTTGTATTTATATTTGCATGTACCTTTGTGGTATACTTATTATTAAACAAATGATAACAAAGTATCAATATGTAGTGCAAATACTATTTTTTCATGTAAATATTTTACCAAGAAGGAGAGATTCAGATGGCACTAAAGCTTATAGACCTTTCACAGGAAATTTTTCAGGGCATGTCAGTTTTTCCTATGCATCAAAATACCTTTATTATGACTAATATGACTCATGAAGATAACATGAAAAAAACAGGAAGCAAAACACTTGGCTTCTCAGCTAGAAACCTGCTGATCAGCGAGCACGGCGGTACTCACTGTGATGCTGTATGGGAGTATAAGCCCAGTGGAGCTACCATAGAGAAGATGCCTTTAAATTATTTTTGGGGAAGTGCGATCTGTATAGATTTGACACATATTCCTCCAACACGATACATAACTCCAAAGGACCTGGAGCAGGCCGTAAAGAAGTCTGGACAAACCATAGAAAAGGGAGACATAGTTCTTATGTATACTGGACACTATGACAGGAATTTTGGCACAGACAAATGGCAGACTACTTACTCAGGTATTAATATGGAGGCTGCCGAGTGGCTTGCAAAGCAGGGTGTAGTCAACATCGGCGTTGATGCCCCGGCTATTGATCATCCTGATGATGTAGACTTCTCCGGACACTATATATGCGGAAAGTATGATATTACAAATACAGAAAATCTATGCAATCTTGATAAGGTAGTCAATAAGCGCTTTATATATTTTGGTCTTCCGCTAAAAATAAGAGATGGCTCTGGCTCACCTATACGTGCTGTAGCACTGGTAGAAGAATAAAACCAAGTCCCTATGTCTTAAAGGCTAGACATAGGGACTTTTTGTAGTTCCCAAGTATTTTGACGATTTGTTTATGTTCCTAAAATCAAAGGTGCTTATTCCCTCGCTTTGCATAAATGCATACTCCAAATACTTCCCGTCTCTAAATCCCACCTTATACGCGATTTCATCATCGCTCATGCTTGTCTCCAACAGCAGCTCCTTAGCTATTTCAAGCCTGTACTTGCTGCAAAAGTCAACAAAGCACACACCCTCCTTATCCTTAAATAGCTTGTCCAGGTACTGTGGTGATACATCAAGCTCTATGGCTGATTTGAGAAGGCTCAGTTCCTCTGCATATCTATTGACTATCAGCTCCTTGGCCTTCAAAAACAGCTTCTCACTGCTTTCCTTGTTTAGTCGTTCTATATAGTCACAGATATGCTCAAGTATTCCTATAAAGTAGGAGAACGCATCCTTTAGAGTAGGCTTTTTCATTAGCTCTCTTATTGAAAAGTGCTCAGTTAGCACCTCTTCAAGATTTATTTCCTTTTCGGTAGCATATCTGCTGACAGAAACTAGAATATCCACCAGTATCTTCGTCACCAGCTTATCCGGAAGGCTTCCACAGCCTTCAAGAAAGCTTTGAAGCTCCTTGGCCAGCTTCATGATCTTTTGTCTGTTTCCATTTACTGCTTCATAAACCAAAAGCTCTTCCTTCTTTAGGGGATAGCCATAGGTTATTTTGTTTTCTGCCTCCACATGGTCTATGTGAATTACTGAATTTACCCCTATGTAGTGGTTATGTCTCACAGCAGCCTTTGCTTGCCTGTAGGAGGTGCTGATATCCCTTGGCTTATCTTGCTTTCTGCCAATTCCTATAGTTACGGTTGTTACTGTTTCTAGCCTTGAAAGCTGACGCAGATCCTCTCCCAGCTTTACAGCCTCAGCATTACTTAAGCTGCTTCCAAGTATTATGCAGAGCTCATCATAGTTATTGATAAACGCAATTCCATTGCTGTTCTCATTAAGCTTTTTCTGAAGACGGGACATAAGCCTAAAAATAAAAATTTCCTTTTCCTTCTCATCAAAAATCAGATTCAGCTTTTCATAATGATCTACCTTTACAAGCATTGCTGTATATCCACTTTTTATATTTACTCCAAAGTGCTTGAAGCTTTCTTCTATATAGCTGTCGTTTTCCAAATGTCCATGAATAAGGTTTATTAAAAATCTATCCTTAAAAAGCGGCAGCATATACCTGTACTCATCCTCTACAAGCCTTTCAGTCTCGCTTTTTTGAAGCTGCTCCTCCAGAACCTGTCTTGCCTGTACCAAGGAGTGCTCAAGGTCCTGCTGTTTCAATGGCTTGAATATATAGTCCAGCAGTCCCTCCTCATGTGCCTTCTGCATATTTTGATACTCATCATAGCTTGCATATATTATAGTCCTAATATTAGGGTAGCTGTACTGCAGCTTTTTGAAAAGGTGATAGCCTGACAATATAGGAAGCCTTAGCTCGCATAAAACCAGGTCTATCTCAGCCTTGTCGAGCATCTCAAAGGCTTGCTTGCCGTCATCAGCCTCCTTTACCACCCTGAAATCCAGCTTGGAGGCTGCTATATAATCCTTTATCTTCTTTCTGTTATTCTTATCCGGATCAGCCAGAAGTATCTTAAACATAACTGCCACCACCCTTTAGAAATATAGCTGTATATTATTAATATCGGCACCCTCATTAGCTGTATTTAGACATTCAGCCTTCAAAAATATTAAAGCCCGGTACTGTTATTAGCAATACCGGGCTATTAATGGTTTATTTATTATCTATGGGCTTCATTGTTGGGAACAGTATAACATCTCTTATGGAATAGGAGTCTGTTAGGAACATTATTACTCTGTCGATGCCTATGCCAAGACCACCAGTTGGAGGCATACCTATCTCCAGTGAGTTCATAAAGTCCTCATCCATTTCATAAGCCTCATCATCACCTAGTTCCTTTTCCTTAGCTTGCTGATCAAAGCGCTCTCTTTGATCAATAGGATCGTTCAGCTCCGAATAAGCATTTCCTACTTCTCTGCCGAACACAAAGGCTTCAAATCTTTCTGTCATTGTAGGATCATCATTCTTCCTCTTAGTAAGAGGGGAAATCTCAACAGGATAATCCATTAGGAAGGTTGGCTGTATCAGATGCTTTTCTGCATATGCTTCAAAGGCAGCATTGAGTATATCCGCCTTTGTGCAGTCCTTAAGCTTTTTCTTCAGCTCATCCTGTAGCTTAAGCCTTACAGCTATTTCTCTTGCTTCTTCATCAGTATTAACTTCCTTAAAGTCTATCCCTGCGTACTGCTTAACTGCATCCATCATTGTGATTCTATTCCATGGTGGAGCAAAGTCAATTTCAACGCCCTGATACATTACTTTTGTAGTCCCATTTACTTCCTTACATACCGTAGCTATCATGTTCTCCATTAGCTCCATCATCCCATGATAGTCTGTATATGCTTCGTAAAGCTCAATCATTGTAAACTCAGGATTATGTCTAATATCTATTCCTTCATTTCTGAAGTTCTTGCCCATATCATATACCTTTTCAAAGCCTCCTACAATGAGTCTCTTCAGGTACAGCTCTGTTGCAATTCTAAGATATAAGTCTATGTCCAATGCATTGCTGTGAGTTTGGAATGGTCTTGCTGCAGCACCGCTGGCAATAGTTGAGAGTATTGGTGTCTCAACCTCCAGATAGCCTCTATCATCTAAGAATCTTCTTATTCCGGCAATGATTTTCGTTCTCTTTATAAAGGTTTCCCTTACATCAGGGTTAACAATCAGATCAACGTATCTTTGTCTATATCTGAGATCCGGGTCCTTCAATCCGTGCCATTTCTCCGGCAACGGCTGAAGTGCCTTGCATAGAAGCTTGAGCTCCTTTACATGCACAGATATTTCTCCTCTTCTTGTTCTGAACACAAAGCCCTTTATACCTACTATATCACCGATATCATAGGTCTTAAATATCTCATATTCCTCTTCACCTATTTCATCCATTTTGATGTAAACCTGAAGTCTTCCGTTTCTGTCCTGAATGTCGCAGAAGGAGGCTTTACCCATGTCTCTGTAGGACATTATTCTTCCTGCTATAGCTACATCCTTACCATCCATTTCATCAAAATTGTCCTTGATATCATCGGTGTGATGAGTTACATCATACTTAAGCACTTCAAAGGGATTTCTTCCCATTTCCTTTAGTTTTTCCAGCTTCTCTCTTCTAATCTGCTGCTGTTCGCTCAAATTGAGTTCATCATTTGACATATGTAGCTTCCCCCTACTTCTTTATCTCAAGTATTTCATATTTTATGATTCCATCAGGTACAATTATATCTACTATAACACCTGCTTCTTTGCCAAGCAGTGCCTTTCCTACAGGTGATTCATTTGAGATTTTTAGTCTTAGTGGATCTGCTTCAGCAGAACCAACTATTGCATATTCAACCTCGTCGCCAAACTCCACATCTCTCAGCACTACCTTTGCGCCGACACTTACATAGTCAGTCTTTATATCGTCCTCATCTATAACCTTTGCTGTCTTTAGTATGTTCTCGATTTGTGCAATTCTGCCTTCTACAAAGGCCTGTTCATTTTTTGCTTCATCATACTCAGAGTTTTCGGATATATCACCAAAAGCCAGAGCTTGCTTAATTCTTAGAGCAACCTCTGATCTGCGTGTGCTTTTTAAATAATCCAACTCCTCTTCAAGCTTTGCTAAACCTTCAACCGTAAGTATATTTTCTTTACTCACAATCGCTCGCCTCCCGACTATTTTAGTTTATTTTAATCATGCTGTTTTATATTATCAATGAAATTAACAAACATGGCACTACTGCCACTGCTTGTATTAATGATAATATATGTGGCAATAACATTTTTATGCTGATACTTATTGCTAGCAATTTAAGCATATTCCATTATGTCCGATAATTTCTAAAGTATGCACTGCTGCTTTTACATTAATTTAGCACTGCAATAATTTGACAGTGCGTTAAAAATTTCCTAACTTATTTGTTTATTATAAAGTAGGAGTACTGCAATGTCAAGTATAGTCCTATTATTTGAGATGGTAAATTGCATTCCACTTGTGCTTGTTGTTATAAATATAAACATGCTCAAGAAGATCTGTAAAATCACTGTAGTGAAGCTCTCTGTTATAGTGTCTTAGTACTGCAATAAGCTCATCGTTATATAGCTTAACAAAATTGTCATCACTAAAATCCTCTATATGCCCATGCCATATAAGGGAATCCTCTAAGGAATTATCAGTAAGCATCGAGCAGCCTTTCCCTGCTACAAGCCTATCGGACAGCAAATCCCTCATTTCTTCGAGTCTTGCAGGATCCTCAACAAAAACAACATCAGAATTTCTTAAGAGCTTTTCCAGCTCTTTAGTAAAAACTATGGATATCCCTTTTTTTTCCATGTGGTCAGTGAATATTTTAGCCTTAACATTTCTGTCAGCCTTAGCTCCCTCATACAGCATAATGCTTGAAGCCTCATCAGTAAGCATATCAAGCAGCAATAGATCATAGGAGTCCATTATGAGACCAAAGCTTCCCTGCAGGTATCTTTTTTCATGCAGCAGGCTTATTTTTTTCAGTGCCGCATAGCTTTTTAAGGCAGCAGCTTCCTCAAGGCATTCAGGGCTTTTAAGCTTAAGAAACCTACGAAGCTCTACGCTTTTAGTTACTATAAAATCAATGTTGTTTTCATTTATAAGGTTTTTAAATAGCCCAAGTCTTCTCTTGTTGGTTATATCATTGTATATTATCGGATATTCTATCAAAAATACTGAGTTCTTTTGACCCTCAAAATCTAAATCATACTTGTCTAATATTCTAGGTACGTTAAAGACACTCAAGATACCTGGGGCTCTTATGCTTTTGCAAAGCAGTATGCATGCATTTTTTGAAGTCATCATAGTAAACCTCCACGCTAAGACGAAAGGATACTTTAAATCATGGTTTACAGTATGAATATGCCGGGTTTTTGAATTTATTCTTAGTGAAGGCATAAATATAAGCCATGCCTCATGAGGACATGGCTCTATAGCTTTAGACTCCTGATATTTTTAGTTCTTGCCTTTTAGTGAAATGCACAACCCTTGGTCTAAAGTTAATATCGGCTAGGGCCTTCAAATAATCCTCTGAGGTAATACTCTCCACTTCCTTTTCTATGAGTGTCACAAGCATTGCCTCTATTACGTTTGTTCCAAAGGAACGTCCAGAAAGATCAGGAGTTGAGGTAACAAGCACCCTTATACCGCAATCCTCCATCCACTGGATGTCCTCCTTGGTTACTGTGTTTGTAACTATCATCTTACCTTCCATGCTTGATGGCATGAATTGTCTTATGTAATGGAAATCACCAGCTATAATATCTGCATCCTCAAAGTACTTATCTAGCTTTCCTGCCTTGCTAGCGCCGCTGTTTTGTTCCTTTCCGGTAGGATAGAGCATCTCAAAGGGAAGCCTGCATGCAATTGGGGCAAATATACTAGCCATTTTATCAAGAGTCCTTAAGGACTTGATAGGAATATTTATACCCAGGGCAACCATAAGGTCTCCCAGTACAAGCTCGCAGCCCAAGGCTTCAAAGCCTTCTGCCATGGCATACCTGTCAATGGCGGGCAGTACAAACACCTTTTTGCCTGTGATATCCTCTACGTTATCGTTAATAAAGCCCGGAACCTCCTTTTCAAGAGATACCTTAAGTCCTGACCCGTCTACCATAGGAGTTTTTTGCGCAGCCTCATATATAGGGACGGCATCCTTTATTTTATATCTGCTTTTCCCTGCGTTTAAATATACATCTATTCCACCCATACCAAAGGCATCTACTTTACCGTCAAGCTCTCTTACCATTTCTATTGCCTTTTGAATATCGCCGTCAGTACCTATTCTCTCTACTACAAAGCTTTGCCCTGCCACCTCAAGCTCAATTTTATGATTTCTTTTTGAAGATCCTATACTTATACTAACTATATGCTTCATGCTTTTACCCCTTTAATATTTTAAGTATATCAGTCAACATCTCAATATCCACAACAACATCGTCCTTTAGTGGAGATTTGCCTACATCTATTTCTATAATCTGATTGTCAAGCATATCCTTCATCGTTCTGTTTCTGTAGTCTGAAGCCATAACTATTACTGTATCATAGCTTCTGAATTTATTTATAAGCTCCATAAGCTTATTTATCATCTGTGAGCCCTGTTCTGCAAAGGCATTTCTTTCGTTTTCTGATAGAAGTAAGCAGTAGTCCACTCCAAAGCTCTTTAAAGCCTGCTCAACCTCTTCCTTGTTTCTAATAGGAAAGCCCACCGCAGCAATGCTTTGCCCTTTTCTTATCTCTCCAAGACCTTCCAGCCTTGATATAAAGGTTCTCTCTATTCCCAAGCGCTCGCCTACGTCAGATTGAGACATACCCTGAGCCCTTAGCTTAAGTATATCCTCAATAGCTTCATTTATCTTTTTTTTGCTTATGACCTTATCTCCGACTCTAATCAGGTCCATTTTTCACACCTCGCACCTTCACTTGCTTTTGTGCACTTTTTTGTATACATTAATATTTTAATACTTTGCTATTTATTACACAATATTTATTTAAATATTATGGCTATTGTAAATAATTTTCTTTTTTATGCATATTATATTGACATATATATATAACGTGTCTATAATAATTTTTAATACAAATAAATTCATTGATGGGAAAAGTAGCTATGTCTGCATTGAAAGCGAATCAGGAATGGTGCGAGCCTGAGCAATTGCCGCAAAGTGAAGGACATCCCGGAGAAGCTTGTCTGAAACGTAAGGTAGTAAATACCTTGCTGTCTAGGACAAAACGGATTCCTCCGTTATAGGGATTGAGAGAACCTGAATAAGGTTAAAGTAGGATGGTACCGCGAGTTAATAGCTTGCTCCTTTGGGAGCAGGCTTTTTTTATTACTCTCACTAGGGTATGTACTATTGTGCTTTGCTATATGCAGGTTAATCAGGGTGGCAACGCGGATTCTTCCGTCCCTATTTCGGGGACGGAATTTTTTTATTTTTAAGGAGGTATAAACATGAACAGAACAATGATAAATGAATTACAAGGTAAAGCTGGGGAAAAGGTGCTACTTAAAGGCTGGCTCCACAGAGTGAGAGAGCTTGGAAAAATAGCTTTTTTGATACTTCGTGATAGAACCGGCATGGTACAGTGTATTGTGGAGACTGGAAAAATTAGCATTAAGGGCATTAAGCTGGAAAGTGTCATTGAAATTGTAGGTGAAATTAAGGAGAACAAAAGCCTTGATTTGGGCTGTGAAATAGCAGTTGAAGCAATTAAAGTTATTTCAGCAGTGAACTATGACCTACCTATAGAGATAAACAAAGGCGAGCTTGAGGCAGGTCTAGATACAATACTCAACAATAGAGTGTTAAGCCTAAGACACCCTAAAACCAACGCGGTTTTTAAGCTGCAGGCAGTACTAGCACAGTCCTTTGGTGAATATCTGAAGAGCAATGCCTTTACCCAAGTGTTTTCTTCCAAAATCGTTGGCGGCGGCACAGAGGGGGGAACAGAGGTTTTTGAGATTAAGTACTTTGACAAAAAGGCTTACCTTGCTCAAAGCCCGCAGTTTTATAAGCAGATGCTTGTAGGCTCTGGCTTTGAAAGAGTATTTGAGATAGGTCACGTATATAGGGCAGAAAGCCACGATACAAACCGACATCTTAATGAATACGTAAGCCTGGACCTTGAAATGGGCTTTATAGAAGATGAACGCGACCTTATAAATCTTGAAACAGAAATGCTCAAGTATATGCTTAGTCAAGCAAGCCTGCAATGCTCAGAGGAGCTCAGGCTTCATAACGTTCAGCTGCCGGAAATAAAAGGAGAGATACCTTCAATACCACTGCCTGAGGCTATAGAGATACTTAAAAGAGAATATGGAAAAACAGATTTGGAAAATGATATAGATCCTGAGGGTGAAAGGCTTATAGCTGACTATGTCTATAAAACCTTTGGAAGTGAATTTGTTTTTCTGACCCATTATCCTAGATCAAAGCGACCCATGTATACAATGCCCGCAGATGGAGGACTTACCCACAGCTTCGACCTTATCTTCAGAGGTCTCGAAATCACAACAGGTGGTCAAAGAATCCATAGTTATGAGCAGTTGAGAACCTCCATGCTTGAAAGAGGACTTAACCCGGACAGCTACCCTGGTTATATGGATGTTTTTAAATACGGAATGCCCCCGCATGGAGGTCTCGCAATAGGTCTAGAAAGGCTTACTGCGCAGCTACTTGGCATCAAAAACGTAAGAGAGGCTACGTTATTCCCAAGGGATAGGTACAGACTTAATCCATAGGAAATGGCTACTGGTCACTGGCTAACGTTATCAGCCAGTAGCCAAAGTATTTTTATATCTCATTATAAGTTCAATTATTTGCTCAACCGTCGTAAGCTTAAATATCTCCGTCTTCACATAGGTAGAATTAGGGAGTCCCTTCAGATACCAAGCTGCGTGCTTGCGCATCTCCTTGACTCCTATATTTTCACCCTTGAAGCTAACTGCAAGCTTTAGATGCTCAATAATTGCGTCCAGCTTCTCTTCAAAGCCTGGTTCAGGCAGAAGTATGCCTGTTTTGAGATACTCTACGGTACGTTTAAATATCCAGGGGTTACCCTCTGCACCCCTAGCTATCATAACTGCATCACAGTTGGTTTCCTCAAGCAATCCTTTGGCTGCCTCCGGACTAAACACATCTCCGTTTCCGATGACCGGTACTTTAAGCTTTTCTTTAACTGCCTTAATAATACTCCAGTCAGCCTTCCCGCTGTAAAATTGCTCCCGCGTCCTTCCATGCACTGTCACAGCAGCTGCTCCTGCCTGCTCTGCAATAAGTGCTACCTCTACTGCGTTGATGCAGCTGTCATCCCAGCCCTTTCGGATTTTTACTGTCAGTGGGACCTTTACTGCTCTTGAAACCTTATGAACTATTTCTCCAATAAGCTCCGGCTTTAGCATTAGTGCAGAGCCATCACCGTTTTTTACTATCTTTGGTGCCGGGCAGCCCATATTTATATCAATCAAATCCACTCCGCGTTCTTCCACGACCTTTGCGGTCTCTGCCATTATAGAGGGATCACTTCCAAAAATCTGAACTGCCGAAGGCCTTTCTATATCAGCAAGCTCCAAAAGCTCCGCTGTGTTTTGGCTTTTATAGTGCATACCCTTGGCACTAACCATCTCAGTATATGTAAGACCACAGCCCATTCTTCTGCATAGAATCCTGTAAGCCATGTCAGTAACTCCTGCCATTGGAGCAAGAAAAACGTTGTTGGCAATTGACAGATTCTTAATTTGTATTCCGCTCATATATAATTCTCAAACCCTCCAGTGTCAATAAGCCATTTACTATATCTATAGTTTCAGACTCCGTGGATATCAGCTTTGAAAGTCCACCTGTTGCAACAACAGTTACGTTTTCGCAGCCAAGCTCCTTTTTCATTTTTCTTACTATATAGTCTACCTGACCAACATGGCCATAGAGTATACCTGATTGCATGCAGCTTACTGTGTTTTTGCATATGACTGCTTCAGGCATGACAAGCTCTACCTTTGGAAGCTTTGCTGTTCTTTGGAATAACGCCTCAGAGGATATCTTTATACCAGGCGCTATAGCCCCGCCAAGATACTCTCCCTTGTCGGATACGGCGCAAAACTTTGTAGCTGTTCCAAGATCTACTATTATAACAGGCCCTCCGTATAGCTCATATGCAGCAACTGCGTTGACTAGTCTATCCGAGCCAAGCAGCTTCGGATTATCATACTTTATATTCATTCCCGTTTTGATGCCAGGTCCTATTATTAAGAGTTCTGTTCTAAAGTATTTTTTGGTCATATGCTCCAAAGTATACATTATTGATGGTACAACTGTGGAAATAACAATAGCCTTAACATCTGTTGCATCAAAGTTTTGGTGCCTTAGAAGCTGGTTAATAAACATCCCATATTCATCCGCTGTTCGATTTACATCTGTTGAAAGTCTCCAAAAATCAAGCAATGTCTTATCCTTATATATGCCCATTACTATGTTAGTGTTTCCAACATCAAATACAAGTATCATAAATAAACCTCCAATGCGAATTCGGTAGTGTCAAGTTTGACACCCCTTACCTAAGCTAATGTCGCAAAAATATTATAACTCTATGCAAGAGTTTTGCATAGAGTTATCTATACATATCCATATATTCCTCTTACTGATACCTCACCTGAGACTATTTCTCTTATTGATCCATCCTCAAGCCTTATTAGAAGCTGTCCTTCGGAGCTTACATCAATAGCTTCTCCTATAAGCTCTTCGTTTTTATAAATAGCCCTTACCTTTTTGCCAAGCATATGCAGCATATCTTTATAAGCATCAATAATATGCTCTATGCTCCCGCTAGAGGAAAATGCTTCATAGCACTTCTCGAATTCATTTAAAAAGCTTGCTGCAAGGCGTTTTCTTGTTACTTCCATGCCTGTTTCGAGCCTTATCGATGTTGCTGTCTCTATAAGCTCCTCTGGAAAATCATCTTCAATAAGGTTTGCATTAATACCTACACCTACTATAAGATAGTTTATTATGTCAAGCTCCGCACCCATTTCCGTAAGTATTCCGCACAGCTTTTTTCTTCCTGCTATAATATCATTGGGCCATTTTATGCTTGCCTCCAAGCCTGTTTCAGCCTTAATAGACTTACAAAGTGCATATGCTGCTAAAAGCGTCACCTTGGATGCATCCATCGGGTTTATCTGCGGCTTCAGCATGATTGTCATCCATATTCCCCTTGACTTTGGCGAGATCCAGCTCCTGCCAAGCCTTCCCCGTCCCGCAGTCTGAACATCAGCAATCACAACACTTCCATCCTCAAAGCCATTTTCAGATAGTCTTTTAGCAAAGCTGTTAGTAGAATCAACGCTTTCCAAGTATTTTACTTGTCTTCCAATCTTCTTAGTATCAAGTAAGGGCTGAAGCTCTAAGGAGGTAATTGAATCAGGACCTTCAATGTAGCGATAACCAAGCTTGGTTTGTGACTCAATGGTATACCCCATTGACTTCAGCTGGTTTATTGCCTTCCAGATGGCTGTACGGCTTACGTCAAAGCAGCTGCTAAGCTCCTCACCTGATAAATATTTCCCTTGGTTTTCCTTTAATTGCTTTAGTATTTTATCCTTCATCAGAATTTCACCTACCACTTTTAAATAAAGTCTATAGAATTATAGAATAAACAATGGGCAGACAAAATGTCTGCCCGAATAATTGATACTAAACTATTTAGTGTCCTGCCAGCAGGGATAGTAATACACCCGCTGCCACTGCAGAGCCTATAACCCCTGCAACATTTGGTCCCATAGCATGCATGAGCAGGAAGTTGTTTGGATTTGCTTCCTGACCAACCTTCTGAGATACTCTTGCTGCCATAGGTACAGCAGAAACACCGGCAGAGCCGATTAGAGGGTTTACCTTGCCTCCACTGGTTTTATACATCAGCTTTCCAAACAGTACTCCTCCAGCTGTTCCACAGGAGAAAGCTACTATGCCAAGTGCTATAATAGCCAGTGTCTGAGCTCTTAAAAACACAGCACCATCAGCTGTCGCACCAACAGATACTCCAAGAAGTATTACAACTATATTTGTCATATCATTCTGAGCAGTCTTAGATAGTCTAGCTAGTATGCTCTGGAAGTCAGCAGCTTCCCTAATCAAGTTACCTAGCATTAGCATACCTACTAAAGCTGCCGCAGGTGGTAATATAAGAGAAACTATTATTGTAACTAATATAGGGAACACTATCTTTTCAATTTTGGAAACAGGTCTTAGCTGCTCCATGACAACTTCTCTTTCCTTCTGTGTAGTCAGCGCCTTCATAATTGGTGGCTGAATAAGTGGTACAAGTGCCATATATGAATATGCTGCTACTGCTATAGGTCCTGTCAGATGGTCAGCCAGCTTAGAAGCTAAAAATATAGCTGTAGGTCCATCAGCTCCACCTATTATACCGATAGCTGCTGCTTCCTTTAAGGAAAAAGAAATACCTGGCATATATCTATCGAGCAATATAGCTCCAATAAAAGTCATAAATATACCTATCTGAGCTGCTGCTCCAAGCAATATACTTTTTGGATTAGCAATCAGTGGACCAAAGTCCGTCATCGCTCCGACACCAAAGAAAATCAGTGGTGGATATATACCCAGCTTTATACCCATTGAAAGATAATAAAGCAGTCCTCCATCCTCCATTAACCCAGCCAGAGGAAGATTTGCCAATAGCATACCGAAGGCTATAGGTACAAGCAATAAAGGTTCAAAGCCCTTTTTTAGAGCAAGATACATCAAAAAACATGATACAACTATCATTACAGCCTGCTGCCAGGTAATTGCCGTAAAGCCCATGCTGTAATAGAACTTCAATAGTTCATCGATCATTTAAAAATCCCCCATTCAAACTTTGTGTGGTCTAGTCTACCTTAATGACTAACCAAGCACTACAAGAACCTGTCCTGTATTTACTGAATCACCTTGATGAACAGCTACTGAAGCAACTGTCCCATCTGACGGAGCCATAATTTCGTTTTCCATCTTCATTGCTTCCAGTATGCATAACACCTGACCCTTCTTAACAGCCTGGCCAACTGTAACATCTACTCTTAAAATTGTTCCTGGCATAGGAGCATTAACTGATGCTCCGCCTGCAGGTACAGATACTGGTGCTGCGGCAGCAGGCTTTGCTGCAGGAGCTGCCGCAGGTGCTGACTTTGGCGCTTGAGTCACTGCTACAGCAGCCTTTGGTGCTGGAGTCGGAGCTGCTGCTCCATCTCTTACTTCTTCAACTTCAACCTCGTAGCTGTTTCCATTTACATTTATAATAAACTTTCTCATTTTGCACATCCTCCCTAAAATCTATTTAACATTTGCTCTTGTCTGCCAGACTTAGCCCAAGCCGGTGAAGAATCTCCAACCCTTGTAATATTCTTTACTACAAAGTTGCTTCTACCGCCCATGAAGGCTACAACCGCAGCTGTTATAACTGCTATCAGCTCGCCTTCGTCAGCTAGAGGCTCTTTGGCCTCAGGTGCAGGGTCAGGTACTGTAGTCACTACCTTTACAGTCGCTGCTCCATTTGTTTTAGCATTAGGAGCAAAAACTAGCTTCATTAGTGCAATTACATATCTTAAAAGTAACAGCACTATAAAAACGATACTCATTCCCATAGCTGTAACAAACAACGCATATATCATCTTATCAGCATCCATATTTCATACCTCCTATACAGGCAAGTTGCCATGCTTTTTAGAAGGCCTTGTTTCCCTCTTGCTTGACAGCATATCAAATGCACTAATAAGTCTTTGTCTTGTAGTCGCAGGCTCTATAACATCATCAACAAAGCCTCTGCTTGCAGCTACATAAGGAGTCGCAAATCTATCCTTGTATTCCTGAATCTTTTCTGATCTTGCCTGTGCCGGATTTTCTGCTGTCTCTATGTCCTTCTTGAATATGATGTTTGCCGCCCCTTCAGGTCCCATTACAGCTATTTCTGCTGATGGCCAAGCAAATACCATATCTGCTCCTAAGTCCTTGCTGCACATTGCAAGATAAGCTCCGCCATATGCCTTTCTAGTAATTACGTTTACTATTGGCACAGTAGCCTCAGAGTAAGCATAAAGCATCTTAGCACCATGCCTTATTATTCCGCCGTACTCCTGATTTGTTCCAGGCAGGAAGCCGGGTACGTCGATCAGGTTAAGTATTGGAATATTAAATGCATCACAGGTTCTTATAAATCTTCCTGCCTTGTCTGAAGCGTTTATATCCAGACAGCCTGCAAGAACCTTTGGCTGATTTGCTATAATTCCTATGCTTGCACCATTAAGCCTTGCAAAGGCAGTTATAATGTTTTGAGCATAGTATGGCTGAACCTCCATGTACTCTCCATTGTCAACCAACGCTGCTATAATATCCTTCATATCGTACGGCTTGTTTGAGTTTTCAGGAATAATTGTATTTAAAGCTTCTTCTATTCTATTTAGATCGTCGCTTACTTCAAAAACCGGAGCTGTTTCAAGGTTATTTGATGGAAGATAGCTTAAAAGTCTCTTTATCTCCGCAATGCATATTTCTTCATTTTGGCTTATAAAGTGAGCAACACCACTTATGCTGTTGTGTGTCATTGCTCCCCCGAGGGCTTCTGAGCTAACCTCTTCACCTGTAACAGCCTTTATAACCTGAGGTCCTGTAATAAACATTTGACTTGTCTTTTCAACCATAAATATAAAATCAGTTAGTGCCGGAGAATAAACTGCTCCGCCTGCACAAGGTCCCATTATTACTGATATCTGAGGGATTACTCCTGAGGCTATCGTATTTCTATAGAAAATCTGTCCATAGCCCGAAAGTGCATCTACGCCCTCCTGAATTCTTGCCCCACCTGAATCATTGATACCAACAACTGGTGCACCCATTTTCATAGCAAGGTCCAACACCTTGCAAATCTTCTTTGCATGCATCTCACCGAGAGAGCCGCCTACTACAGTAAAGTCCTGTGCATATGCATATACAAGTCTTCCTTCTACTGTACCATAGCCCGTAACTACGCCTTCAGCCGGTGCATCTGTATCCTTCATATCAAACTCAGTGCATCTATGCTTTACAAATGCATCAAGCTCAACAAAGCTGCCTTCATCCATCAGAAGATTAATTCTTTCTCTCGCGGTCAGCTTGCCAGCCTTATGCTGCTTTGCTATTCTGTCCTTGCCGCCGCCTTCTCTTATGCTGTCCAACCTCTGCTGCAGATCTTGTATTTTATCAATTGACATAAGCGTTCTCCTCCCCTTACTTTCTTTCACAGAGCTCTATCAAAACTCCATTTGTGCTCTTGGGATGCAAAAAGGCTATTCTGGCGCCGCCTGCACCATATCTTGGCTTTTCATCTATCAATCTTATACCCTTAGCCTTCATATCCTCCAGTGCTGCCTCGATGTCATCTACTCTGAAAGCTATATGCTGCACGCCTTGTCCCTTAGCTTCTATAAACTTTGCTATGGGACTGTCTGGAGCAGTTGCTTCCAGAAGCTCAACCTCAGTATCCCCTACAGGAAGAAATGCTACCTTTACCTTTTGCTCCTCAACTACCTCTGTACCATGAAGCTCAAGACCAAGTACGTCTTGATAGAATTTTATAGATTCTTCGAGATTGCTGACTGCTATCCCGATATGGTCCACCTTACTAGTCACTTTCATACCTCCCATCAATATGTATATAAATTTAAATGTTTTCAAAGTCTACTACTATATTCTACATATATTGCCCAAAGTTGTCTACTTACACAGGTCAATCTGTTGAACAAGCTGACACCTATTCCCTGTTCCCTAATCCCTGTCACCTGCTGCGAAATTCCTCCACCAGCTTTGCTGCCGCTGTATAAGGATCAAGCCTTTTATCTACAGTATCACTAATCAGCTGCTCTATGAAGCTACTACTTTGGCTCTTTTCTTCAATTGCTTTTACCATTGCATACTTAAAAATATCTATGATTTCGTTCTTTATACTGTTCTTTTTCCTTTGACTCAGCTCGCCGCTGTTTACCAGATAAACATAGTGCTTCTCAACTGCTTCTAATAGCTTATCTACATCCTTATTGTCCTTTGCAATTATGTTGATAACAGGAGGTCTGTATTGGGATCTGATATTAAAGTCAAGCATCATTTCCAGCTCAGTCGCTGTTCTTTCTGCTCCATCTCTATCGGATTTGTTTACCGCAAATACATCCCCTATCTCCATTATTCCTGCCTTTATCGCCTGAATGTCATCTCCAAGACCAGGAACCGCAACCATAATAACAGTATCGGCAAGCCTTACAATATCAACCTCTGACTGGCCTACCCCTACAGTCTCTATAAAGATATAGTCCATTCCAAAGATATCCAGCACCTTGACAGCACCATGGGCTGCCTTAGACAGCCCACCTAATGCACCTCTCGTGCCCATACTTCTTATAAAAACTCCAGGATCAGTGCTTAGGTCAGTCATGCGCACTCTATCCCCAAGTATTGCCCCTCCGGTAAATGGGCTGGTAGGGTCTACTGCAACTATCCCTACTTTTTTGCCCTGCTGTCTTAGGAGCTTTGCAAGCTTATCAGTTACAGTACTCTTGCCAGCTCCAGGAGGTCCCGTAATTCCTATCACTCTCGCCTTGCCTGTGAGCCCGTAAAGCTCCTTTAATATTCCAATAGCCTGCTCATCCTCGTTCTCGACCATTGAAATAAGTCTGGCGCAAGCTCTTTTATCCCCGCTCTGTAAGCCTGCTCTAATATCCATCTAAACCACCCTTAACTTCTCTTAATGTTGCTTTTTATGAAATCAATAGTTACTGATGTTGGTGTTCCCGGTGTAAATATCGCAGCAATACCTGCCTCAATAAGCCCCGGTATATCATCCTCCGGTATAACTCCCCCGCCAACAACCAGAATATCATCAGCTCCCTTTTCCTTTAGAAGCCTGACTACCTTTGGAAAAAGGTGGTTGTGTGCTCCTGAAAGGATGCTCATAGCCACGCAGTCAGCGTCCTCTTGAATAGCTGTTTCTACTATCTGCTCAGGTGTTTGTCTGAGTCCTGTATATATAACCTCCATCCCGGCATCACGCAGCGCTCTGGCTACAACCTTTGCGCCTCTATCATGACCATCAAGTCCAGGCTTAGCTACTATCACTCTAATTGGTCTGTCCATTTCTCAACCTCCTAAAATATGTATGATATATAGGGGTCACGTGTCTCTAGTCGCTAGTCGCTGGTTTAAGAAGCGGCTTCGAAGCAGTTCTTATTCCAGGGATCAGGGATCAGGGACCAGTGACTATTTTACAGTATTACCGTCTGTTGATATTCGCCGAATACTTCTCTTAGTACTCCACAAATTTCGCCTAGTGTTCCGTAGGTTCTTACTGCTTCAATTATATAAGGCATGAGGTTTTCCTCGCTTTGGGCAGCCTTTCTCAGAGCTTCCAATGCCGCTTCCACCTTTGCGTTTTCTCTTGAAGCTCTTAGCTCAGCAAGCTTTTTAACCTGAAGCTCTCCAACTATAGGATCTACCTTTAAAAGACCCTTTGGTGCTTCTTCTGATACCTTAAACTTGTTCATACCAACTATTACTCTCTCGCCTGACTCTATCTCCATCTGATATCTATAAGCGCTGTCTTGGATCTCTTGCTGTACATAGCCTCTTTCGATTGCTCTTGCAGCTCCGCCCAGTTCATCAATCTTTCTGATGTATTCAACGGCTTTATCCTCTATTTGAGTTGTAAGACTTTCTACGTAGTATGAGCCTGCAAGAGGGTCTATGGTCTCAGTAACTCCGCTTTCATTATCAACAATTTGCTGAGTTCTTAAAGCTATTCTTACTGAATCTTCCGTTGGAAGCGCTAGAGCTTCGTCCTTGGAATTAGTGTGAAGGGATTGAGTTCCTCCAAGTACAGCTGCAAGTGTCTGAATAGCAACTCTGACTATGTTGTTGTCTGGCTGCTGAGCTGTAAGAGTTGAGCCTCCAGTCTGTGTATGGAATCTAAGCATCCATGACTTAGGACTCTTTGCCTTAAATCTGTCCTTCATGATCTTAGCCCAAAGTCTTCTTGCTGCTCTAAACTTTGCAACCTCTTCAAAAAGATCATTATGTGCATTGAAGAAGAAAGATAGTCTTGGAGCAAAATCATCAACATCAAGCCCTGTTTTTATAGCAGCTTCTACGTATGCTATACCGTCAGCCAGCGTAAAGGCTACTTCCTGAGCCGCTGACGAGCCTGCTTCTCTAATGTGATATCCGCTTATGGAAATGGTGTTCCACTTAGGAACGTTGCTTGAACAGTATTCAAATATGTTTGTTATAAGACGCATAGAAGGCTCTACAGGGAAAATGTATGTGCCTCTAGCTATATATTCCTTTAATATATCGTTTTGTATTGTTCCTGAAAGCTTATCAGGTGTTATTCCCTGCTTTTCAGCAACAGCTATGTACATTGCAAGTAAAACCGATGCAGGAGCATTTATAGTCATTGATGTACTAACCTTATCAAGAGGTATTCCATCAAACAGGATCTCCATATCCTTTAGAGAGTCTATAGCAACTCCAACCTTGCCAACCTCTCCCTCTGAAAGTGGATGGTCTGAATCATAGCCGATTTGTGTTGGCAGGTCAAAAGCAACAGAAAGCCCTGTTTGTCCCTGCTCTAAAAGGTATTTATATCTCTTGTTTGATTCTTCAGCTGTAGCAAATCCTGCATATTGTCTCATTGTCCAGGATTTACCCCTGTACATGGTAGGCTGAACTCCTCTTGTATAAGGATATTCGCCAGGGAATGACAGGTCTCTTTCATAATCCAGCTCAGCCACATCTGCCGGAGTATACACTCTCTTAACTGTGATATCTGATGAATTTTTAAACTCTGGCTTTTTTTCCGGCGCCTTTGCCAGTGTCTTAGCTATTACTGTGTTCTCCCAGTTGTCAGCGGCCTCTTTAATCTGAGTAACTTTCTCCTTGTCAAACATGATTACCCTCCTCATGAAAATCGTAATATTTAGCGATAAAAATGAATCCTATAGACAACACTCTTAGTACATTACATAGGTAAAACTAATCATGTTGGCTAAATTATAAATCGCCACATCTATAATGAAATATATTAAGTGTGATTTATATAGATCTCATTATGAAATATAACTTTCATTTTAGAATAATTTTTGCAAGATTTCCTTCTAAAACTAATTCTATGTTATCACATTTTTGCCCTTATTGGATATAATTATTTTTGTTTATTTTTTAACAAAGTACCGAAAAATCCTGAATTTCTAATATTTTGCGAATATTGCAGGATGCTTTTAAGCAGGATTTAAATTGCTCCTTTTGCAGCAGTTCTACTCAGGAATTTGCTGAGCTCAATTATATAGCGTTCGTGTATTCCTTCACCTATTTTTTCAACCTCGTCAAAGGCTTCTATCCTAAAGGTCAGCTTCTTCCCTTCTACCTTCAAGAGCTCTGCCTCCGCTCTTACCCTCATACCTACCGGTGTTGCGGCAAGGTGTTTGACATCCAAGCTCAACCCAACTGTGGCAAAGCCCTCGGGAAGAAAGGGGTCTACAGCCCTTAATGCTGAATTTTCCATAAGTGCAATCATCATGGGAGTAGCAAATACCCTTACACCTCCGCTTCCAAAGCTTACTGCTGTATCAGCTTCACCAACTATTCTTTCTGCAGTCGCCGAAAGACCAGGCTTCATATTAAATTCCATACTCATCCTCCTAAAAAACATTATTCAGGCACTGTGCACACTGAATACACAGTACATAATTATCCCTTTATATTATACCAAAAAAAGAAACAGCTTTCGCTGTTTCTATGAATTTTGGAATATTTCTTCGAACTCCTTGTCATCGAGCTTTTCACGGTCCAGAAGCGCATTTGCAACTCCGTGCAGCTTCTCCATGTTTTCTCTTAGCAAGGCTTCCGCCTTTGTATATCCTGTATCTATTACTCGTCTTATTTCCTTATCTATCATTGCAGCAACCTCTTCACTGTAGTTTCTGCCTCTTGCAAGATCTCTTCCTATAAATACTTCATCGTGGTCGCCGCTAAAGCTCATTGGGCCAAGGGCTTCACTCATACCGTATTCAGTTATCATCCTTCTTGCAATGCTGGTTGCTCTGTCTATATCGCTTTTGGCACCTGTGCTTACATCATCAAGCACAAGCTTTTCTGCAACTCTGCCTCCCAAAAGCATCACTATCTGCTTTTCCAGCTCTGACTTAGACATATAATATTTATCCCGCTGCGGAAGAGAGATCGTATATCCTCCTGCTCTTCCTCTTGGGATTATGGATATTTGATGTACAGGATCAGTATCAGGAAGAAGCTTTTGAACTACCGCATGACCAGCCTCATGGTAGGCTGTAAGCTTTTTGTCATGTTCACCGACTACTCTGCTCTTCTTTTCCGGTCCCGCTATTACTCTTATAGTAGCTTCTTCAAGCTCTTTTGTATCTATCTTTCTCTTATTACGTCTTGCAGCAAGCAGTGCAGCTTCGTTCATAAGGTTTTCAAGATCAGCGGGAGTAAAGCCTGCTGTACTCTTTGCAATCACCTCTACCTCTACGTCTGCTGATAACGGCTTATTTCTAGCGTGTATCCTGAGTATTTCTTCTCTAGCCTTTATATCAGGGATACCTACCGTAATCTGTCTGTCAAAACGACCTGGTCTTAATAACGCTGGGTCCAAGATGTCCGGTCTGTTGGTTGCAGCTATTATGATTACTCCCTCATTTA
Organism: uncultured Clostridia bacterium; assembly: GCA_937976095.1. Taxonomy (GTDB): domain Bacteria; phylum Bacillota; class Clostridia; order Lutisporales; family Lutisporaceae; genus CALGKJ01. Next base: position 1,528 of record CALJSV010000009.1, on the reverse strand, counting down.
CGCTGAAGCCGTCCATTTCAACCAGAAGCTGATTAAGAGTTTGCTCTCTTTCATCATGACCGCCACCTAAGCCTGCGCCTCTTTGTCGTCCTACAGCATCTATTTCATCTATAAAAATAATACATGGTGAGCTCTTCTTAGCTTGCTCGAATAAGTCTCTTACACGAGAAGCACCAACACCTACAAACATTTCAACGAAATCAGATCCGCTGATTGAGAAGAATGGTACTCCCGCCTCACCAGCCACTGCCTTTGCAAGATAGGTCTTGCCTGTACCCGGAGGTCCCACAAGCAATACGCCCTTTGGAATCCTTGCTCCAAGCTCGATAAATCTTCTAGGCTGCTTTAGAAAGTCAACTATTTCGCCCATCTCTTCCTTTTCTTCATCAGCTCCTGCAACATCTGCAAAGGTTATTTTCCTTTTGTCTTCAACGTGAAGCTTTGCCTTGCTCTTGCCGAAGGACATTACTCTGCTTCCTCCGCCTTGGGATTGCTGAGTAAGTACTACAAAGAAAACAATAAATAATACTATCAGTCCCAGGGATGGAATTATTGATAACCATACTGAAGCGGTAGACTTCTGGAGATATTTTACCTTAAGTATATCCTTATCCATATACTCAGTAGCCTTAGCATCAAACTGCTGGGTAGGCACATTAGCCTCAAACCGTTTTTGGTCAACAGTCTTTCCTGTTACAATAGAAGTACCGTCAGCATAGGTGACAACTACCTCCGTTATCTTTCCATCCTCTATGTATCTGACCAATTCAGAGTACGAAAGCTCAACCTTTCCGCCCTCCTGATTTGTCAATATATAAAGAAACATCAGAATTATAATCAGGATCAATGCATAAAAACTCATATTTCTCAGGAATTTTTTCAATACTAGCCCTCCTTCGATGCATCTCATGATTCAGAAAGAAGCATCATGAAATAGCGGATTGTCAAATCCGCAGTACAACTATTTTATCATAATGGTTTCCAAAATACAATATGGCAGCTATTAGCTATTTCAGCTTCCAAACTTTTCCAGACTCCAGGCGGCTAATAGCCAGCAGCTGGAAGTCACTTTTTATTTATTATATACATCCGGCTTTAGAACACCTACAAAAGGCAGGTTCCTGTATACCTCTGCATAATCCAGCCCATAGCCTATTACAAACTCATCCGGAATAGAGAAGCCTGTATATGCTACATCTATGTCTGCCTTTCGTCTTTCAGGCTTGTCAAGCAAGCTGCAAACTCTTACGCTTTTTGGATTCCTTGATTTCAGCATTTCTACCAAGTAACTCAGTGTTAAGCCTGTATCAATAATATCTTCAACAATTAAAACATTTTTATTTGTAATATCTGCTTCAAGGTCCTTTATTATTCTTACAACTCCAGAGGACTTGGTTGCAGCACCGTAGCTCGATACAACCATAAAATCCATAGTTAATGGAAGATCTATCTCTCTTGAAAGGTCCGATAAAAATAACATACAGCCCTTTAATACTCCTACCAGCAGCAAGTCACTTCCGCTATAATC
>CALJSV010000008.1 GCA_937976095.1 uncultured Clostridia bacterium | reverse complement strand
TAAAGTTTTGCTTTATGTTACTATCAGGCCCTACTAATGCTACTATGGATAACTCTGGTATGTCTATTTTCATCGTATAAAACACTCCCTGCTCATTAAGTTCTACTTTATAATGTTCCTCCAGAGGGAAGCGTTTTATACCTAGATCTATTACTCTATCATTTAAGATAACCTGCTTTATTTTTATTTAGTAATAAAAAAGGCCTTAGCCATAATCTCGCTAAGACACTTTATCTATCTTTTATCCATCTATCTGAACTTTAAATAATCCTAGGAGCGCTCCATTTAATGCTTCGGCTGCTTTGGATTGTCCCTTTGCAATCTCAAATGCATCTTTTGCTGCTCTTGTGGTCTCACCAGTATTATGAGATATCTCCTGCAAGCTTGCAGTTACCTCTTCAACTGTTGCAGCCACATGTTCTATTGCGCTGTTAACCCTGTTAACCGCCTCTAATACTTCTTTTGAATGATTGGCAAAACTTACAACCAAGCTGTCTACAAATTCCGCATCCTTCAAATATTGTATGCTTGTATCAGAGAGTACTTTATAATCACTAATAACCTTATGGTCTATAAATTCTAACATATCATGAGAAACAAAAGACAATTGATCAAATGCAATTTGTACTTGTCCGACTGTTTTTTCAATAGCTTTAACTATATTAGATGATTGTCCTGCCAAGTCAGCTACAGCTTCTGCAACAACCATAAAACCTCTTCCATTCTCGCCTGCCCTGGCTGCCTCAATAGATGCATTAAGTGCCAGCAAATTCGTTTGAGCAGCTATTTGGGATATCCCCTTGGCCATGTTCTGAATCTCTGAAACAACCTTTCCTTCATTAATGGCCTTAAGTATTTGCTGTTGTTTTTCGTTATACATCTGCTGGGCATGCTCACGTGATACAGCTGCATTATTTTTCATCATAGAAGCTCTTGATTTTATTTCTTCTACTGCTTGGCTGCTGGCGTTTGCCTCTATAAAGAGACTATCTAAATCTGATATCATTCTATTGCTTGATGCTGTTACCTGCTGCACTGCCGCAGAAGTCTGCTCCATAGAAGCTGCAATTCCCCCTACATTACTATCTACAAGACATGTCTGCCTATTTATTTGTGCCATCGAATGATCCAGGTTTTCACTAAGTTTATGAATATGCTCGCTCTTTTGACTAACTTCTTTAATAAGACAATTGATATGTTCGACCATAATATTAAAACTTCTTGATAATTCCCCTATTTCATCTTCTGATAGACACTCAGATTGCGTAGTAAGATCTCCTTCTTCGACTTTCTTCATAAGCAGCATAAGTTTTCCAAGCGGCTTAATAATACTCTTAGCAAAGAAAATGCCTATCAAAGAGGTAAGGATCATAACGCCTATTGCAACCCCTGTGAAAACATTCTTAAACGTTTGAAAAGCATTGTATTCTGCTTCCACATCATAATCAACCCCAATAAACCCTACTACCTCATTATTCTTATTCATTAGTGGAACATATGAACTCAAAATGGTTCCCCATTCTCCAACTTCTATTGTATTATTTTTAAGCTTACTTCCTTCCCACACCGTAACAAAGGCGTCTAGCGTCTCCTCTATATCTCCAATATGTGATAAATCCTCTTCAGCTGAACCATCTACAACATAAATAAACTTGCCACCGTCATCCTGCCTCATTGTATAGATATACTTTGCTCCCGACATTTCTCTTAACTGAATTAAAGACTGCCGCATACTTTGATAAGCCTCTGTTTGCTCATCATCAATTGTTTTTAAGGCCATAAAAGCTCCAATATCTATTTTTTCTGCTCCGATTTCTGCTATTTTAAGACTTTTTTCTCCCAAATTATCAATAAGCATCTTGTAACTGCCTCTGTAAGCTACAACAAATACAATGCTAATTGCTATTACTGTCGTTAATAAAAACGTAGCGATCAACTTGAAGCTTAAACTTCTGCAAACAAATCTGTTCTTTTTAGCCACCTTACTATCCCCCTATATTCTGCCAAGTATTTCTCTTATTCAGCATCTTTTTTAGATATGCCTATTATAGCATCTTGCAGCAAATAATATAAGCTATTTGTCATGTCTGCTAGAATATATTATCTTGTATTTTTCGACAAAAGTAGTTTTAGTTTATTAAACAAATATTTACTTCTGCGCAAATAACAAATGCTATTTATAAAACTAAATACACTTATTTCGTTCATATCTATTATAATCTATACGACTTGATCCATTTAGTCCTTGGATGATGTGTATAACCCATGATTTTTTAAGAACTGTGCAGGGGCCTATCTTCCTTCTTTAGGATAATTTTTATACCAAAAGTAATAAGTGCTGCTCCCACAATAATATTTAATAATTTTATCATATCCGGGTTAAGGAAAGCATTTAAAAAACTACCTAAAACGGCTGCTGCTGTCAAAAAGGTCAGTGTTGCAAGAACCGCTCCAAGGCCAAATAAATACATGTCTTTTTGCCTCATCTCTCCTTCTGTAAGCTTAGCCGAAAATACCCCTGCCCAGAAAAGGATCGTTAACGGATTAGATAATGTCAGCAAAAGCACCTTTACAAATATGCTGTTCGTGCTTTGCCCGAAACTAAACCTTAATCCGCCCAAAAGATTGACCCCAAACGCACTGGCAATGGTACTTACTCCAAAAATAACAAGTACAATCATCCCAAAATATTTAATCGCCTGCTTTATCCTTTTAGATCGGCCAATTAATGCTCCTAACCCCAAAAGTGCTGCTAATATGTATACGCCGTCAATAAGTACAACGCCCAAAACCCCCGACATGGCAGGCCAAAAGCCTAAAGCTGCTGCTGTCTGAATGATAAACAGGCATACAGGGCCTACTGCTATCTGCAAAAGCATCCCCAACCGAAACCCTTTATACACCATATGCGCCTCTCCTATCTATTTATTGTTTCTTTTAAAGTAGATAATACAATAAATGTACTAGACTTCTGCACACCCTTTATACCTTTAAGCTTACTGGATAAAAAGTCCTCAAGCTCACCAGTGCCGGTTGCCAGTACTTTTAACATATAATCATATTCCCCTGCCATATGATG
>CALJSV010000007.1 GCA_937976095.1 uncultured Clostridia bacterium | reverse complement strand
GTTAGAGTAAATGAGTTTTTAGATAAATAAAGTATATTTTAAAATGCCCCCCGTCTACTTGACAGGGGGCATTTTATTGCAACACACGCTATTTATGTTTTAAAAGTCAAATTTTCCGCTAAAGTAGCTTAGGAGCTCATCGATCTTTACTCTTACCTGCTGCATATTATCTCTGTCTCTTATTGTAACGCTTTGATCCTCTATAGAATCAAAGTCAAAGGTTATGCAGTATGGAGTACCGATCTCATCCTGTCTTCTATATCGTTTACCAATGCTGCCCGCCTCGTCAAATTCACATACAAAGTGCTTTGTAAGCATTTCGTATACCTTATAAGCATCGTCGCTGAGCTTTTTAGAAAGTGGAAGCACAGCAGCCTTTATAGGTGCCAATGCAGGATGCAGGCGAAGAACTGTTCTAACGTCACCCTCTGCAACCTCTTCCTCATCATAAGCATCGCATAAAAACGCTAATGTTACTCTATCGCAACCCAGTGATGGCTCAATGCAATATGGTACATACTTCTCGTTTGTCACAGGGTCAAAGTATGATAAATCATCCTTAGAATGCTCCATATGTGACTTTAAATCAAAGTCTGTTCTGTCTGCTATGCCCCAAAGCTCGCCCCAGCCAAAGGGGAATCTGAATTCAATATCTGTAGTGGCATTGCTGTAGTGAGAGAGCTCTTCCTTGGCATGATCTCTCATTTTGAGGCTTTCTTCCTTCATGCCTAAGCTCATAAGCCAATTAAAGCAGAAGCGCTTCCAGTAGTCAAACCACTCCAGATCCTTGCCTGGCTCACAGAAGAACTCAAGCTCCATTTGCTCAAACTCCCTGATTCTGAAAATAAAGTTTCCTGGAGTGATTTCATTTCTAAAGGATTTTCCTATTTGTCCGATACCAAATGGAATCTTCTTTCTTGTAGTTCTTTGGACATTTTTAAAGTTTACAAAGATACCTTGGGCTGTCTCAGGTCTTAGATATATTTCTGTGCTCGAATCCTCTGTTACACCCTGGAAGGTTTTAAACATAAGGTTGAACTTTCTTATATCAGTAAAGTTTTCTTTGCTACAGTTAGGACATTTGATGCTGTTTTCCTTCATGTAGCTTACAAGCTGATCGTTGGACCAACCGTCAACCTGCATTTCTCTCTGGTTTTCCATATTCCAATCTTCTATAAGCTTATCTGCTCTATGACGAGTTTTGCATTCCTTACAGTCTATAAGTGGATCGCTAAAGCCACCAACATGACCTGATGCAACCCACACCTGAGGATTCATAAGGATAGCACAATCTAAGCCTACATTATAAGTGTTTTCCTGAACGAACTTTTTCCACCAGGCCTTCTTTACGTTGTTTTTCAATTCAACTCCTAGTGGGCCATAATCCCATGCATTTGCAAGACCGCCATATATTTCTGAGCCGGAATATACGAAGCCTCTGTTCTTGCATAAGCCTACTATTTTTTCCATGTTTTTTTCTACTGCCATTTTAACTGCCTCCTTTAATAAAGTATTAATGAAAAATAAAAAAGCCCTCATCCCAACTGCCTACACCTTAAGTATAGGACTAAGGGACGAAAGCTAACTTCCGCGGTTCCACCCAAATTGATCAGCTGATTAACTTAGTATAACCAGAGATCCACCTCTTTTATTAATGCTCCAAAGCGCCCTTCAATGTATCGGCAGGTCGATTTGCACCCTTCTCGACTCTCTAAGCTGCGTAAAACATTTACTTTTCTTTATCATTGCATTTACTTATGAAATTATTATATAATGTATCAAATGTTAAATACAAAGTCAAGGTGGTTTTAAAAATAATATAATAATTAATAATAAGAGTATGGAATAAACAAATGGAGGTGTTGTTATGAATCAGTTTAAGTTTGAACTTGGAACAAAAAGTGTTGTACAAAAGAGAATAACAAGAGAAGATACTGCACTTAACTTTGGAAGTGGTGCATTGAAAAATCTTCTTGCAACTCCCACCTTGGCGGCATTGATGATTGAGGCGGCTGTAAAAGCTATTGATCCAAGACTTCCCAATGGGTATATTACTATTGGAAGATCCATTGATATATTACATGAAAATCCATCTGTACAGGGAATGACTGTAACTGTCAGTGCTGAGCTTATAGAACAGCATGACAGCAAGCTTGTATTTGACCTGAAGGCTTACGATGAGCTTGGTGAAATAGGCAAGGGGAGACATGAACGCTATGTTGTAAATCATGATGTTTTAATGAATAAGGTAGATGAAAGATGCAGATAAAATAAAGACCGGGTGACCGGTCTTTAAATTTTAAACTCAACTCTTACAACTTTTCCTATAAGCTGAAGGTCCTTGCGATTAGCAATTAATACTTCAAAGTCGGGATTGTCGGGATAAAGCAATACTGATTTGTCATCTATGGCTTTCAGCCTTCGAATAAATACTTTATTGTTGTAAACAAACAATACCATATCCTTATCGTTTATAGAATCAGTCAGGAATACAAGTGCAAGATCATTTTTGAGTATTCTACTGCCGCTTAAGCTGTTGTCGCTTACCATATAATAAATGAAATTCTCTCCTGCAACGTTGTTTGTTTTCCCTTGAAAAACAGGCTCAAACTTGTAGTCTACAATATCGCCTTCAAAGGGCACCTTTTTTCCTGGAGTAAGCTTGCTGAGTACAGGGATTTTTCTGATTGCTTTATTAATGGCATCAGACAGGGTATTAGCCTTTGGCTCAATTCTTTCCGGGACCTTTCCTATTGAAGCGGTTGGCTTTATATAGGTCGGTGCACTTTTTTCTGCTTCTTCCTCATAGTAATCAGAAAGATAGGAAGGCTCAATAGCATCTATCTGTACGCCTAAGGCCTTTGAGATAGCTGTTATCATGTTTGCATTAGGTATTTTTCTACCACTTTCAATATCTAATATAACTGACTCAGAGAGTCCGCATTTTTTTGAAAGCTCCTTGGCAGCTATATTCTTCTTTGCTCTTATATTTTTAATATTTGCGCCTATAATGCTCATTTTTTTTCCCATACCCAGCGTTTCAAATAAGCTTTATGACAGAAATGCGTGGGTAGGTACCTCCTTTGTTTTATTAAATCTTTTTTATTATATCAAAGTAATAACCAGAAGTGAATAAGTTTATAAATGATGCATGTTTACTAAATATTTACCAGAAAAGCCTATAAAATGTAAATAAATTGTAACGATTGTATAAAAAGTATTCATATTGACAAGTATTTATAATATAATGAAATGAATATAATATTTTCTTTTTCGCTGAGTCCTGCAAAGCAGGAACGGGGGAACCAATAATTGGGGTGAATTGCAAAAGCTCTGCTTTTGCTTAGCGCAACATCCTTGCTGCGCATGCAAATGTAAGATCGATATGCATAGGGCCAGACTCTTTCGGTCCGAATCCGTCAGCTAACCTCGTAAGCGTGGGGAGAGGAAGACTTGGTGTGATTTAAGGTCACTTTGTTTAGTGTACCCAAAACCGCGGTTCTTCCGTGGTTTTTTTGTTTTCTATCAATCACCCAACTTCCTTAAATTTAATTTAGATTTTAGGAGGTAGATTATTTATGACACAAGCGCTTAATAGCTTAACCAATCTGAACCCGTATTTTCTAAAAAAGCATATAAGGGTAAGAAAGGCAACTTTAGAGGATGTAGACCAGGTGTATGAGGTAGCATGCTCTGTAGGAAGGTCAGAAAAGGTGGCTGAGCAAGGTTTTCTGGTGGATGACTATCTATCAAATCCCAGGTACTATAAGACAAAGCTCAAAAGAAGAATAAAGAGGTTAAGTCATTTTTATGTAGCTGAATTCGATAAGATATATGGCTTTTTAATGGCATACAGCAAGGATGAATGGCTGGCAGAAAATCCGGAATGGATAGAGGATATATATTGGAGGCCTGATTTTAACAAGTCAAAGCTGGATGATTTTGTTTTGGTAGACAAAACTGCAATAATGTCACAGCTTACTGGTATGGGTATAGGAAGTACTCTATATGAAAGACTTAAATCAGACCTTAGGAAAGAGGGTATAAAGGATATCTTTGCTGAGACTATAATAAGTCCGGAGCCCAATTTTGCATCACTGCAGTTTAGAAAGAAGCAGCAGTATACGCTGTCGGGAACAAGATATGAGGAATATAAAGGGACACTCTATACAGATCTTATATATCACAAAGCTGTTGAGTAGAAATTAAGGACTATCCGAGCTAAATATCCGGATAGTCCTTTGTTTTATTCAGATTATTATGACCTATAGCCTTCAGCTCTGAATAGATAGCTTCAATGCCGGCATCAATCATAGCCTCGTTTACTCTGCAGATGCTAAGTCTTACTTGATTGTGCTTCACTGAATGGCTTAAGTAGTAGGGGGTAAGCACTCTAATATAAATGCCCTTTTCTGAAAGTCTGTGAGCTAGCCTATCAATATCCAGATTCTCATTAAACTCAAGCAGCCTGAAAAATCCTCCTCTGGGTTTAGCTGACTGCTTCACCTCTATTCCTGACCTCTCAACTATTTTGTTGAGATAATTCATTCTGCGAGTATAAATTTTCTTTGCATTTCCTATATGCTTTTCATACATCCGGCTTTTTAGATATATTTCTAAAGCCCCTTGAGATAGTATAGAGGAGTTAATATCAATACTCCTTTTGTAATCAATAAATAAACTATGCAGAAGCTTAGGCAGAACCGCATATCCCAGTCGTAGTCCAGGGAGCAGGGTTTTGGAGAAGCTTTTTATGTATATAACCATATCACTATAGTCATATGATTTAATAGCATTATATTTGCCTGTACTGTCGAGATCAGCCAAATAATCATCCTCAACTATATACACATTATATTTGGCTGCAAGCTCTGATATTTCTTTCTTCTGCTCTTCGGTAAGCTCAGTGCCTGTGGGATTGTGAAAACGCGGTATTGTATAAAAGAATTTGATGTTTCCTGTGCAAAAATTCCTTTCAAGCTCATAAAGATCAATTCCTTTTTCATTTCTTGTTATGCCGAGAGCCTTTATTCCGTTTAGCTCCAGAATTCTTATTAGAGAGCTATAAACCGGCTGCTCTATAAGTATATTTGATTTGCCATTAGGAAAGGACATGGCTGCAAGTATAAATAATGCCTGCTGTGAGCCAGAGGTTATAAATATATCCTCTGGAGCTTTAAAGATCTGGCTTTCCATAAGCTGCTTAGCTATAAGCTTTCTTAGGATGTGAAGTCCTTGGGTTTCGGAGTAGCTAAAAAGAGCATCCTTGTATAGATCAATAGCCTGGTTCATACAATGCTGGAAGTCCTTATATGGAAGCAGCTCTAAATCAGGAGCTGCAGAAGAAAAATCTATCAAAGTTGGTTTGATATCTAAAGATATTTTATTCTTATAAGGATTATCTACTATAAAATACCCGCTTTGAGGCACTGCAAATACAATATGCATTGTCTCCAGCTCTGAAAAGGCTCTTATTACAGTTGCCTTGCTGCAGTTGAAGCTTTGGGAAAGCTCTCTTATAGAAGGCAGTTTTTTACCAGGCTTATAGATACCATCTTCAATTCTCTTTAGTACATAGTCGACAAGCTCCATGTACTTGACTTTGTAAGTCTTATCTGAAGTATTTGACATGCAATCACTCCTTATCTGTACCTGTACAGTTAAATATTATACCTTTTGTAAGCATAAATCAACAGAGGTATAATGAAACTATACAGGTACATTGCGGTAGGAGGTAGAAAAATGCATAGTGAACACTGTATAGATTATAAAGCAACTGACATTAGTGAGATTAACTGTATTAAAGAGCTATGGAAAGCGTTAAACCGCCATCATAAGCTAAACTCGAAGCAGTTTGCAGGTTATTTCAGTGCTAAGCAATTTGAAGAGAGAAAGCTTGAGCTGTTAGATAAGGCGAAGAATGGAGAGCTAATGCTGGTTACGGCAAAGATTTCCGGCAAACTTATAGGTTACTGTATAAGCACAGTTGACACTAACAAAGTAGGAGAAATAGATTCTCTGTTTGTACTTGAGGAATTCAGAAATCTAAAAATAGGAGAATACCTGATGAAGGAGTCGATAAGTTGGCTTGATAGTAAAGGGGCAGTAAAGAAAAGGCTTGTAGTAGCAGCAGGTAATGAGAGAGCTATAAGCTTTTATGAAAGGCTTGGATTTTATAAAAAGTGTATAGTTCTAGAAGAGTTATAGTTAGGAGTGATTCATAATGACGGAAATGAAGGCTGGAGGATTTATGATTTCAACAGATAAGTCAAAGCTTCAGATTGATGTTGTCATAGCTTTGATTAAGAGCGCATACTGGGCAGCGGACAGAAGCAGCATCATAATAGAAAAATCTATCGAAAACTCGCTCTGCTATGGAGTATATGAGGATGATAAGCAAATAGGCTTTGCGAGGGTTATAACCGACTACGCGACCTATGCTTATATATGTGATTTAATTATTGCAGAAGGCTTTAGGGGTGCAGGGTTAGGTAAATGGCTTATGGAATGTATAATGCAAGACAAATCCACAGAGCTCGTAAAAAAGTGGAGGCTTGTCACAGCTGATGCTCACAGGCTTTATGAGCAGTATGGCTTTAGTAATATTTTGGATACTTACAAGCACATGGAGCTTATCAGAGAATAACTATAATAAATTGTTACATTGATTTAGACGGGAAAAAGGGCTATTATAGATATGTATGTTATTTTTTATTGAGATAGGGGGTTTTATGTTGTTTACCGGAAAGAATGTCAGACTTAGAGCTGAAGCAAAAGCTGATGTTGCAAAGCTAGTTGCAATAAGAAACGAAGAAGAGGTAATAAAAAATCTTTCAACCTTTATTCCATTCCCGGGCAGTGTGGATGTAGGAGAATACTGGTTCAATGAGCATTTGAAGGAAAGACGTTCAAATGATGTGCATTTTGTAATTGAGCTCCTTGATGGTACAGTTATAGGAGCCTGCGGCACCATGAATACAAATTGGAAGAACAGCTATACAACTGTATATATTTTTATTGGCGGTGCAGAGCAAAGAAGCAAGGGCTATGGTTCTGAGGCGCTTGGACTCCTTGTATCCTATATTTTTGAGGAAATGAATCTAAACAAAGTAAGATTGTTTGTATTCGGCTTCAATAAGAGAGCTGTAAGAAGCTATGAAAAGGTAGGCTTTAAGCTTGAGGGTACATTAAGACAAGAGCTTTATAGATGCGGCCAATACAATGATGTGTATCAGATGAGCATATTAAAAAGAGAATACGACCAGGCAAAGAGGGGTGAATAATATGTATTTTTGTGGGGAAAAGGTAAATTTAAGAGCCATCAAAGAATCAGACCTCAAGCTTTGTGTAGAGTATCTTAATGACCTCGAGATAAAGCTTAACCTTGATGATGATCCTCCAATGCCTCTTAATGAGGACATGGAAAAGGAATGGTACAATGAATACATTAAGAGAAAAGATATATATAAGGGCTTTAACTTCGCAATAGAAACCAAAGAAGGAAAGTTTATAGGGACCTGTGGTGCAAATGAGATAGCACCCAAAAACAGAGTAGCTACTATAGGCATATTTATAGGCGACAGAGAGTTTTTGGGAAAGGGCTACGGTACAGATGCACTAAGGCTGTTGATTAATTTTCTTTTTAAAGAAATAAATATAAACAAGGTTGCTCTAAATGTATTCTCCTTCAATGAAAGAGCAATCAAGAGCTATCAAAAATGCGGCTTCAAGATTGATGCTGTGGGCAGAGAGGCGATTTTTAGATTTGGCAAGTATCATGATGAGTACCATATGAGCATTTTGAAGGAAGAGTATCAAGAAGGGTGCTTAGAAATGGAGAGGCCAGTAAATGTCTAATTTGAATCTTAATACCGTGCAGCAGGAGGAATACGGGATAAGGTCCATATATGCCAATAAAAACTTTATGCTGCTTACCTCAGGACGTTTTATCTCTATGCTGGGTGATGCCATACACATGAATTCTATGATATTATACATCATAGCGATTATAGGTACTGGTACAGCAGTAGGAACCATAATGACCATTGCTTATTTGCCAAGTATATTTTTAGGCCCATTTATGGGAGTATTGGCAGATAGATATGATAGAAGGATAATAATGATTTTGATGGATGCCATACGCGGTGTTATAGCTATTTCGCTTGGCTATCTTGTGTACATGAATATGGCTCCATTATGGGTACTATGCGTTGGTACTGCCTTGCTGGCAGCCTGCGGAACGCTTTATTTTCCAGCAAGTGGTGCGCTTTTTCCCAATTTGGTGCATAATAGTCAGCTGGTTAAGGCAAATTCACTAAACACACTCACAGGAAGCTTATCCGGACTTATTGGTCCTTTTTTGGCTGTTGCAGTGTATTCAAGCTTTGGGGCAGCAGGGGCTTTTGCTGTTAATGGATTAACCTTCATGATGTCAGCAATTTGCGAAGTGTTTATGAGAACACCTAAAATAGTAAATAAGTCAGGATATACAGTAAAAGACTTTGCAAGCAATTTTGTTGGTGGCTTTAAGTTTGTATTTCATACAAAAGCACTGCTTGCAATGCTATTATTTGGTCTTACTGTAAATTTCTTTTTCTTTCCAATACAAGATGTTGTTCAGCCTATGATAATTAAGAAGGTACTGCTTTTAAGTGATGACAGCTATAAGATAATCATACCCTTCTTTACAGCAGGCTTTGGTCTAAGTGCGTTAATAATTCAGCTTCTACCCAAAATGGAAAAAAAGCATAGATTTATGATCTGGAGTATGTTTGCACAGGCTATGGGACTTATATTGCTGGCAGTGCCAATTTTTCCTGGCTTTATCAATCGGTTTAATGCACAGGAATTTGTAGTTATATACTGCATCATACTTATGCTAAGAGGGTTGGCATTTGGGTTCTCTAATGTACCCATGGCAGTTGTATATCAAATGCTTATCCCGGATGAGTATAGAGGTAAGGTTTATGCTCTTCAGGGCACCTTTTTTCAGGCAGCTAAGCCCTTTGGAATAATGCTGATAGGCATGATGATAGATAGATATCCAACCTATATAATTACAAGTATAGCTGGAATAGGTATGGCGATAGCGTGCTTCATAATGTTTACCGTGAAGGAAATAAAGGAAATATAGTTTTAAAATAATAAAAGCACCCCATAAGGAGTGCTTTTATTATTTTTATTTCACGTGACTATCTTCCTGACATGCTTCTTTCAGCTTGCTCGATAAGTCTTCTTACCATGTTTCCGCCTACTCTACCAGCGTCTCTAGCTGATATATCACCATTGTAACCTTCTTTTAGGTTTACGCCTACCTCTGAAGCTATTTCATACTTCATTCTATCTAATGCTGCTGTTGCTTGAGGAACTACCTTTTGATTATTTCTTGCCATTTATCTCACCTCCTGATATTATATTTTGCTTTTTGATAAATAATATAAGTGTTATTTATTGGTTGTATTTCTAGTCTCTGATGAAAACTTAAATAAGTATTTCATCGTAGTTATATTTTTTGTCATATCGATATTTATATGCAAAGCATGAGCTTGAAAATTTTGTTTATGAAATCCTTTAATAACCAGCAAAAAACTATAAAAACATAGCAAAATCATAAAAAAACTGAAATAAAAAGGATTTTTTTAATTTACCTTTTGAGTAAAAAATGATTAAATATAAATGAAGGTCAAAGAAGGTCAAAAGGAGTAGATGATATGGATATTAATAGATTGACTCAAAAAGCCCAGGAGGCTGTACTTGAGGCTCAAAATCTCGCGATTAAAAGCAATCACCAGACTCTTGAGGTGGAGCATTTACATATGGCTCTGATTATGCAAAACGAAGGCTTGATTCCGAAGCTTATTGCAAAAATGAATGTACCCTATGACTTCTACTATAAGGATTTAAATGATGAGCTTGATAAAATGCCTAAAATGTTTGGCGGAAACACATCGACCGTATATGCTTCAAGGAGATTTGAACAGGTATTTATAAAGGCAGATGAGGAAGCAAAAAAATTCAACGATGAATATATTAGCGTCGAGCATGTGTATCTTGCACTGCTGGATGAAGCCAATACTCCTTCAACAAGGGTATTGAAAAAGTATGGAGTTACAAGGGAAAGGTTCTTAAAGGAGCTGTCTACGGTTAGAAGCAGCCAAAGGATAACAAGCCAAAATCCGGAAGACACCTACGATGCCCTAAAGAGATTTGGAAGAGATCTTGTTGAAGAAGCCAAAAAAGGCAAGCTAGACCCAGTAATAGGGCGTGATGCAGAAATAAGAAGAGCTATTAGGATATTATCAAGGAGAACCAAAAACAACCCTATACTTATAGGCGAGCCCGGAGTAGGTAAGACTGCTGCAGTAGAAGGACTTGCTCTAAGAATAATGAAGGGGGATGTACCTGAGGGACTCAAAAACAAGACTGTTTTTTCACTTGATATGGGTTCATTAATAGCAGGTGCGAAATACCGAGGAGAATTTGAAGAAAGGCTAAAGGCAGTACTTAAGGATATAGAAGGCTCAAACGGAAGGATTATACTTTTTATAGATGAAATTCACAATATAGTAGGTGCCGGTAAGGCTGAGGGAGCTATGGATGCAGGAAACCTACTAAAGCCAATGCTGGCAAGGGGAGAATTGCATTGCATAGGTGCCACAACTCTTGATGAATATAGAAAGCATATTGAAAAGGATGCTGCACTGGAACGAAGATTTCAGCCCATACTTATTGAAGCTCCTGATGTAGAGGATACCATATCAATATTAAGGGGTCTCAAGGAGAAGTTTGAAATACATCATGGAGTAAGGATACAGGATAACGCTCTAATATCAGCGTCAGTACTCTCAAACAGGTATATAAGCGACAGATTCCTGCCGGATAAGGCGATAGATCTTATTGATGAGGCTGCAGCAATGCTTAGAACAGAAATTGACAGTATGCCCAGCGAGCTGGATGAAAGCATGAGAAGGATAATGCAGCTGGAAATTGAGAGAGAAGCGCTAAAGAAGGAAACAGACAGACAATCTGCAGAAAGACTTGAGGCGATAAACAAAGAGCTTTCTGAGCTAAAGAGCAAAAACGATACAATGAGAGCGCAATGGGAGCTTGAAAAGGAAGGCATAAAAAATATACGAGACATTAAGAAAAGCATAGAGGAAGCAAAGCTGGCAATAGAGAAGGCTGAGCTTGAATATGACCTGAATAAGGTGGCAGAGCTAAAATACGGAAGGCTTATCGCTCTGGAAAAGCAGCTAAATGAAGAGAAAGCAAAGCTAGATAAGAACCATAGTGAGGGGCAGCTTCTAAAGGAAGAGGTAACTGAAGAGGAGATTGCTGAGATAATTTCCCGTTGGACGGGGATTCCAATGACGAGGCTGGTGGAAAACGAAAGGGAAAAGCTGCTCAGAATGGAGGATATACTGCATAAGAGGGTTATTGGGCAGGATGAAGCAGTATCGGCAGTAGCAGATGCTGTGATAAGAGCTAGAAGCGGCCTTAAAGATCCAAGAAGACCTATAGGATCTTTTGTGTTCTTAGGACCCACAGGTGTAGGAAAAACCGAGCTTGCAAAAGCACTTGCTGAGGCACTTTTTGACAGCGAGGAAAGCATCGTAAGAATAGATATGTCAGAATACATGGAAAAGCATACAGTAGCTCGTCTTATCGGAGCACCTCCAGGCTATGTGGGCTATGATGAAGGTGGTCAGCTTACAGAGGCAGTAAGAAGAAAACAATACGCAATAGTGCTTTTTGATGAAATAGAAAAGGCGCATCATGATGTTTTTAACATATTCCTTCAAATATTAGATGAGGGAAGGCTTACAGATAGCCAGGGACGCATAGTTGACTTTAAGAACACCGTAATAATAATGACCTCCAATATTGGCAGCATGTACTTGCTTGAGGGGGTAGACGAAAGCGGTGAGCTTAAGGAGTCTGCAGTAAAGCAGGTCAATGACGAGCTCAAGAGGCACTTTAGACCTGAGCTGCTTAACCGTATCGATGATATAGTATTTTTTAAGCCTCTTAGCAAGAGCGAAATCGGAAGTATAGTGGATATACAATTTGCAAAAATAGCAGAAAGGCTTGAAGATAGGTGCATACAGCTAAAGTTGCAGGAAAGCGCAAAGGAATACATAATAAACAATTCCTACGATCCTATTTATGGAGCCAGACCATTAAAGAGGTTTATGCAGAAAAAGCTTGAGACCTTCCTTGGCAGAGCACTTATTGCAGGTGAAATAGCAGACGGAGATGCAATTGCAATAACTGCTGATGAAGATGAATTAAAGTTTGAAAAATAATTGCGTTGTATTTTTGCTGAATCAAATATAAAATATTTATGTAGTTTAATTTTTTAGAGGGGTGAGCATTGTGAAAAAAGAGTTCTTTATCGAAAAACGTATGCAGGTAACAGAGTATATGAAGGATGACTCGATGCTTGTAATGTTTTCAGGGACAGCACCGCACAAGACAGCTGATGCTATGCATCACTACATACCAAACAGGAGCTTTTTCTATCTTACAGGCTTGGATAAGCCAAACCTCATACTTCTTATCAGCAAGCTAAAGGGTGAGGTTAAGGAGTACCTATTTGTGGAAAAGGGAGATCCTATGCTGGAGAAGTGGGAAGGCAAGAAGCTTGATGCTGATACTGCTAAAAGCCTGTCTGGAATCAGTGATATTCAGTTTGTAAATGACTTCCATAACTCACTGAATGGGATGCTCTATAGAAGTGATTTCAAAAACGCATACTTAAACCTTGAACAGCTCAGGTGGAATATGGCTTCAGATGCTGCTCATGATTTTGCTGAGGAGCTAAAAAAGAGGCATCCATATATCAAGATAAAAAACATTTTCCACTATATATCAGAGCTTCGTACAATAAAGTCGTCGGACGAAGTAGAGCATATGAAAAAGGCTATTGAGCTTACCGGTGAGGGCATAGCTGCGATGATGAAGAATGCAAAGCCGGGTATGGTGGAATACCAGCTGCAGGCTCACTTAGACTATGTATTTACAAATGCAGGTGAGAGAGAGCATGCCTTTGGAGCAATAATTGCATCAGGTATAAACGGGGCTACACTCCATTATGAGGACAATAACTGTGTGATCGAAGATAACAGCTTGGTGCTTACAGACGTAGGAGCACAAAGTGAGTACTATTGTGCTGATATTACAAGAACCTTCCCGGCGAATGGAAGGTTTACAGAGAGACAAAAGGAAATATATAATATAGTGCTAGATGCACTTAATGATACTATAGCGGCGATAAAGCCGGGAGTGCCGTTCGCGGAATTAAACATCGTCACTAAGAAGTCACTTACGGAGGGCTGTAAGAGAATAGGCCTCATACAGGATGACTCAGAGCTGTCAAAATACTACTACCATGGCGTGAGCCATTTCCTTGGCTTGGATACTCATGATGTAGGTGGAAGGGATGTTACGCTTAGAAGTGGTATGGTGCTTACTGTAGAGCCGGGACTATATATTGAGGCTGAAAAGCTTGGTATCAGATTAGAAGATGACGTACTGGTGACAGATACCGGGAATGAAAACCTATCAAAAAACCTGATTAAGACAGTAGAGGAAATAGAAGCCTTTATGTCCAGATAATTTATGAAGAGCAAGCCAATAGGCTTGTTCTTTTATATTTTTTTGTTTTCTACATAAGTGCAAAGGATAATACAAAAAATATAATCAGGTTTTGGAGGTGATTGCGTGCAGTGCAATGATTGCATAAACTTCAGAAAAAATAAAAACTTGGAGCTAAGCAATGAACTCATTGCAAGCTATGGAACCTGCGACATGAGCGGTTCTGTTTGCAAAGCGCATGATTTTTGCAAAAACGGAAATTTTGAGAAAAAGTGCCGATAAAGTAGCATCAGTGTGTTCCCATTTGATGC
>CALJSV010000006.1 GCA_937976095.1 uncultured Clostridia bacterium | reverse complement strand
ACTTAGAAGTCCGCCTGCCAGACTGTATAAAAATGAGGATATTCCACCACCGAACAAGGAGCCTAAAAGTGTCCTTAGTACAACAACCAAAACAGCTTCCCTCCAACCAAATATAATTATGGTCAGAAATGAAATAACATTGGCCAGCCCAAGCTTAACACCGGGTAAAGCAATAGGCAGAGGTATATATCTCTCTATAATATGCAGCACAATAGCTTGCGAGACAAGCACGCTTATAAGCACTAGTCTTTTGGTTCCTTTAATCTTATCCAAAGTCATCATCTCTCCAAAACATTATATTATAAGTCCAGACTTAGCCTAACTAGTATGTGACACCGTCTATATCTGATTCCACCTGACCTTCGAAGTGTATTATCACTCTGTTTGGCAGGCATACTATGCTTTGACCCTGCCTGTTTATCTTTCCTGTCTTCTTGCATACCTCATCAGGACAAGTCGCCTCTTTTACGTACACTCCGTCACTCTCAATAATGACATCTATATATTTCCCGTTTGAAAGATCAACATGAAGCTCCTTTGGCTCAGATATACTACTCAACGGAATTCTTTGAACTATATTGTTTTCAAGCTTTATAACTACATCAGACCCTTCTGCTGCTTCTGACAGATATCTGTAGCCCATCCAGCCCGCAAAGGCAGCAGTTAGAAGAAGTATGATAACTATATCACCTTTTTTTATACTCATTTTATCTAACACCAACTTATATAAATTTGAACAGACCAATTTTATTATACATTATATTGTGCCCTTTACCAAGTTTAAAATTGATTCTAACAACTAATATTTATTATTTATTAACAAAGGTTGCATAACTTTTACTGTTCAGCTAAAATAATCCTAGTAAATAAGTCTTGTATATATTGGAAATAATAGCATTACATATTTTCTTTTAGGAGGTAGCTCAGTGTTGAAAAATAACTTTAGCAGGTTGCTGGCATTTTCTTTGATTATAATTGCCATGTCACTGATTGGCTGTGATAAAGGTCCTTCTCCCTCAAAGCCTATATCGAAGTCCAGCTTTATGCTTGGAACGCTGATTGAGATTAAGCTATATGACAAGGGGAGCTTAAAGGTTATTGATGAAGCATTTTCAAGAATTGCTGAAATCGAAGCAAAAATGACAATAAATAGCGCAGAAACAAGCGAAATAATCAAGCTTAATATGGAATCAGGGCAAGGTCAGGTAAAGCTAAGCCCAGATACCTTCTATGTAGTGGAGAGAGGAAAGTATTATAGTGAGCTTTCTGATGGGTTATTCGATATCACCATAGGCCCTATAGTGAAGCTGTGGAATATTGGTACTGAGGCAGCTGCAGTCCCTGATCCTGCTGCCCTTGAACAAAGCTTAAGGCTTGTGGGCTATGAAGCTCTGCAGCTGGATAAGAAAACCCTTACAGCAGCTCTGGAAAAGAAGGGGATGCTGGTTGACCTTGGCGGAATTGCAAAGGGCTATGCCGCAGACGAGGTTACAGCGATACTGAAGGGGCATGGTGTTGAGCATGCAATTATAAATCTGGGCGGAAATATGGTGGTTATTGGCAACAACCCCAGTGGGGCACCATGGAAAATAGGTATACAAGATCCTACTGATCCGAGAGGCCAATACATGGGTATAGCACAGGTGGTTGATAAAACCGTTGTTACCTCCGGAACCTATGAAAGATACTTTGAGCAGGGTGGAACGCTCTACCACCACATACTTGACCCCAAAACAGGATATCCTGCAGAAAATCAGCTTATTAGCGTTTCTATAATAACAGAGAGCTCTATTGATGCAGATGCATTATCCACCTCCACCTTTCTCATGGGACTGGATAAGGGGCTTCAGTTTATAGAGCAAATGGAAAATATGGAAGCAATATTTATAACAGAGGATAAGAGGGTGTATTTGACCTCAGGCATACGAGACAGCTTTATGATTGTTGATGAAGCTTACAAGCTGGCAAACTAAAGCAATCTGTCATGTTAGCTAGTATTTAGTACAAAGCCGTCGGCATATAACCTGCCGACGGCCTTTATTATTTTGTTTACTCAAATGGTATTATCCCTAGGAGCTGATACATTTGATTTCCGATCTTTCTATCAGCCTTCAGCTTGTTATCCCTTTGAAAGCTTAATACAGCTGCTTCCATTTCGCTTCCATATGTACCATCCAGCTTCCCTTCGTAGTAAGCCCTGTTCATCAGCAGCTTCTGAACCTCCAAAACATCCGACCCCCTATCTCCAGGCATAATTATCCTGAGCTTCCTTCCAAAGGGTCCTAATGGTCCACCATATACCTCAACCTTAGTACCAAACTTAATAAAGCTCGATAGCTCAAGTAGCTCATTATTGCTTATTTTGAAGCTGCCTTGCCCGTGGGTATTGATGCCGCATATCCCGAAGCTTCCCCAGGGCACATTCAAGCCCATCCAAGTGTTTTCCGAATCATGCTTTAAGCCTGTTTTACTTATTATTCTCCAGATTCCGGATGGCACCGAGAAGCTGCTGCCGTCAGACAACACCTTATAATCCTTAAGAATCTGATTATCCTTAAAAACGTACATCTTACTTGCAGGAACATCAATATAGATTGTGAAATCCTGGCTCTCATAATATTCATTCATACACTGAAGCTCCCAAACCGCGTACTCATCAACTGCTTCCTTAGGATGCCTTAATATGTACCATGAAAATGTGCCAGCAATAGTAAAAAGCAAACAGACAAAAACGGCAAACCTTTTCATGCCGAACCCTCCCAACTTTGACTTCTCACTACCAATTATATTTTTCCTGCAATTATTATAGAATTCTTATTTATTTATTCCAAGCATCTTCTTTAAGATTGTTTCTGAGAAAGCTTATTAGCTCAACCTCATCTCTGCTTAAATATGCAAGACTTCTTTCAGGCTCTATTACATACTTTTTAATAAGAAGCGCACTTTGGTTTTCAAGCTCCGGTATAAGCTCTTTCATGAGTATTATGCAGTTGGCGATTCTGTCGGAATCCATGCCTTGCATACATTTCATAATCTTATCATACTTATCTGCCGCCTCTTTATCCCCACTTAAAGCCTTATGCTTAAGCTTTTCCACATACTTTAACATCACTATCACATCCATTACTACAGTTTATTAATCTATACATCGTGAAGCAGAGATGAAAGCTCATTTGTATAATAAATATGAAGGTTATGAAGTGGCCTTGTCATCGCCACATATAAGAGCTTAATATCTAATTCTGCCTTCGTATATATGTCATTTTCAGCATTTGCTATAAATACAACGTCAAATTCAAGTCCCTTTGCCAAGTAAGATGGTACAATTACTATTCCACTCTTATATTCTTTTTCCTTTCCGGTAATTATATAAGGTCTTTCTTTCGTTTTTTTAAATAACGAAAAAATTTCTTCGCATTCATCTGCTGTCTTGCAAATAATAGCCATTGATTTTAACTTGTCTTTTTTATATTTATCAAGCTTCTGCTCTATATCCCTAACCATTTCTTCCTTACTGTCCATCTTGGAGATCTTTACCGACATTCCGTGCCTTATTACAGGATGGGCAGGTGTTAGCTTTTCATCCTCTAGCTTTGCTATTACCTTATTTGCTGCCTCCATTATTTCTACTGTTGTTCTATAGCTCTGCTCCATCAGCAAATATTGACTTTTCCCTCCGAAAACGTGCCTTGCAATATCATTCCAATCCTTTACTCCTCTATAAGCATGTATCCCTTGTGCTAAGTCTCCCAGGATCGTAAAAGAGCTATCTTTTATAATGTTTTTCAGTACATATATTTGAAACACGCTGAAATCCTGAGCTTCATCTATTACAATATGACGGACCGGAATTTTTTCATCCACTCCATATATCATAAACTTCAAGTACATAATTGGTGCTATGTCCTCTATATCATATTCTGCCTTTTTTATTTCCTCTAGTGTATACCCTCTCATATAGTCAGCTACAGCACTATCCAGCTTAGCCAAAACTAAAGAGCTGTAATAATCCCTCTTTTCAAATAGCTCCTTATAATACTGAAACGGGTCAAGCTTTGAAATCTTCTTAATATAATCCTTCACTGCACTTTTCGAGTGCAGCTCTATTTTTGCAATAAGCTCGTTTTTCTTATCTATTGTTTCAATAATAAGCTTTTGTCTGGCTTCTCCTTCTTCCAGCTCATTTTTAAATCTTCTAATACGCTTGTCACACTTATCCTGTATATCAGCTACTAGAGCATCCTTCATAGATTTAAGCCTGCTGGTAAGGTGCTTTTTCAGCTCATCTATTCTTTTTACTATTGGCATTCTTGTATAGTTCTTTAAGAATACCTCGTTTATTTCATTGTAGCTCATTATAACTCTTGAGCCCAACATAAAGTCTTCCCTGGGTATGAAGCACTTCTCTATTTCTGCTATATAGCCATCAATAATATCCTTAAACTGCATTGAGGATTTTAGCTCAGATTGCTGCCGTAGAAGACTATTTTTTGCTATTTGCTCCTCTGTAGCGTTGTGATTGACAAATAGATTGAGCTTCTCGTTGGAATCCTTTATTTTAAATTTCTGACCAATTATCTGGACGGCAAAATCCTCAAAGGTAGTCTGCTTCGTCTTTTCAACGCCTAGCTCAGGGAGAACTTCTGAAATGTAATTCAAGAACAGCTTGTTTGGTGCAATTATCATAAAATTTTCCGGTTTGAAGGTTTTTTCGTGAGTGTATATCAGATAAGCTATACGGTGCAGCGCAATTGTTGTTTTACCGCCGCCTGCAGCTCCCTGAACTATCAGCGGAGTCCACATGTCTGCTCTTATGACTTGGTTTTGCTCAGCCTGGATGGTTGATACTATTTCCTTAAGCCTACTGTCTGCACTTGACCCCAGTGATGCCTGAAGGAATTCATCATTGGTCGTTATGTCTATATCAAACATTTGTTCAAGCTTTCCGTCGTTTATAGAAAACTGCCTCTTAAGCTGCAGCTGTCCTTTAACACTACCTTCAGGACTCTTATAGCTTGCATCTCCCAGTCTTTCCTCATAATATAGGTTTGCAACGGGAGCACGCCAATCTACTATAATAAGCTCTTGATCCTCTTCTCTTATAAGTGCCATCTTCCCTATGTAGAGCTTTTCGGAGCTTTCCTTCTCGGCTTCCAAAAAATCTATCTTGGCAAAGTAGGGCTTGCTTTTTGCCGCTATAAGATTTCGAAGCTTAAGATTTGTTCTATCCTGCATCATTGTGCCAATCATTAGATCGATATAATCCTGACTGCTTTCTGAGCTAAAATGTCTTCTTCTTCTCGAAATATCTTCATCCAGATTTCCTTTTCTCTCATTCAGCAGTGAAAGACTTTCATATACGTAATCCAAGGTGTATTTGAGTCTCTGCAATTCTTCCCCGTAAGCCGGGTGATTTTTGACAGTCATATTGCACCTCCCTTATTCTTTCAATCCTACTATATAAGATCGAAGGTGCTTCACAGCATTAGAGCATGCTGGAGCACGTATATATATTCTATAGGAAACATCGTAAAAGATAAAACCCTGAAAAACATTTAATTGCTTGCTCCTATTCTACTTCTAATGCAGACATATAACAATCACTATTTTACTTACTATAGCTAATTATTTCTTGACAATATACAATTTTTTACTTATAATATAATAGCAATAAGAAAAAGAGCTGTTTCCACTTGGAGAATAGCTCTTTTTTACATTATGTTAACTTGCTAAGTCAAAATAAAACGCCCCTGAAATTCAGGGGCGTAAATATTTTAATGAAATTCTCTCTTGTAAAGTGACAATACGCCGCTTAGTCCCTTTATTGCATTTTTATCACTTACATAAAGCTTAACCTTCCCTGAGAGTTTTACTTTATATTTTACTTTTACGTCTCTTTTAAAAATATTCTCAAGCCTGGAGTCAAAACCATTCTCTTGAGATTTTACACTGGAAATCATATTGCCACCCCTTTCAATATTCAGTAAAGTGCTTTCGAAAATCTGCAGCTTTTCTGTTTTGGCGAAGTTTGTAGCCAAGTGCTTTCAATGATATCATGCAATACTTGCTATGTCAATCGGCTGCAAAGCAATGTCAATAGACCTTAATATTAATAACTTGTCTTAATAAATTCTATGTGGCTCAAGCTGTAAATATACGTTTTCAATGCACTTTCTTCTGAGACTATCCAAGTGTCTCCCTTCTCCATTATGGTTCTCTTATTTCCAGCTATCAGCTCTGTAGTACCGTTGACGATAGATATTATACATTTATTTTTCAGACTGTATTCTTGAGCTGGTTCCAGAAAATTGTAGCTAACATTGAATAGCTCATTACCAATATATATTTCATTTAAATTGGTTTTCCCCTTATAATCATAAACATTTAGTATTTCAGCTGATTGTGAGGTGTATTTTAATACCTCCAAAGCCTTATCTATATGCAGCTCACGCTTTTTCCCATTTGAATCAACCCTGTCCCAATCATATAGCCTATAGGTAAGATCGCTGGGCTGCTGTATTTCATATAGCACTATGCCCTTCCCGAGTGTATGAACAGTTCCTGAAGGTATCTGTACAACATCCCCCTTCTTTACATTCACTATATTTAAAAGCCGGGCTATTGAGTTGTGCTTTAAAGCGTCGAGCAACTCTTGTTTTTCAACATTGCTGTTAAAACCATAAATTATCTCGGCACCTGCATCACATTCCAGTATTACCCACATTTCAGTCTTTCCATACCTCTGACCTTCCCTTTGCCTTGCATATTCATCGTCAGGATGAACTTGTACTGATAAAATGTCATTTGCATCAATAAATTTAATAAGTACAGGACAACCATTATCTTCAATATCTGTTTCCCAGCTTTCCCCTATGCATTGAGTGCCTAAGGATTTATTATAGTCCTTTAGCTTCTGTCCTCCCCAAATCCTTTCTTTTAGTATCGGCTGGGTTCTATATGACATCTGTGCACCCCCTGCATGTATTTAAGAGACCTTCAGTGCTTGTCTTTACCTCCTTTGAGGTATGCACTGATTAAGCTCGATAATACATAATATAGAGGTACAAGAAAAAGTGAAACCCTATAAAAAGAAAAATCTCCCTAGGTAAGGAGATTTTTTGTATTGTGACTCTAAAGGTATATATCTGAAAACTCTACATTGATCCGCTCTATCTTACTTTGGTATGTATTTTCCATAGTTCCCTCTGCATGTTCATCCGGCACAACACGTACAGGAAGCTCAATAGTAAAGCTGGTTCCTTCTCCAAGCTCACTTTCCATGTATACCCTTCCTCCATGCAGTTCAGCAAGCGACTTTACTATAGAGAGTCCTATGCCGCTTCCCTCGTGGTTTCTGATAAAGGACTTGTCCACCTGTCTAAATCTTTCGAAAATCAACTCCTGCTTATCCTTAGGTATACCGATACCTGTATCTCTTACAGTTATGGCAACAATACTTCCTTTATCTTCAACAATAACCTCGATGCTATCTTCCGGCTCTGTAAATTTTGTTGCATTTGATAGAAGATTAAGCATTATTCTTTCTATTTTGTCGGCATCACAGGCAAGTAGCTTTTCCTCTACATCTGTGTCAAATTGAAGGTGTACTCCTTTGTTTTCTATGTATTCTGCGACAGAAAGAGTTATTTCCTCAACTACACTTACAATATTATGGTTTTTTAACTGTATATTAAAAAAACCTGCGTCTATCCTCGTTATATCTATAAGGTTGTTTACAAGACGTAATAATCTATAGCAATTTTGCTTCATTATTTTTAGATACTTATCTATCTTAAGCTTACTATCCCCATCAACAGTATCCTTAAGAACAAAATCAAACAACTGTTGAGCTCCCAGGATAATATTCAGGGGAGTTCTGAACTCATGAGAAATGTTAGCGAAAAACTCTGTTTTGAGCTTATCATACTCAATAGCCTCAGTCAGAAGTCTTGAGTTTTCCTCCATCTTTTTACGAAGCTCTTCTGTTCTCTTTCTTTCTGTAACGTCTCTAACAACACTCAGGATTGCAGTCTTGCCCTTATATTCATACGTCGTAGAGGCTACCTCTATGTCAACAATACTTCCATCCTTTTTTATGAGCTTTTCTTCAATTAGCGGAAGCACAGTTCTTTCTCCATTTGCATCCGGCAGCTTCTTATTAGTAGTGTCATAGTAGTCGTAATATACAAAGCCCAGTATAGGCTTGCCAACTAGCTCCTTTGGATCATCAACACCTAAAAGCCGTGCACCAGTGGAATTAGAAAAAATGTTGCTTCCGTCTATGCTCATATAAATTGCATCTGGTGACAGCTCTACAAGTCTTCTGTACCTTTCTTCACTTTCTATGAGCTCACGCTCCATCCTTTTGCGTGCAGTGATGTCCTTAAAGCTCCATACTCTCCCCTCTGCTATGCTCTTACGTATCAGAGGCTCCGAGTAGACTTCAAATACTCTTCCATCCTTAAAGTAGGCTGTCCATGACTCTGCCCAATTTATCTTATAGCAATTATTCACCCAGCTTCTGAAATCATTCGGGTTTTCCAGTTGGTTTGAAACAAAATTCAAAAGCTCAACTTCATCCCTCGTGTCAATTATGTACTGAGGTATTTTCCACATTTTTTGGAAAAGAGGGTTGCAGTCAACCACTTCTCTGGAATTTGTTACAACTAAGATCCCGTCAGCTGTGGCATTCAAGGTAGCTCTTAATATCTCTTCATTCTTCTGTAGGTCCTCCTTGGTCTTTTTCCTGTCTGTAAGATCCTTGCCGATGATTATTACTCCGTTTTTTTCACCGTTTGTCTTAAATATCGGTAGCATGGTAAAATCAAAAAGTCCTGAAGATCCTTCCGCCAGAGTCAAAGGTTCTTCAAAGCTTACACTTTCTTTACTGACCCAAATTCCTTCTTCATAATGCTTAATTTTATCTATAAGCGGCTTCAAATAAGGCTTCTCAGCAGCTATGTCCTCACAGCTTAAGCCTTTGCTCGTAGTTTTATCCAAGCCTAGAAGCTTTACCACAGCATCATTGCCATCGACCAGCCTTCCAGCACTATCCTTAATGCATATAAAATCAGACATTCCGTTTATAAGTGTACGGAATCTCTCCTCGCTTTCTGTCAATGCCTTCTCAGATGCCTTTCTTCTCTTCAAATTGTGCATTAGTATTACAGCTGTAAAAGTCAGAATAAAAGCTGCAACTAAAATCTCAATTATTATTCTTAAACCCATATACGCCACCCATCACCTAAAAGATAATTAATATTCTATTATCATTATATACTTAATTGTCATAAATTGTCTATTAGAACATATTAAACAAGTATAGCAGCAGTTTATGTCGAAACATGCAAAATGGATATGCACACAAGTACATATCCATTTTAATGCCTTTTTATTTAACAACTATGTTTACTAGTCTATTCTTTATAACAATAACCTTTACAACCTGCTTGCCTTCAAGGTATTCCTTTACTTCTGGATCAGCCATAACAAGCTCCTCCACTGCCTTATCGTCTGCCGTTGAAGGTATTTCCTTCCTGCCCTTCAGCTTACCATTTACCTGAATGGCTATTTCTATAGTATCCTTCACAAGTGCCTTTTCATCCCATACAGGCCATTCTACATTGAAGATAGAGTCGTTGTAGCCAAGCTTCTCCCACATTTCTTCTGCAAAGTGAGGTGCAAAGGGTGCAAGCAGCTTTATAAGATCTGCAATGCTGTCCTCAAAAAGCTCAAGGTTCTTATCCTTCACGTTGTTGTCATAGTCGTATAGAGCATTAATCAGCTCCATCATTTTTGCAACCGAAGTATTAAACTGGAATATTTCTGCATCCTTGGTAACATACTTTATTGCAAGGTTTCGCACATAGTTAAGCTCCTTCTCTGCTGCTCCCATTTCCTTGTTTTCCTGCTTGTCTCGAAGCTCCTTAAGTCTGTCTACTATTTTTTCTATTCTTGAAACAAACCTGGACATAGCCTTTATACCATCATCGCTCCACGGACCACCCTCAATATAATTGAAGCCAAAGGCAAGATAGCATCTGAATACATCTGAACCATATTCATCAATATATTCGTCAGGGGATACAGTGTTACCCTTTGATTTGCTCATTTTCTCTCCGTCAGAGCCAAGTATTGTACCCTGATGAACTAATGATAGGAAGGGCTCATCAAAGCTTAAATGACCTGCATCTCTAAGTGCCTTAGTTATAAAGCGTGCATATAGCAGATGCATTGCAGCGTGCTCAGCTCCTCCGATATACTTATCGACCGGAAGCAGCTTATTGATCCACTCCTTATCAAAGGCTTTTTCATGGTTCTTGTTGTCTGCATATCTTAAATAGTACCAGGAAGAGCATACAAAGGTATCCAGAGTATCAGGATCTCTTAATGCAGGCTTTCCACAGGTAGGACATACAGTATTCATAAACTCCTTGCTCTTCTTTAATGGAGACTCTCCATCAGGAGCAAACTCAACATCGTATGGAAGAAGTACCGGAAGATCCCTTTCAGGCACTGGAACTACTCCACAGCTTTCACAGTGAATAATAGGAATTGGTGCTCCCCAATACCTTTGTCTTGAAACAAGCCAGTCTCTCAGTCTATAGTTTATCTTCAACTCTCCCATATTACCTGCTGCGAGCTTTTCTACTATCTTGATCCTTGCTTCCTCTGAGGTCAAGCCTGAGAATTCTTCGCTGTCCACAAGCACTCCATAGTCAACAAACGGAAGCTTATCGTCCACTCCCTTTAGTCCCTTTATAACCCTCTTTATTGGAAGGTTAAACATCTGTGCAAATTCAAAATCTCTTTCATCATGAGCAGGAACTGCCATTACACAGCCTGTTCCGTAGCTGGCGAGTACATAGTCAGATATCCAGACTTGAACTCTTTCCTTTGTAATGGGGTGTACTGCATAAGCTCCGGTGAATACGCCTGTCTTTTCCTTTGTTGTAGATAAACGCTCTATCTCTGTTTCCTTTTTTACGTGCTCCTTATAGACTTCTACTGCTTTTTTGTATTCAGGTGTAGTAATCCTATCAACCAGCTCATTTTCCGGTGCAAGCACCACGTAGGTTACTCCTAGAAGCGTATCTGCTCTGGTAGTAAATACCTTAAAGGATATATCTGAGCTTTCAAGCTTAAATTCTATTTCGGCTCCCTCAGATCTTCCGATCCAATTGGTTTGTATTTTTTTGGTCTTTTCAGGCCAATCCAAGCCTTCTAGCTTATCAAGAAGCTCCTGAGCATAATTTGTTATCTTAAAGAACCACTGGGTAAGATTTCTCTTGGTTACCTCAGCATCACATCTTTCGCATTTCCCATCTTGAACCTGCTCATTTGCAAGCACTGTGCTGCATTTCGGACACCAGTTTACAGGTGCTTCCTTTCTATAGGCAAGGCCGGTTTTGTAAAGCTCCAAGAAAAGCCATTGAGTCCACTTGTAATACTCAGGCGAGCAGGTAACCACCTCATAATCCCAATCAAAGGTAGCTCCCATTTCTCTAAGCTGAGTTTCCATTGTTTCGATGTTTTTCATGGTTGAATCCTGCGGATGTATTCCTGTCTTTATTGCATAGTTTTCAGCAGGCAGACCAAAGGCATCAAAGCCCATTGGCTGAAATACTTCATAGCCCTGCATTCTCTTCATTCTCGCCCAAGAGTCGCTTAGACCAAAATTATACCAGTGTCCTACGTGCAGCTTCGCTCCTGATGGATAAGAGAACATCTCTAAGCAATACAGCTTTTTGTCAACCTTTTCAGGGTGAAACTTATAAAGCTTAGTTTCCTCCCACCTTTTTTGCCATTTCCTATCTATATCCTTTGAGTATGGCATTATGAACAGCTCCTTTCGATTCTTAAATACTTAGTAAAAATAAAAATCCGTCTCTTAGCTAGCTAAGAGACGGATTAATTCCGCGGTACCACTCTACTTGACCATTACGGTCCCCTTTTTCAACGGCATTGGCTAATAATTTCGCACAAACCATCTATCCCTATAACGGGGGAATTCCGGCTGACCCTACTTACTTCAGGCAGCTGCTCCCGGGCGAGTTCAAAGCCTTGATACTGCTGTGTTGCACCAAACCACAGCTCTCTTAAAGCATCATAACACCTCTACTACTCCCGTTCCTTGCACTTATTAAACATATTATGTTCAGATGCGAATTATTTTACACTTAAATCTTACATTTGTCAAGAAATATCAAACACCAAAAACCCACACACCGGAATTAGATAATGGCTACTGGCTTCTGGCCACTAGAGACTAGAGACCAGCGACCAGAGACCCTTACAGATATCTCTCTATCATGTCTGCCGTAACTCCATTATTCTCACTTAGCTCACTATAGAAGCGTCCGCTTTTTCTTATTGTGCGCTCAAGCGTATCAAAATTTACCTCGACGACTCCAAATCTGGCACTTAAGCCCTCAATCCATTCAAAGTTGTCCATAAGCGTCCAATGGTAGTACCTTTGCACATCCACACCATCCTCCACCAGCTTTTTTACCTGATAAAGGTGGTCATATATATATTCTGTTCTAAAGGCATCTCTGCTGTCACAGGTGCCGTTTTCGGTAATAAATATAGGAAGCTTGAATCTGTCGTAATAGCTCTTGCAAAGTCTGTATAAGCCTTCGGGATAGATCTCCCATCCAAGGTCATTTATAGGCGCGTCTTCTTTTACCTCTGTTTTTGCAAAGGCTTTTCCTAAGTCAGGTGTAAAGCTTATTATATCTCTTGTATAATAGTTGATGCCAAAGAAGTCAAAATATTTGCCTTTTCCCATAGGATAGCCAGAGCCTACCGGAAATATCAGCTTTCCCTCAGTCATTCCGGCAACAAAAATCTCCTGGGACAATCTCTCAGTGTTTTTTGCTACCAGCTTTTCAATGGCAGTCCCTTTTTTAGGATCATATACCCTTAAATGAAAGGCTACACCTACCATTGAATCCTCATAGCCCATTTCCTTTCGAAGCTCATGAATCTTTTTATAGGACTTAATGTGAGCTAAAATCATGTTTTTAGCTCCTTTAAAATAGTCCAGTATGCTTTTCTTTCCCGGAGGCCAATGGCCAAAGGCATAGCTCATGATAAGATATATGTTAGGCTCATTAATGGTAACCCATTCACTCACAATATCTCCGAGCTGCGAGACTACATAAGCAGTGTAAGCCTCAAAGCTATCTATAGCCTCTTCATTAAGCCATGACCCACTGTCTTCCAGCCACAAGGGATTTGAAAAATGATGCAGTGTAACCAGAGGCTTTATTCCTGCTGATATAAGCTTTTGTATCTCATCTCTGTAGTGGTCTATAGCAGCTTTGTCAAACTGTCCTTTATGAGGCTCAATCCTGCTCCATTCCAGGCTCATTCTGTATACCTTGCTGTTGAGCTGCTTCACCAGCTGTATATCTTCATCCACTCTGTTCCAATGATCATCTGCAACTATGCAATGGGTTCCGTCCTTGATATGTCCTTGCTCAGCCCATCTGTACCAGCTGTTGTTTTTATCTCCGCCCTCAATCTGAAGTGAAGCAGTGGCTGTTCCAAGCATGAAGCCTTCAGGCAAGCTGAATGGTTTTCTATCCTTATCCATGATCCCCCTCCTAATGTATTTATACGCAAGAGTATATATACATATTATGCCATATTTCCCGGGAAATTTCACCTAAACGACAGCTATCTACAGCAATAATCTACATGACAATAACTATATACTGTTCAAGTTATGCAGATTAATATAAGAGCAATTTGTGAAGAGACTTAGAAGCAGTTAGCGAATCGAAGGATAGCAGCACCAATTGTCCTACCCCAGAGCCATAGCTGCCTTGGTGCAGCCCGAAGAGAGGTTAATGCTTCTTGTCTCGGAACTCTATTGCTTGTTATTAATCTGCATAACTTGAACGACTATAGCTTACCTACACCGTCACCAATATTGCTTTCATAAAAGCTTGGGTTCAGGCCTGTTTTTGCAGTATAATACTCTGCAACTTTTTGTTTAAAGCTGTTCAGCTTATCGTTTTCGACAATTGCAACTGCACAGCCTCCAAAGCCCGCTCCCGTCATCCTGCATCCTATGCAGCCATCAACGTTCGTTGCTCCATCAACTATTGCATCCAGCTCAGCACCTGTTACCTCATAGTCATACCTTAAAGACTTATGAGACTCCAGCATAAGCCTGCCAAATTCAGCTATATCATTAGTGTTCAGGGCTTCAATCGCCTTTAACACTCTCTGATTCTCTGCTACAACATGCCTTGCCCTTTTTTGGAGGGTTTCATCCTTTATGTATTCATTTACATCATCTAAATTAGCCGAGCAAAGATCTTCTATACTTTTATGAGCCTTTATAAGCTCCAGCGCCCTATCACACTCTGCTCTTCTTTCATTATACTTTGAGTCTGCAAGCTCTCTCCTTTTATTTGTATTTATGAGTACAATGCTCGCTCCCTCCAGCTTTATTGGAGCGTATTTGTATTCCAAGCTGCTGCAGTTTAATAGTATTGCATTGTCCTTTTTGCCAAGAGCAACCGAGAACTGGTCCATTATGCCGCAGTTAATTCCCATAAATTCATTTTCAACCTTTTGGCAAAGTCTAGCCAGCTCTACCCTGTCTGCTTCGACTCCATTAGTATTCAAAAGCATATAGGCAGTAAGCACCTCAAGGGCAGCTGACGAGGACAGCCCTGATCCATGTGGTAGGTTGCCGTAGTACAGAAGATCCATGCCTCTAAAATTGTTACCTCTTGCCAGTAGCTCTCTTGCCACTCCCTTTGGATAGTTGGCCCAGTCATCCTCCTCCATATAGCTAATTGGCTCATCCAAGGAAAATGATACGCTCTTAGCTACATTAAGCGACTTCAAGTTGATAACATTGTCATCTCTACGCCTGCTTACTGCATATACTCCAATGGTAAGAGCAGCAGGGAAAACAAAGCCTCCGTTATAATCTATATGCTCCCCTATGAGGTTTACTCTTCCGGGTGAAAAGAAGACCTCAAGCTCCCTATGGCTGCTTCCATATACTTCAATAAACTTATCTTTTAGCTGTTGAATATTCATGTCAATCCCCTCCTTATCTAGAGCCTTCTGTATATTTTTCTAATGCTGCCTTTAAAGCTATTGCTGTTTCCTCATTTGAAAGAGGATTGCATGCCGCCCACGCACCCATTTCAGAGGAAGCATAGTATTTTATCCTGCTTGCATCTCTAAGTGGTGTGTAGAATTCTATATGAAAATGGAAGTACTCGTTCGAATCCCTATATTCCTCTGTATTTACAGGTGTCTGATGTATACACATCATGTATGGAAATGGTCTTTCAAACATTGTATCAAAGGCTCCCGTTATGTTTTTTAGCATCTCAGCAAGATCTCTTTTGTTCTTTTCACTAAAGTCTGCAAAGCAGCCCTTATGCTCCTTACTTACAATAAACACTCCATATGGATAATCTGTAAAGAAAGGAATATATGCAATAAATCCATTATTTTCTGCTATTATTCTTTTCTCAAAATCCTTTTCCTCTTTGTTCATATCGCATAAAAGACAGGAGCCCTTTTCCTCAAAGTATTCCTTGCTGCTGTCCAACTCTGTCCTCAGCTTAAGCGGCACGAAGGAGTATCCGTATATCTGCCCATGAGGATGTGGCATGGTTACCCCTACCTCTTCTCCTCTATTTTCAAACTGGAATATATACTTTATTTTCTCATCCTTAGATATCTCTACAAATCGTTCTGTCCAAAGCTCTACTAGCTTGTATATATGATCCTTATCAAGCTCGTGCAGCGATTTTGTATGCTCCGGCGAATACAATATTACCTCGCATTTACCGTAGTTTTCTGCTACTTTATAGAGCTCGCTTCCCTCCAAATCAGGGATACCCGGACTTTGGGTCAGGGCAGGAAAATCGTTATCATATTTGTGTACGACATAGTCATCCGGCACCTTACCCGAGCCCGGGCAAAATGGGCACCAGTTTTTTGGCATATTGGGCCTGCTCTGCCTGTTTGAAGCAACCATAGTCCAAGTTTTAAGCAGTGGATTCCATCTTAATTCTGACATTTTGAGTACCTCCCTATATAAATTAATATGTTGTGCCAGCTGATACCAAGCAATAATGCTTCAAGGCAAAGAAGCTGTATGCTTGCTCCAGGTCGCACCAAGGCAGCAAATGCTTATGGGTAATACTTTGGTGCGACTATTCCTACACTTCGCTGACAGCTTCTAAGCCTCTTCGCAGATTGCTTTATATCAGCTAGCACAACGAGTTAAATCTACATCTCTACAGTCTAATGTTTTCAACATAGAAAACCTTTTCTATAACTATTATAATACATCTGCTGTAAATTTCAAATAAAAAAAGCACAGCAGACAAAAATATTTGTCACTGTGCTCTTACCTATAATTTAAATTAACTTGTTGTGCTAGCTGATACCAAGCAGTGATGTTCCAAAACTGCTTTATTCAGCTAGCACAACAGATTAAATTATGCTTTTGCAGCTTTCCCGGACAATAAGCTTAGTGTCTATTATAACCCTTTCATATTTCAGCTCACTTGCTTCTATAAGTCCAATTGCCTCCTTTGCTGCCTGTTCCCCTAAGGCTCTCATGTTTTGATCTACTGTGGTTATTTTAGGCCTCGTCATCTGGGATATGACAATATTGTCAAAGCCAATTACAGATACACTGTCAGGCACTTCTATACCACCGGCACTGCATCCATTAACTACTCCAATTGCCATAAGGTCATTACAGCAAAAAAACGCTGTTATATCAACCCCTATTTCATACTCCTTCTTGTGAATAGACGCTATATGCTCCGCCACATTATCAACTACATCAGTACTGTTGCCATCCCGAGTGCTAAGTATGATTGACCTTTCTCCAAGGTCTTCCATGCACTGCCTGTATACAGCCTCCTTTATGTCATAGGAATAGCTGTTCCCTCCTCTAACAAAGGCTATCCTGCTATGACCCAAGCCAATAAGGTATTCCAGAGCTTCCTTTGTTCCTTTTTCCTCATTACTAAGTACAAAGTTAACATTCATGTCCTTACTATAGCCATTTATGCATACCAGGGGAGTCTGTGCCGATACTTCCTCAAAAAAACCTGAAAGCATATTTTCTGTTTGGGGGTCTATTACAATAATAGCATCCACAAGCCTTCCAACAAGCTTCTTTATGTTGTTGCGCTCAGCAGCAGCATCTCCTTCGCTGTCATTTATAAAAACTCCATAGCCGTATGCCTTCGCCAGTTTTTCTATTCCATGCAGAACCTCAGTAAAAAACATATTGGTGATTCCCGGAACCACTACACCAAGATAAAAGGTCTTGTTTCTGATCAGTCCCTGAGCAAGTGGGTTTGGCTCATAGTTCATTTTCTTTATAGCCGCCTCCACCTTTCTCTTCGTCTCGGCTTTGACAGGATAGTTGCCATTTATTACTCTTGAAACAGTTGTAATTGATACTCCGGCCTCACGGGCAACATCCCCTATTGTATATTTCATTAAGCTTCACCCTCCAAAATTATTCAAAAAGCCCTTTTAGCTCATTATCTGGGAAAAATCTTTTTCCTTGCCAAGCACTCCTGTCCATAAGCTGGTAATCTATGGCATTGAGTACCTCCCATTTCTTAAGACTCCACATAGGGGCAACTAGTGTATCTCTCGGTCCGTCTCCAGTTATACGGTGGACTACCATTGTTTCGGGAAGAGCCTCAAGGCAGTCTACTATAAGATCTGCATATTCTTCCCTGCACATAACTTCTAGCTCTCCCTCATTATATAGCCTCAAAAGCTTGGCATCCTTTAGAACATGCAGCAAATGAAGTTTAATTCCCTGAGTATTTGCATTTGCTACAAGTCTAACAGTCTCCAGCATCATTTCTTTTGTTTCTCCCGGAAGCCCCAGTATCACATGAGTTACTACTTCAATATTTCTTTTTTTCAGCGCTCTCACTGCTTCTATATAAGTATTAAGCGAGTAACCTCTGTTTATTTTTTCAGTAGTACCTTCATGTATAGTCTGAAGTCCCAGCTCCACCCACAGATATGTACGTCTGCTTATTTCTTCAAGCAGCTCCAGCACATCATCTCCAAGACAATCAGGTCGTGTTGCAATTGCAAGACCTACAACCCCCTCCTGCTCAAGTATGCTGTTATACTTTTCTCTTAGCACCTCAACCGGTGCATAGGTATTTGTATACGCCTGAAAATAAGCTATATACTTACCGTTGCTCCATTTTTTATTCATCATAGCCTTAGCTTCATGAAACTGCATGATAAGCTCTTTAGAGCTTCCTGTAAAATCTCCCGAGCCTCTTTCACTGCAAAAGATGCAGCCGCCCTTTGATACCTTCCCGTCTCTATTAGGGCAGGTAAAGCCAGCATCAAGAGGAACCTTAAATACCTTTTCCCCAAACCTTTCTCTCAAAAAACAATTTAAAGTATAATATCTTTTACCTTCCCAGGTCTTCATCCACTTCACCCTTTACAATCTTCTCTCTACTGCAGCTATATAGATTATGTGCAGCAGCTATATATTTCAAACATAAGAAAAATCTACTTATCATTTTAACATATTTTAAACTACAGTACTATTTTATTCGCTATACTTGTATACAAGATACAAGTATATATTGTAAAAATAAAACAGGTGTGTTAATATTATCTTGGGTGGTATCTTAATGAGCCACACCTATTATATTATTCAAGTCAAAAATGAACTGCTTTGATCCTTATGGACTAGGACAGGAAATATTGATTCTTTCGGGAGTTTTCCTTTTCATGTTCATTTTTTGACTGAAAAGGTTTTTTTATTTTATACCAGCATTATTGAGGAAGTGTTATTATATGAAGATTGGTTTTATGGGAGCCGGAAAGGTTGGAACTGCCTTTGGTCTATATCTTTCGCAAAGGGGCTTGGAGCTATCTGGCTATTATAGCAGAAGCGCAGCTGCAGCTGCTCTCACAGCTGAATATACAGCCAGCCGCTGCTTTTTAAGTCCTGAGGAACTGGTTTTAAACTCGGATATAATATTCATAACCACGGGAGACAGTCAGATAGAGGCTGCCTGTAAGGAGCTTAGCAGCACGGGTCTTCTACGCCCGCAACACACCCTGCTGCATATGAGCGGCGCTCTGCCTTCAGCTGTACTGGAGAGCGCGAAGGCTTTGGGGTGCAGCACCCTATCCATGCATCCTCTAATATCTGTAGCAGACGCATGCTCAGCTTCAGCCTTTGAAGCTGCTGTGTTTTTTATTGAAGGCGATGCAGCTTCTGTAGAGAAAATAAGCCCTCTACTTAACAAACTGGGAAATAAATACAATTTAATAGATTCAAAGGATAAGGCCTTATATCATGCAGCAGCCTGCATGTTTTCCAACTACCTTACTGCGCTTATTGACAACGGCCTGAGCGTTCTGGAAGCAATCGGAATAGATAAAAGCTTTGGCTTCAAAGCAGTCAGACCTCTTATTGAGAGCACACTTGAAAATATAGAGAGCTTTGGTGCAGAAAAGGCTCTGACTGGCCCTATTGCTAGAGGAGATGCTTCTACAGTTGCTGCGCATATCGATGCCTTTGATAAGCTAATGCCGCAAGGCAAGGAATTTTATTGCTATATGGGACAGCATGCATTAAGGCTTGCTGCCAGAGATAAGCTCAAAGATGAGCAAAAAAAACATGAGCTAAAAGAAATATTGTCAGGAGGAGCAAACAATGAAGGATAAAAAATTTACAACCGCATCATACCAGGAGGCCAAGTCAAAGGGTGAAAAAATAACAATGCTTACAGCCTATGATTACTCTTCTGCTAAGCTGATTGACGAAGCTGGTATAGACAGCATTCTGGTAGGCGATTCGCTGGGAATGGTAATGCTTGGCTATGAAAGCACCTTACAGGTTACAGTTGATGATATCATACACCATACCAGAGCTGTTGCACGTGGCACTAAGAGAGCTTTGCTTGTAGCAGATATGCCTTATCTCTCTTACCACATAAGTGTTGAAGAGAGCATCCGTAATGCAGGCCGCATGATACAGGAAGGTCATGCAGAGGCAGTGAAGCTTGAAGGCGGGGAAGAAATAATTAATAAGGTTAAAGCTATTGTAGCTGCTAAAATTCCGGTTATGGGACACCTTGGCCTCACTCCACAGTCAGTAAACATGATGGGAGGCTATAAGGTTCAGGGCAAGAGCGAGGAGCAAGCAAAGACCATACTTAAGGATGCACTTCTGCTTCAAGAGGCCGGAGCCTTTGCTATAGTCCTTGAATGTGTCCCTGATAGGTTGGCAAGGCTTATCAGTGAAAAGCTCACTATCCCTACTATAGGTATAGGAGCAGGAAAATACTGTGATGGACAGGTGCTTGTAATGCATGACCTTTGCGGAATGTACATGGATATGAGACCAAAGTTTGTAAAGCAGTTTGCTCCACTGGGCGAGGCAATGAAGGAAGGCTGCCGTGAATACATAAAAGAAGTTAAATCTATGGACTTTCCTACTGAAGCTCATTCCTTTATCATAGATGATGAAATTCTAGCAAAGCTTTATTAATGGAGGAAAAGCATTGTGAAAACTAATATTACAACAATAACAGATATTAAGGCTTTAAAGCCAGTTATAAAAGCACTAAAGCTTGAAGGAAAAACCATAGGCTTTGTTCCTACAATGGGTTATCTTCATGAGGGACATATTTCTCTTATAAAGAGAGCAAGGGAAGAAAATGACTTTGTAGCAGTAAGTATTTTTGTAAATCCCACGCAGTTCGGTCCAAATGAGGATTTTGAAAAGTACCCGAGAAATTTTGAAAGAGATTCAGCCATGTGCGAGGAAGCAGGAGCTGACCTTATTTTTCACCCCTCGCCTCAGGAGATATATCCACAGTCTTATATGACCTATGTTGAAGTTAACGAGATCACTGAAAAGCTTTGCGGCGCATCTCGCCCCGGTCATTTTAAGGGTGTTACTACAATTGTAAACAAGCTTTTTAATCTTGTTGAGCCTGACAGGGCATATTTTGGTCAAAAGGACGCTCAACAGGTTGCTGTTATAGAAAAAATGGTTAAGGACCTGAATATGAATCTTCAAATAATACCTTGCCCCATAATTAGAGAAGGAGATGGTTTGGCTATGAGTTCTAGGAACACTTACCTCAGCCAAAGCGAAAGAGCAGCCGCTCTTATACTGTCAAAATCCCTTTTCAAGGCAGAGGAAGAAATAAAGTCAGGCAGCAGAAGCAAGGCGCAGCTAATGGATATGATAGTCTCTAATATCAAAAGCGAGCCCCTTGCAGAAATTGATTATATTGAAATAGTAGATGCAAAAACCTTCAGAGCTATAGATACTCTTGAGGGTGATATCCTTATCGCACTTGCCGTGAGATTTGGCAAGACAAGGCTCATTGATAATCTACGTTTGGAGGTCTAACAAATGATGTTGAATATGTTTAAATCAAAAATCCACAGAGCTACAGTTACAGAAGCGAATCTTAACTACGTAGGAAGCATTACCATCGATAAAACACTTATAGACGCCGCAGGTATACTTCCGGGAGAAAAGGTTCAGATTGTCAATAATTGTAATGGAGCAAGACTTGAAACCTATGTTATAGAAGGTGAGCCTGACAGCGGAGTCATTTGCCTGAACGGTGCTGCTGCGAGACTTGTACAGCCGGGTGATAATGTCATAATCATCGCCTACTGCTGGATAAGCGAAGCTGAGGCAAGAGTATTAAAGCCTAAGGTTGTGTTTGTCGATAGTAACAACAAAATTGTTGAGCTTGCTGATCACGAAAAGCATGGAGATATAAAATAGAGTTCTATTTATGAGTTCGGATGGACAGAGTCTATCCGAACTTTATTTTTTTGAAAACATTTCCTGATCCGGTTGATTATGCTGAGGCTACATCATATTATCTGCATATTTAGCATCAAATTTGCAAAAATATTAAAGTGAACTTAAAAAACTAATGTAATATTCTTATTTCAAAGGAGGTCGCTATGTCAGAACCTAAAGCTAAAGGTACACTAATTATTATTGGTGGTGCAGAAGATAAAAATGCAGATAAAACAATCTTAAAAACTTTTATAGCTGCAACAGGCAAAAATAACCCTGATATCGCATTAGTAACTACTGCAACAAACAGCCCGGTAAAGGCGGCCGAAGTTTATGAAGATATTCTAAGCCAGCTTGGAGCAAAAACAGTTCATCCTATTCATATTTCAAGTCGTGAGGACACCAGCGACAGTGACAATATTGAAATATTAAAAAGTGCAGATGGAATATTCTTTGTAGGCGGCGACCAACTAAGAATATCAAGTATACTGGGAGGCACGGATGCACATAAGGCAATAAGAGAAAGCTACTTATCCGGAAGAGTAATAGCAGGTACCAGTGCAGGTGCATCAATGATGAGCGAGATAATGGTGGTAGAAGGCAAGGATGATGAAGCTCCTCGGAAGTGTACACTGAAAATGGCACCCGGAATGGGACTTCTAGAGGGTGTCATTATAGACCAGCACTTTAATCAAAGAGGCAGGATAGGCAGACTTTTGGCTGCCGTAGCTCCAAACCCAAGCGTACTGGGAATAGGAATAGATGAAGATACTGCAATAATAGTTGACAGTGATATGAACTTTAAGGTTGCAGGCTCTGGCGTAGTAACCGTAATTGATGGAAAAACTATTAGATATACAAATATATCAGAGCAAAATCAAAATGAGCCATTAGCCATAACCAATGTAATGCTGCATGTGCTTCCAAGCGGATATGGCTTTAATATTATAAATAGAATTGAAATAACAAAGGAAGATAAAAAAGCTGACCCCAATGGGAAAGATAATAAGGAGGAAGCAAAGTGAACATAATAAGCAGTCATGCTTATAACGGTAAAAATATATATAGCCATTCTCCGGTAGTCAAGCTGGTCGTTGATCTTGAAGAACACTACGATAGCCCTTCCAACAAATTGGAAGGCTTTACAGAGAAATTAATAGAAACTATCCCAAGCTTGCACAAGCATCAATGTTCATTGGGTTATGAAGGCGGTTTTGTCGAAAGACTACATGAGGGCACTTACTTAGGACATATTTTAGAGCATGTAGCAATAGAAATTCAAAATATACTTGGCTATGATATAAAGTTTGGAAAAACCAGGCAGGCTGACAGTGAAAGCATTTACAATGTAATATACGGCTGCAAAAACGAAGTTATTGGCCTTGAAGCCGGATGTTTAGCATATGAGCTTTTGAACAGTATCATAAGAAAACGGAGCTTTGACTTTAGTACTAAGATGGAAGCATTGAGACGAAAAAGTATTGAGCTTGAGTTAGGCTCAAGTACTTCTGCTATAAAGGCTGAGGCAGAAAAAAGAAATATTCCCGTTACCAGATTGGCAGATGGAAGTCTGCTTCAGCTGGGCTACGGCAAAAACCTAAAAAGACTGCAGGCGACGCTTACAGAAAACACCAGCTGTATTGCAGTTGATACATCATGCAACAAAGCACTTGCCAATAAGGTTTTAAGAGATTATGGAATACCGGTGCCTGAAGGAAAAGCAGTAAAA
The DNA here is from genome assembly GCA_937976095.1 of uncultured Clostridia bacterium. Taxonomy (GTDB): domain Bacteria; phylum Bacillota; class Clostridia; order Lutisporales; family Lutisporaceae; genus CALGKJ01. The sequence goes on along the minus strand of CALJSV010000006.1, from coordinate 6,746 downwards.
ACAGAGACTGAAGCCGTCTCCTATAGCGAAGAGATCGGCTACCCTATTGTTGTTAAGCCTAACTTCGGAAACCAGGGAAAAGGAGTATCTGTAAATCTTACCACCACAGAGGAGGTAAGAGATTCTTTTAAAATAGCTGCAGAGTACGGTGAGTCAGTACTTATAGAAAGATATATAGAAGGTGAACATTATAGAGTTATGGTTGTTGGTGATAAGGTTGTTGCTGCAGCACAAAGATTATGTGCTCATGTTATAGGTGATGGCTCCAGCACTATTGCACAGCTTATAGATAAAGAAAATTGCAATCCACTAAGAGGCGAAGGTCATGAAAAGCCCCTCACCAAGATAAAGGTGGATAGAATAATAGAAGCTTATCTCAAAAAGCAAAGACTTACCCTTGACTTTGTTCCCGAGGAAGGCCAGACAGTACAACTGCGAGAAAATGATAATCTCAGCACAGGAGGAATTGCTGTTGACGTGACTGATAGTATACACCCGGAAAATTCTGAGCTTGCAGTGCTTGCAGCCAAGATAATAGGACTTGATGTTGCAGGAATTGATATAACCACCAGAGATATTTCAAAATCTATAAGAGAAACAGGTGGAGCCCTTATAGAGATCAATGCAGCACCAGGTATTAGAATGCACCATCACCCCGCTGTGGGAACGTCTCGAAACGTAGCGAAAGCAATTGTTGACCTGCTTTGTCCAGAGGATAAGGATTACACAGTGCCAATAATTGCCGTAACAGGAACAAATGGAAAAACTACAACTGTCCGGATGATTTCACACATCATATCCTCTATAGGACATGTGGTGGGAACTACTACAACCAGCGGAGTATATATAGACGGAAAGTGTGTAAGCAAGGGTGATAATACTGGTCCTATAAGTGCCAAACTGGTATTATCCGACAGAAGTGTTGATTATGCAGTATTAGAAACTGCAAGAGGAGGTATTGTTAAGCGAGGTCTTGCCTATAACTACTCAGATGCAGGAATAATAACAAATATTTCTGAGGATCACCTCGGGATAGATGGAGTAAACACTCTCGAGGAGCTGGCTTTCGTAAAGTCTCTGGTAGTAGAGGCAGTTAAGCCTGAAGGCTATTCAATACTAAATGCGGATGATCCTTACTGTGTCGACATAGCCCAGCGATTAAAGTCAAATATTATATACTTTTCACTTGATCCTGATAATGAAGTAATACGAAAGCACATTGCTAATAACGGGCTTACTTTTTTTAGATATAACAGCTGCATATGTATGTGCAGGGATGGAGAAGTTATTCCGTTCATCACTATTAAGGATATTCCATCTACCTATAATGGTGTACTGGAATATAATATCAGCAATAGCATAGCTGCTGCAGCAGGTGCATATGCTCTGGGCATTTCATTGGAAGATATAGCAAAAGGACTCGCTTCGTTTAGAAGCGACGAAAAGGATAACCCCGGCAGGTTTAATTTATTTGATGTAAACGGAGTAAAGGTAGTATTGGATTATGGACATAATATTGATGCATATACAAACATAGTAAATACTCTTCAGAAAATGAAAAAGAATAAGCTTATAGGTGTTATCGGAGTTCCAGGAGATCGTTCTGACTCAAGCACTCAAAAAGTAGGAGAAATCAGCGGTAACAGCTTTGATAGAATATATATTAAAGAAGATATTGATAAGCGCGGCCGTGCAGAAGGTGAAATAGCCGAGCTTCTTAGAGAAGGCTGCGAAATGGGAAGCATTGACAAGGCTGAAATTCTTCTGGAGCTTTCTGAGGTAAAAGCCTTGGAAAGGGCAATAAACGAAGCAGATTCCGAAGACATTATAGTAGTGTTCTTTGAAGAATATGCTCCTCTCCTTGAGGTTATTGATAAGCTGAGAAATGCGGAAAGTAGTGAAAAACAGATAACGGCATAAAGGTATCCTTTATGCCGTTTCCGTTTTTTCTAAGGATTACATGCCTTAACCGAATACTCTGCCAAAACCTCCAAATGCTATTATAGCTAGGATTATTACGAAGAAGTACTTGTTATCCAAGCCACAAGCTGGTCCAGCAGCTAATAGTATGAAAAGGAGTAACAGTAGCAGGAACCAGTTATCTTTAAATATACCACCAACTGGTGATACAGCTGGTGTGCATCCACATGCTGACATATCTACACCTCCTTTACCGGCAGCTGTATTCATATCGTACAACTTGCCCTTTTTCAATAACATACTATGTACACACTTCCTATTTGTTACATACTTTAAATATGTTTTTTAACATAGTGAAAATAATGAATAATATTACAACTTTGTTAAAAGTTTAATTTAAAAAAGTATCGTAATTAATAGATAATTATTATATAATAGGTATTATAATGGTTCTATTTATGTAATGTTTTATTTTTATATAAGGAGGGGTATCAATGGCTGATAAAAAGAAAATAGCCATAATAGGTGCCGGATATGCAGGTATAGAGGCAGCCAAGGTGCTTAGTAAAAAATTCAAGAGAAATGACAACATTGAGATTGTTCTTATTGATGACAAGCCTTACCATACACTAATGACAGAGCTGCATGAGATAGCAGGAAACAGAACAGATAAAGAAAGTGTTATGGTAGACATATCTCAAGTGTTTAAGGCGACAAAGGTTCAAGTTATCAGAGACAGAGTAGAAAGCATTGATTATAAGGGACAAACACTTAAATCACAAAAAAGGACTTATAACTATGATTATCTTATACTTGGGTGTGGAAGCGAACCTGCTTTCTTTGGAATTGAGGGAGTTAAGGAGAATTCATTTACCATATGGTCTCTTGAGGATGCTTTAAAAATCAAAAAGCATATTGAGAACATGTTCCAGCTGGCTAATGAAGAAACAGATGCTCTTAAGCGAAGAGAAATGCTGACGTTTATCGTTGCCGGCGCTGGCTTTACAGGTGTAGAAGTTGTCGGTGAGCTTTTTGAGTGGAAGAAGCTTCTCTGTGCCAGATATGAAATACGTGAAAACGAAGTAACTATATATAATGTTGAAGCTATGCCAAACATTCTTCCTATACTTAAACCAAGCCTACAGAAGAAGGCTGAAAGATATATGAGGAAGAAGAATGTCCAAGTGCTTACAAATGCAGCAATAGTTAAGGCTAATCCTGATGGTATTGAGCTTAAGGATGGCAGAGAGATCAAAGCTCAGACGCTTATCTGGACCTGTGGAGTGCAAGGAAATGAGTTTGTAAAGCAAACAGGTATTACTGAAGGTAAGAGAAATAGAATCCAAGTTAATGATTTTATGCAAAGCGTTGATTATGATAACGTTTATGCTATTGGTGACAATGCCTACTATGAAATAGGCGGCAAGCCAATACCACAAATTGTTGAGACCGCCTTGCAGACAGGTGAATGTGCAGCTCACAATATCGCAGCTGATATACAAAACCATGACAAGAAAAAGCTTGAGCTTAATACTCATGGCTTCATGGTATCAATAGGCAGCCATTACTGTGTTGCAGAGCTTATGGGTGTTCCTTTATCAGGCTTTATTGCAATGGCCATGAAGCACCTTGTAAATATGCACTACCTATGGGGAGTTGGCGGCTTAAGACTTATATGGAACTACATGCTTCACGAGTTTTTCCATATGAAAAACAACAGATCCTTTGTAGGCGGTCATTTGTCACATAGAACCCATACTCTATGGCTTGTGCCACTAAGAATTTTTATTGGTGTTCATTGGCTTATAGAAGGTATTAAGAAGGTTCAAGAGGGTTGGTTAAGCCCTGATAATATTAAGATAGTTCAGGTTGCAGGCACTGCCGGCGCATCTGCTGATGCTACCGCTGCTGCTTCTCAGGCAGCCGAGGGAGCTGCTGCTGTTGTATATGCAACACCTATATTTGCACAGCCTCCGGCAATATATCAGTGGTTTACAGATACTGTTGTTGCACCAAATGCATTCTTGTTCCAATCCTCAGTAGTTATTATGGAAATATTGATAGGCTTGGCGCTAATAGCAGGTTTATGTACCTTCTTTGCTTCAATAGGCTCAATATTCCTGGTTGGTAACTTTATAATGTCTTCAGTGGCAGGCTGGGATATCCTCTGGTATGCCTTTGGTTCACTGGCAGTTATGGGTGGAGCAGGCGGCGCTTGCGGTCTTGACTACTACGTAATGCCATGGATAAAGAAGTTCTGGAAGGGCACCACAATAGCCCGAAGTACACATTTGTATTTTGACTAAAGTAAATTTGAGCAGGAAGCGTTAGCTTCCTGCTTTTTCGTGCAAGCATAAAGCTTTAGCATAATGCTCAGCTTCTACTTATATTTGTTTTTGTATAACCGTAGATTTATTTATGAAATCCTATATAGAATTTCAATATTTCGTTAACACACTAGAGTTGAAATATTTCCAAAAACAGCATGAATAACAAGCTTGAAAATATGCTTCCAATAAGAGTTTTTTGTTTTGAAAAATACCTCATATATGTTCATATCACCCCTTTCGCTATTGAGCATATGTAATTAAGCAGGTTTTACAAAGCCGAATATTATGTACAGTATTCAAAATAGTATTGTCGAAATTTGTATCATGATACAAATTGACTCCTTTGAATTGTCATGTTATTGTTACATAGTAATATATAATCATTTTGCTAGCATTGATTATCTGATGTTACGATTAATTTTTTCTTATTACAAAGGAGGAACTATGAAAAAACTTTTATTAATATCACTATGCTTCATCATGACTTTTAATATTTTGGGGTTTGCATCAGGCACAAACAAAGAGTTAGAACTAAATGTTTTAAAGAACTACGAAAACTTAGATCAGTCCTTGAATGAAGTTTTTATAACAAGCAAAGAAAAGAATATAAGCAAACACTTTGTAAGTAAATATAACCCTAAACTTCATTATACAACCCATATCAGCGACATAAATGAGATTTACTCACAAGTAGAGATAACTGGTACATTAATGATAAAGAATGTAAAGTACCCATTTAGCGCTATAGGTAATGTAGAAAAATTCACAGTAGATGGCACAGTATATTATTTAGGCGCTTTGGAAGGAAAAATTACAGTTGAAGGCATAGAGTATGGTTTACTATTAGGCTATACAGCCAATAGTAATAAAGAGAATATTACCTTCAATATAGCAACAGATAAAAGTCAGATTTGTTTTATCTTTGGTGAAGCAGTAATTACCGAAGAGCTAGATAAAAGAATGAATGCAAACAAGAAAAGAGAAAATCTTTCAGAGGAACTTAGAAACGACATTATGTATCCATTCGCAGCTGCAAGCAGCTCTGGAGGAAGAACCTTCAAACTTGTTAAAAGTCAGACTGCCAACATTAACCATACTAACTTCAGTACACAAAAAGGTGTGACAGCACATTTTTATGACCAAATAGATGATACAGTTTGTATGATTATGATGCAATCTTATAAAGGAACTTTTGAACAAGCACTAAAAAATTGGGATAGATTTAGTCAGTCCCTTAGAATATACCAAGTTAAGGGTTCAGTAGCTGTTGGGAATGGAAAAGGTAAAATTGTTGGTACACACCCTTCTACATCCCAGAATAGTAGTTCAACTTATCTGCTGAATCTTTTTAGCGAAGTAGTAGGTATGTTGGATGTAGTTAATCCTATACCAATGTTATCACTAATACTCTCCCCTGATAAAGGAGGCATAACTGCTTCTTGGAGTTCTTTTACTGGTTCAATCCAAGTTAATGCAGGCACTCAGGTAACTATTAACTGTGATGGTAATGTAGAAAATTATCTCCCACTATTCTTTGGATATGCAAAAAATGAATCAGGCTATTTTGAAGGCACTTTCACAGGTGAAATTCAATATCAAGAAAAATATAGTATACCAGGAAGTGGTTATGTATATATATACTACAATAGCAAGCCTGCTTCATCTAGTTTTTCTATCTGTAAATAAATTACCGGAGGATAATTATGCAAAAAAAGCTATTTATCTATGTTCTTATTATTGTAATTATAGCCTTAACAGTCTTCAATGTAAAATCAAACCACGAAAGTATTCGAACTCAAAAGGACTTAGGCAGAACTGTTTTAATCGAACATCAGAAAGTCATTGGTTTGCTTTATAGAGATTATATAGCTGCAATGCTAGAGCTTGAAGATTACAAGGAAGTACTTTACAAAGCAAAAGGCTTCACAGATAGCCTTCAGTACTCAAAGTATTATATTCATTCAAAAGGTATTTTGGCTGACTTGGAGCACACTATTAAAATAGTTGAGGAAAACATAGACAAAAATAGCAATGTGCTTATTGACCGAGAAGAACTAGAGATATTATTAGAAAGAAACCTCTCAAGGCTGCAGAAGCTTTACCCTGATGATGGCTCAAGCTATGAGGATCCATTAACTTGGTATATGTATTATACAGGAAAGAGGAGTATACTTACAGAATTACTTAAATAACGACAAAAGCATCGGAATTATTAAAATCCGATGCTTTTAACATTTAATGCCCTTTGCATAGTTGTTGCTTTTTAATTTGTAAGTGCTATAATATATTAGGTTGTTGAATTTTGTATACAAACAATGTCATTATGGGGGACATTATGATGAAAATGCGCTTAATTCTTATTCTTTCAATTGTCATTATGATAACTGCAATTACAAGCTGCTCCTCCAAGGCACTTGAAGCAGCTGATTTGAATACACTTCCTGAAGTTTTTAGGGATGGAACCTACAGTTCCATAGGTGAAGCTGATGCTTATGG
>CALJSV010000005.1 GCA_937976095.1 uncultured Clostridia bacterium | reverse complement strand
ATAAATTGGACGAGATGTACATGAGTGAGTGTGAGAATAAATCCGTAGTACGATTCCTGGACTATATAAGATATAAACTACATGACTTAGGCTACAAGGGATTTATAGTGCTTGGAACTTCTGCTAGAACTTACTTTGATGCGGTTAAGGTATTGAAGATAGATACCGCTGAATTAAGTGGCATGGCTGAAAGCTTGGGAATAGCACAACTAAAGGGTGATGACTTAAGAGGAAGGTTAAAGAAACTTAAGAGAAAATATATCGGCAAAGGACAGATGAATGTTCTAAGTTTTGTGGATGACCAACTTGAGAAGTTGGAATGTTTTCATGGTCTTGGGGATGTCACTCTAGCAACCTTGAAAGAGAAGAGTGGAATGACTAAGCTTATGGACTATACAACATATATAGCTATACAGAAGGCGAACACTGAGCTCTATGCTTCATTGATTAGAAGTATAGATGAAAAGTTTGTAAGAATAAGAAATATGGATCTTGTAAAGAGTCTCATAGATGCAAGGATAGAGAAGCAGGATCAAATGGTGGAAATCGAGAACATGCTTAAAAGTATGCTTGATAGCTTTGAGTCTATGGAGGAAGAAATTAATGAAAAATTGAGCTTCATTAATCTGCAGGATAGCCTGTTCGAACAGGTGCGCTCCTCGAGAGATAACAGGATAGAGCAGCTTTCTCATATTTATGAGGGAAGAATTGATGATTTTTTTATGCGACTTAGATACAAGGAATCGGAGGAGCTTCGGGAACTAAAAAGTGCTGGTATCAATATAGACTTCTCAGTAGATAATAAACTGGCAGAGGAAGAGTTTGAAAGATTGATAGGAAGTTTCTTGCGAGAGGCAAATGAGGACTTGGATCGTAAGGAAAAGTGCATTAAAGAATTTGACTCAAGAATAAAGGAGATAGTGTATGTCTTTAGTGAGAAGGTTAAGAAGGATTACAACCTCCAGGATTTCGATATAACTGTACCTAACATTGAACATGCTTTTAGCAGAAAGTCCTTAGTTAGGATTCCTAAGGTGAATTTAGATAATATAATTATTAAGGAAAAAGTACTGGATAGTATAGAATTTAAACAAAATATCATTGAAAAACTTGTAAGTAATTTTACTGATAAAAAGATTGGAACATACATTATGGATAGTAGCCAGCTGAAGGAGATTAAGAGTAATTGGCTCCGTTTGGTCAGGACAAGTATTGAGGGTGAGTATGTAACCTCTTACAGTATACTTGAAGGGAACTTTTTAAGCTGCATAAATGAATTGAAGGGTCAGATAGACAAATCAGCAGGGAATTTAACGAGCATATACAAAAACACCTTTAGTGAAATATTAAAGGATCTATCGACCTCGAAGATAGATGTTGAGGAACAGATGAAATACCTGGATGCCAAGCTTCAGCTTCTAAATCACGTTGAAGAAAAGATGATAGGCTTTACAGATGTTTGGAAGAACATAAGAATGGAAGCCTAATTATGAAGGGCAGACCCTGGATATCTACTTAAAGAATCAAATGCTTCGGCTGTGTAAATAATTTTGTGTATTCTCTTTCTTTGAACAAATAATTAGAATATTAAGTTGTTTGAACGAAATGTAGATATTTGTCGATGAATCTTAAACTTCATCATCACTACATCGCATATTATATCCATATAAGGGCATAATATACACTAACTTTCCCAGTAACAGGATAGGGCAATGCTGAGGAGCAACCTGAGCGGTTGCTGGGGTTCTGAACAGGAACGGGCGGTCTTTTGACGGTCCGTTTTGTCCGTTCCTGGGAGAACTAAAGCGATAAACCTCTGGGGTTTGGGGACAGAGTCCCCAAGTTATGCTTCTTTTCTCAGTACTTCACCAAATAAAATATTTAGCTGACTCACTACAAGATCCCAGTCCAAATATACTCTAGTCCACTTCCTGCTTATTTTCTCAGTAGCTAGATACAGCATCTTCATAAGACTATCATCATTAGGGAATATAAGTTTTGTCTTGGTAACTTTTCTGAACTGGCTGTTAAGGCTTTCTATGGCATTTGTAGTATACATGATCTTTCGAATATATTCTGGAAAAGCAAAGAAGGTTATAAGGTTATCCCAGTTGTCTTCCCAGCTCTTTATCGCATTTGGATACTTCTTTCCCCATTTTCCTTTTGCATACTGCAGATTTTCATAGGCAGCATCTTCATTAACTGCACCGTATACTGCTTTAAGATCTCCTACAAAGGCCTTCTTATCTTTGTAGGGTATATATTTCATGCTCGCCCTTAACTGATGAATTATACAGCGTTGTATTTTGGCAAAAGGGTATACTGCCCCTATCGCTTCCTTAAAACCATTCAAACCATCGACACAGAATACAAGAACATCCTGCATTCCTCTGTTTCTAAGATCATTAAGCACTGAAAGCCAAAACTTACTGCTCTCATTTGCTCCTACCCATATGCCTAGCACCTCTTTTTCTCCATCCATATTTACACCTAATACAACATATGCGGCTTTAATAATAATCTGCTTATCATCACGCACTTTGTAGTGTATAGCATCCATAAACACAAACGAATATGTTTTTTCAAGAGGTCGATTTTGCCATTCTGCAACTATAGGCATAATCCTGTTTGTTATATTTGATACCATTTCAGCAGATATCTCAACATCATACAGGTTTTTCACTTGTTCTGAAATATCTCTTGTTGTCATTCCTGCTGCATAAAGAGCCATTACCTTATCTTCTATTCCAGTGATATTTCTTTGATGCTTTGGTACTATCTTAGGTTCAAATTCACCATTCCTGTCACGAGGTATATTGAGTTCAACCTTTCCTAGTTCTGACTTAACAGTCTTCCTTGAGTAGCCATTGCGGCTGTTTGGCGTTTGTTTCTCAGATACTTCGTATCGATCATATCCCAGTTGTGTGTCCATTTCTGATTCCAATGCTTCTTGAAGAACGTCTCTAAACATTTCCTTCATGGCAGAGAGTACATCATTAGCACTTGTGAAATTTTGTTCCTTAATATAATCTCTTAAAACCTCTTTTGATATATTCGACATAAAAACACTCCTTCTTGTAATAATTTGGTAATTAGCTTATCTAAATTATTGCCAAGAAAGAGTGCTTTTTATTCAGTTTACACAAAATTTTTTACAGGCTCGTATAATTTAAAATCCTGCTAAAGCAGGATTTTAATTATATTAGAATGTTGGCAAACTATCTAGGTTATCGCTGTCATTGTCATTTGGGTTACTTCTTAAATACTCTCTTCCGTTTCTTGCACGGCCAACATTTACTCCTTCAAACATATGATCCTTGGTCATCATAATCGCTTCATCTATCGAGTAAACATTTCCGTTATCAGCCATAACATCTGTAATATCTCCATCAGGGTTTTTCTTAACTTTTATTATCTTAGCCTTTTGAGCATCCATTGTAAAAACCTCCTTCATACTTTACTGTTACAAGTAGTATTTGAAGATATGAAACTAATATTCAATTAGTTGATAAATAAACAATTAAGCTGTTTGGAGGAAAATGCAAAAATTACTGCCATAAGTTATGCAAGGCTATGAATCCACTGGGTTCATCAAACTGTAACCAATACTTAA
>CALJSV010000004.1 GCA_937976095.1 uncultured Clostridia bacterium | reverse complement strand
AAGAAATGAAAATATATCATTTTTTCCATAAAAAAAGCAGGATTTGGCTAAATTCCAAATCCTGCAGCTGACCCATTATCTTACTCTGTCGCTTATTTCACTGTAAACCTCTTCAGCTGTCTTCCCTTTTGCATTAATTATTTGAGTTACTGTTTCTGCATTTTGAAAGCCCATTACATTTGACTCTGCTCCTGTTACTACTATTGCGTCATATTGATCTAAGGTTGTTGAAGAATTTCTTATATTATCGTCTAATATATCTACTTTATAGTTATTGCTTTCAAGTATGTCTCTTACATCAGTCAGAGTTTTTTCTATGGCTATCTTTCTCATTATTTATTCCTCCCTTTTGTTTATATAGAGAACACGTTAAAGAATCTTCATTGCAAACTTAAATGTGTTCTCTTAAATATAAGGCACGCTTCATTAAGATGTAAATTCTTTAGCGTGACTTATATAGCTTTATTATTTGAGAAATAATAATATTTATTCGATTTATCCTGATTGCAATTTTGGGACTATACACCCGAAGACTTTTACATTAAAATGGATATTGACGCCTCTGTAATAATTCTGTAACATTTGAATATAATGTACAGAAATTATACAAACTGTAGTTCTTGATAATTTACATTCAATAAATACATGCTTTTCAAATATCAGCGAAGCCTATTCTCAGCACATATTCAAAGCTCACACCAACATCTTAGTTCAAAGGGTGATTATATTAATGAAAAAAGCTTTATCAAAACACAAGCGTACTCACGCTACAATAATGTATATACCTGAAAATGAATCCTGTATAAGGTCACTGCGCATCCCTGTATGGTTTCCAAGGGTCATTACTGCTGCTGTTGCTGTTTTAGCTATAGTCAGCCTTGTAAGCGGCTTCATGCTGAATTCATTAAACCTTAAGTATTCTATAAGCAGTCAGGATATCGAAGCATTAACAAAAATAAATAATAGGCAAAAAGTTGAAATAGACCGACTTAAAGAAGGTGCAGCAGAGATACAAAGACAGCTTGAAGAAAATTTCAAGGCTCTGCAGGAGGTCAAAAAAGCTGTTGGAATTGAAGAAAAGGAAGATAATTCTACAGAGACTTCACCTCAATCAAGCACAATAGACTCAGCACCTGCAGGTTCTACTCTCACGGCCTTGTATACAGTCAGCACAGTAGCTGTAGAAGGCAGCGCTATAAAAAGCAATGATAAATACAATGATATGGCAGCAGACATAAGCTATATGAAAACCTATCATGTTTCGTTATTAAGTGAAGTAAAGCTACAGAAGGAGGCTATCGAAAAGTCCTCAGTATCTATTAATAAGCAAGTAATAAAAATGAGTACTATACCAAGTATAAGACCTGTTGAAGGTAGAATAAGTGCAGGCTTTGGCTATAGAAAAAATCCTTTTACAAACAGAGGCAAGGAGTTTCATAAGGGAATGGATTTCGCAGCCCCTTATGGCACCAATGTAGCAGTCACAGCTGATGGCACCGTACTATTTGCAAGCTGGCAAAGCGGTTATGGAAGGCTGGCGGTTGTGGCCCACGGCAATGGCATAAGCACCCTATATGCCCATAACTCCAAGCTCCTTGTAAAAAAAGGTGATAAGGTAACAAAAGGACAGATAATCGCAAAGGTCGGAAGCACCGGCAGAAGCACCGGTCCCCATCTTCACTACGAGGTTAAGGTTAACGGAAAAAGCGTTGACCCTTCAAATTACATAAAATAACAACCAAAGATAAGGAGGCACAGTATGTTTGGCAAGAAATCTTTTTCAACTGAGAGAATAGATACTCTTATAGGGAAAAACACCAGCTTTGAGGGGACTATTAAGGCAGAGGGTACTATAAGAGTCGATGGAAATGTAATAGGCGAGCTTATAATTTCCGGAAACCTGATACTTGGCGAAAACAGCCTAATAATCGGAAATGTTAAAGCCGATAATGCGTATATATCAGGAACCATTGAAGGAAATATAACCACCACTGCTCAGCTCCACCTTACTTCTACCTCAAAGGTCACAGGAGATATAGTAGTGAAGAATGTTGTAGTGGATGAAGGAGCTATATTTATAGGAAACTGTAAATCCAATACAGAGACTTCGACCTCAGTATAATAATTAAACCCATAAGAATTGACTTTCACAAAGTAATTCTTATGGGTTTTTTATTCTTACAGCTTATAACCCTTTGGATGGTTTTTATGCCAATTCCAAGCAGTTTCAATTATTTTTGATATACTTTCATACTTTGGCTGCCAATTAAGCTCCTGCTTTATTTTCTCAGAAGAAGCTATCAGCACAGCAGGATCTCCAGCTCTTCTTTCACCTATAACCTGAGGTATTTTATGTCCTGTAACCTCTCTTACCTTTTCTACTATTTCCTTAACCGAGAAGCCCTCTCCACTGCCCAAGTTATATATGTTGCTATGTCCTCCGGCATTAAGCTTGTTAAGAGCCAGTATATGAGCATCAGCAAGATCTGTTACGTGGATATAATCTCTTACACAAGTTCCGTCATCGGTTGCATAGTCATCACCGTATATGGTGATATGCTCTCTCTGACCCAGTGCAACCTGAAGCACCAATGGAATAAGATGTGTTTCAGGCATATGATCCTCACCTATTTTCCCGCTGACATGAGCACCGCAGGCATTAAAATACCTTAAAGATGCATATTTGATGCCATAAGCCTCATCAGCCCACTTCAGCGCCTTCTCAAAGGCTAGCTTAGTCTCTCCGTAAGGGTTTTTAGGAACAGTCCTGTCGCTTTCCAATATCGGAATGCTCTCAGGCTCTCCGTATACGGCAGCAGTAGAAGAGAAAACAATCTTCTTGGTTCCATGCTCCTTCATTTTGTTAAGAAGGCTTATACTGGACATCAAGTTGTTGTTATAGTATTTTAAAGGCTCCTGCACACTTTCTCCTACTAGGGAATAAGCAGCAAAATGTATCACTGACTCAATATCATTTTCTTTAAAAATTTTATCCATCAGCTCGCCATCACGCAAGTCCCCCTCATAAAAGCGCCCGCCTAAGATTGACTCTCTGTGCCCTTTTATAAGGCTATCAATAATTACTACCTCTTCGCCCTTATCTAAAAGCTCTGCCACGGTATGACTTCCTATATATCCCGCTCCACCTGTTACAAGTATAGCCATGGTACACCTCCCGAAGTTTTATATCTGATTAAATTATAGCATAAAACTTTTATATAACGCACATCATATAGAAAACGTTTTCTATTGTTCTGAGGCGATTACATCAAATTAGGTCAATATCTTTACTTAATTCACACCTTATATAAATACCACCTGCAGCTATCAACCTCATACCTAAGCTCAAAGGGTTTGGCCTCTCCCCTTATACAGCTTTCGCAGGTGTACTTTATCATACGGTTGCCCGCAAATTTGTCTATATCCTTTTTTAGAACTTTATCTACCTTCACTACAAGAACCTCCTCACCTTCATCTAAAAACCTGAATTTTATCGGTGTAGGGTTTCCTTCTATATCGAATATCGCAATAACTTCTATTGGCTTTCTCAAAAGCTTCACATATATCAACTCCAAACTAGCTATTGGGTGTCGGTATTGGCTACTGGCTACTGGCTTCTAGCTACTGGAACATGGCTGGGCTTCGAAGCCACACTCAACCCAGCAGCCAGCATAGTCCAAGCCTATAAAATGCTGCTCATCAGCGGATAATCCTCACCTCCAGAGCCTCCCGACATAGGCGAGAATTCTCCGTCAGCAAATACAGCTCGCATAACAGCTTCATTTCCGTATTTGCCTCTTATATAGTCAAGGGCCTTATCAAGTGCATGCTTTTTGTCAGTGTACTTCTCATCGAATACAGAGGTCTGCATATATTCATCACTGCATAGATCAGTCACTCTGACACCTAAGTGACGGATCTTTTCTCCCTTCCATGCTTCATTAAATAGCTCTACAGCAGCTCTATATATTTCCATGGTTATGTTTGTATGTGTAAATAGCTTTCTTTGATGAGAATAATTCTGAAGCTCAGAATTTCTGATCTCGATGCATACCACTCTGCAGCAGGCGTGAGCTGCCCTTAGTCTCAGGGCTACCGACTCAGTAAGAGAAAGTATAACCTTGTAGGCTACAGGCTTTTCTGTAACGTCAAACCTTATGGTTGTTCCATTTCCTATACCCTTCATCTGTAGAAAATAGCCTGCCTGCACTTGAGATTCATCTATTCCATTGGCATAGCACCATATAAGATTTCCAAAGGAGTGCAGCTTGCCGGTCAACAGCTTGCGATCAGCCCTTGCAAGCTGTCCTATGGTATGTATGTTAAGTGCATTCAGCTTTTTTTTGGTCTGCCTGCCTACCATAAAAAGATCCTCTACCGGCAACGGCCACATTTTTGCTTCAAGCTCGTGAGGATAAAGAGTATGAACCATGTCTGGTTTTTTGAGATCTCCCGCCACCTTTGCAGTAAGCTTGTTTACACCTATCCCTATATTTACAGTAAACCCCAGCTCCTGCTTTATTCTTTCTCTTATTTTATGAGCAGCTTCAAGGGGCTCTCCAAAATGGTTCTCCATTCCTGTATAATCCAGAAACATTTCATCAATCGAAAACCTCTGGAGCTTGGGAGAATAATCCTGCATAAGCTCATAAAGCATATTGCTGCACTTCATGTATAAATCATAGTTAGGAGGAACCACAACAAGCTCCGGGCATTTTTGCCTCGCCTGCCACAGTACTTCACCTGTCTTTATGTCATATTTTTTAGCCGGCATACTTTTGGCAAGCACTATTCCCCTTCTATCAGCCTGAGAGCCGCCCACTACCGAGGGTACATCTCGAAGATCAAAGGTGTCCCCCTTTTGCAAATTATATACAGCCTGCCATGACAAGAAAGCTGAGTTTACATCTATATGCATTATTATCCTGCCATACTTGACCGCGCTCATAAAGCTACCTCCATTTACTATACCTATAGAACCAGACAACGACTTTTTCATTTAACTCCTGCAACATTTATACTAATATTATGCGAACATGTGTTCGATTTTATTGTAGCATCTTTTACCAAAAAATAAAAGACCCATAAAGCAACTTTTAGATATTTTACGTAAAAAAGGAACCACATAGGATATGTGATCCCTTTTATTTAGCCTATCCTATATATTTGCTCCGAGCCTTTTTCCAAGCTCCAGGCATCTTTCCAAGCCTTCTTTATCCGGCTGCCATTCCAGTCTCAATCCTTCATCAAGCATTTCAAACCCAGCTTTTTTCAGCTCCTCGTTTATTATTGCCACTGACTCTCCACTCCAGCCATAGCTTCCAAAGGCTGCTGCCTTTTTGCCCTTAAAGCCCAGTCCCTTTATCTGCTCTAGGCTTCCTGCTACCGAGTGCAATATACCCTTGTTTATTGTGGAGGAGCCTACTAATATAAGCTTTGACTTAAAGACCTCTGTTATAATATCATTTTTATCAGACTTTGAGGTATTGTAGAGCTTTATATTAACCTTAGGATTTGCAGCTTTTATTCCCTCTGCTATAGCCTCAGCCATTTTTTTGGTTGCATCCCACATGGTATCATAGAGCAGGGTCACCTGGTTCTCCTGATAGTTATTAGCCCATTCCATATATTTATTTATTATCTGAAGCGGATTATCCCTCCATATAACTCCGTGACTAGTGCATATCATGCTTACAGGAACGTTAAGACTCACTACTTCCTTAATTTTATTTTCAACCAGCTTGCTGAAGGGAGTTAATATATTGGCATAGTATTTTATCGCCTCCTGATAAAGCTCCCCTTGGTCAACCAAGTCATTGTACATCAGCTCAGAAGCATAATGCTGTCCGAAGGCGTCATTGCTAAAAAGAATATTGTCTCCGGTCAGATAGCAGAACATGCTGTCCGGCCAATGGAGCATGCGTGCTTCAATAAAAATCAAATCCCTGCTGCCTATATTTAGCTTATCTCCTGTCTTTATCTCTTTAAAATTCCAGTCCTTATGATAATGCCCCTTAAGTGACTTTATCCCATTCTTGGTGCAGTATATTGGTGTATCGGGTATTTCCTTCATAAGCTCGGGCAGGGCTCCACTGTGGTCAACCTCTGCATGATTAGCGATTATATAGTCAATGCTCTTAATATCTATTTCCTTCTTTAGGTTTTCTACGAATTCTCCTGCATAGGGTCTCCATATGGTATCAATAAGCACATTCTTCTCACCTCTGATAAGATAAGAATTATAGCTGGTGCCTCTGTGAGTGGAGTATTCATCACCATGAAAGGTCTGCAACTCCCAGTCTATCTTCCCAACCCAGGTTATACTATCATTGATTTTAAAGCTCATATAAATCCTCCTTTGTACTTTATTCCTTCGTGATATATATCACTGATTTAATTGGTTAGATGTGTTAAATTGTTAATAGTATAGTACCTAATTGTATTAGTAATGTAAAGGAGAAGATTCTATGGTAGAAAAAATATATAAATTTAGCAGTTCCGAGGATAAGCTTATAGAAAAGCTTATAGATGACGAAAACCTTGTGTTGAATCACGTTGTGCTGTCTGCAGAAGATAGCCTTCCCCAGCACTTTTCAAACTCCAATGTGTATCTTGTTATTATCAGAGGCGAAATGGCGGTAGAGCTTAATGAGCAGGCACCTAATTCTTATAAGGCAGGTAGCATAGTAAATATCCCTTATAACACAAAAATGAGCATAGCAAATCAAGCAAATTCCCCTCTGGAGTTTTTTATTGTGAAGGCACCTAACCCAAATAATATAGAATAATGTCAAAGACGCTGCAAGCGGACGCTTAAAACAGCGCTTTGCTTGCTGTTTTAAGCGACTCTTATTATTTTAATTATCTTCCTTAAGCTCTATAGTTATTTTATCCTTTGTAAATACAGTCTCATACCAGCCCAAAATCTTGAGCCTTTCCGGCTTTATCTGTTCCTCCTTAAATCTAGATGAAGGATGGAGCATATATTCATGCCATGTTGTATAATATCTCGGCTCTTCCAGCACATGCTTCATATCGCTGAAATGATACTCTTCAATGCTTGCCTTATTTCCTTTCTTGTCAATTAAAATACCATCAATATGCCCGCTGTATGGGTAATTATCATTTGTATCCTTCTTTAGGAATTCAAAATCCATCTTTTCGTACTTTCGATTCTTAAGCGCCTCAGTCATCCTAACACGTGCTTCACCTAGGCTTTCTATTGTTATATCGCTTCCAAGATACCTAAAGGTCTGTGGAAAAGGCTTGCTTAAATCAATATCAAAATACTGAATATTATCTTTGAAGGTCATATAATGCCCGAGATATACCTCCAACCGCTCCGGCATATCGAAGAACATAGAATCAAACTCTGCAGTTTCATGCCTCCAACCATCCTCCTGCCCGATAGAAAGCCTTGAGCCAAGTATTCTATGCTTGTATTCCTTCCCATCTGCCAGTATTTTTATATCTCCTATATGTTCTATTCTTGTCCCAAGCTTACGCTTGTAGCTGTAGCTAAGCACTGTAGTGGTAGGAGCAATAGTAATACTGTCTATTCTAAATAAGTTTTTATCATACCGTATTTCCTTATCTACTTTATAGGTCTTGGAGCTTGACTTTTTAACCGGTATCTCAAAGCTCCAACTTCCCTTAAGCCTAACATCCTCCAGCTTGCTTCTATTTGCCTTGTCAATACCTATAAGCTCTGTAAAGTTTAGCCGTATGACTCCTTCTTCATCCTCTATGGGAGCCAGATTTATTGCCTGAAGGCCTATATCATCATTTTCGGAAAGAAGATTAAAGCTGCTTCCCAGAGGCTCTGTAGGGTACTCACCCAAGTCAAAGCTTCCCTCTACATTTATGCTTTTATAGTCTGCTGAATATAAATATCCGTTTACGCTATCCTCAATTTTAATAAGCACAACTGTATTCCTATCATCCGCTACCACACTGTCGATGGTGACACGCACTCCGTTATCCTCTGCACTTAACCCCAGCTTCTGCCCATAGCCCTTCTGCACCAGCTGGTATATAGATTCGCTTTCTTTGATGCTCGCATTCCTCCACCACTTTAGCATATTTTCAAAGCCGTCTGCACCAATCACAGCCGCAGCTAGGATAAGCAGAGCAGCCGCAAGTACAAGAACCATTCGTAAGCCTCTTTTCCTTGGTCTGTGCACCGCTGTCTCCTTAATCAGTCTAGCCCTTACGTTAGCCATAAGATCAACAGGCGCTTCTATTTTGAAGCAAGCTTCCTCAAAAACCTTCTGTGAATTCAAAATAAGGTTCAATTCCTCCCTGCAATCTGCACAGGCTTCCATATGCTCTCGGAGTTCGTCAATAATATCAGCAGTCAAGCTGGCTTCCAAGTATTCCAGCATTAAAGCTCTTGCGTCTTCACAGTTCATACTGCACCTCCTTCTCCATGCTCACTCTTAGGAGTCTGAGCCCCCTATGAATTCTGGACTTTACCGTACCTACAGGAATATCAAGTAGTTGAGCTATTTCATTCAGAGGATATCCTGCCAAATACTTAAGCATAACAACCTCCCTATGAGCCAAATCCAAGCTATTAAGAAGCTCTGACAGCTCCAAATGATCAGTATCCGTAAAGCTGATCCCAACATCTACTGACTCTAAAAGCTCCAGCTTCCCTCTTTTTTTTATAATAGCTCTACATTCATTTATAAATATTTTTGTGATCCACGCTTCCAAGCTTTCCAATCTTCTAAGATTTTTTATATTCTCATATGCCTTAAGTATTGTATTATGAAAGGCATCCTCAATATCCTGAGTACTCTTAAGGTAGACCCAGCCTATCCTGTAGTACTTATCCTTACGAGCATCCATCCAATCTATGACTTCTTCAAGACTCATTATCTCACTTCCTTTTCATCTATAAGATAATCTAAGTTTCATAAAAGTTCCATGAAAAAGAAAAATTCTCCTGTATTTCAAGGAGAATCTCATTTATTCTAAAACCCTGACAAAATTGTCAATTATCTTAGCAGCTTCCTCCCTTGTAGTAGCGCCCTTGGGATCAAACAGCTTTTCTGGCTTTCCTGTCATTATGTTCAGCTTATAAATAAGTCTTACAGAATCATAGGCATAGGGGCTGATTTTATTTTTATCTGCGAAGTCTAGATTTATCTGACCTCCGGTATTTTTTTTCATTAGCTTTAACGCACGCTCCATTATTACAGCAGCATCCTGTCTGCTTATGCTTTCATCTGGTCTGAAATTCCCCTGATCGTCGCCCTTTATCAAGCCCTTTGCTGCGGCTGTATATATAAAGTCATGCAGGCTATTATTTGAGGCTACATCCTTAAACCGTCCGGAGGTTCCTTCGGAATCAAGGCCTAAGGAATTTACCAAATAAGCTGCAAATTCCGCTCTGGTTATGCTTCCTGTGGGCTCAAACATATCATTTTTTCTGGCAAAGAGTATCCCCCTAGTATATAAGCGCTGGATACACTCCCTTGCCCAGCTGCTTGAGATATCAGAAAAAAATGTCTTTGAGTGATATCGATCTACTCGAATCAGCTTCTCTTCGCCAAACTTTGCAGTAACTGTTGTAT
>CALJSV010000003.1 GCA_937976095.1 uncultured Clostridia bacterium | reverse complement strand
TTTTATTTTTTGTCCAAAACTGTTTATGAATCACAGCTTCTTTATCCAGCACAATGTACCCAAGCTCTGCATGGGTATAATTACCAATAATATTTAATATATAGGCGAGGCTGGTGTCTATTTCAAAGCCTCCAAAGCTTACAATTCTTGAAGAAACCTCACTAATTATCTTTTCCATTTCAACCCTTGATTTCAGACTTCTTTCACTTTCAGCCAACTGGTTTTCTCTATCCTTTATACTATCCTTCATCGTGGTAAATTGTATTGCAAGCTCATCTATCTCCTTGTAGCTCTCCTGCTCTTGTTCAATATCATAGTTGCCTGATGCAATTCTATTTGCATTTGACCTTAGCCTCGAAAGCGGTGTCGTTATTCTCCTTGTGAGGTAGGTTGAAAGTAAAAAAATAAGAAAGGAAAGTACTATAAGCAGTCCAAAAAAAATAGCTCTCATATCAAATACAGGCTTGAGTATATCATAAATCCGTTGATAAATAATTACGGTCCAGCCTGTTTGTTCTATCAGAGAAGTGCTTATTAAAAGCTCGTCACCAGTATGCAGCAGCCTTAAGCGCTTGGGCCTCGTGGTTTGCACCAGCTCATCAAGGTTCTTCTCAGTCTCACGTCTATAAACCTTATCTAGCTCTGTATGTGCAATAAATACCCCATTTCGGTCAATTACTCCAAAGGAACGTCCTTGCCCTATATTCATTTCCGATAGTATCTCGCTTAGCCTTTCTAAATTCATGCTGCCAAGCACTGTACCTTTTTCAAAGGTAGCTCCTATAGTTACGGTAGGATATCCGCTATATACAGATATGAAGGTGTCAGACCAAACAGGCATGCCTTTTTTGCTAAGCTTGTAGGCATTTGAGTTTTCTCTGCTAACACCAATAAGATCCAAATCAACCGGAGAAACATATTTTACTATTCCATTCAAATCCAAATATTCTATACTTTCAAAATACGAGTACTCCTTTACAAGAAAGTCCATATACTTGTATACATCAGCTTCATCCTTAATAACATTTCTTAGCTCCAAATCCTCAATATTAGTCAGAAGCTTATATGGCTCTTCTATAAAGCTTTCAAACTGCCCGGCAATTGAATTGGCAAAAACCTGATTTTTTTCATATATTTCATTTTCCCAATGGCTCGTTAGAATACAATATGTAGAGATTCCAATTGCGAGAAGCGGTAGTATAGACATGATAATAAGGCTTTTATATAAAAAGCCTTTAATACTGGTTCTTCCCATTAAAACACCCTCTCAAAGCTATTATTCCTTACTGTAAATATTTGAAAGCTTTTATCAGAATCTCCATACTTATCTATTCTAAAGCTTTGCTGTAGTCCATTAAATTCCTTAATATTCAATAAAGCCTCCCTTATGCTTTCGCCTTTTATGCTATTGGAGCCATCAATTGCCTGCTTCAAAATATACATAGCCTCATAGCATGATATTGATGAAAAGGTCGGTTCTGAACTATGCAGCTTCCAATACGCATCTCTAAAGCCTGAATAGCTTATGCTGTCTGAGTTTACATCAAAGTTGCTTATTACATATATGTTTTCCATATTTAAAGTGCCATTTTCGATTAACTCGTCAGTGGCAGACCACATTCCACAGTACACCTTAAAACCGGGTCTGAGCCTTTGCATATGCTGATAGAAAATCGCCGCATCCATTCCTGCTGCGACAACCAGCACTCCATCTGCCTCACTTTTTGCTATAGCTTCCGCTAGTCCCTTTAAGTCTGCTTCATAACCGGATAAAAAGCCTGAACTATATATCATATCGCATCCAAGATCTTTAACCCTTTTACTAAAGTAATAAGAAAGCTCTTCTGTATATTCTCTGTTTTTTAGATCGTATAAAGCTGCCAGCCTTTTTAGACCATGCTGATTTATTGCAAGCTCTGCCAGCTGCTCCGCCTGTCTTTTATTAGACGAATTAAGTTTTATAAAATAATCGTCTATACCGGAAAGCGCCTCACTGCTAATTGTAGGGCTAAGCATAACTACCTTGCTATCATTAATATATGGCAGTGTATCTCTTAAAGCTGAGCTGACCAGATGTCCTATTATTACCTGAGCGCCCTGCTCTATCAGTTCTCTGTCAACCTCCGCAGCTTTTTCCGGAGAGGCTTCATCATCCTTGATGACTGCTTCAACCCTTTTTCCCTTTATACCACCAGATCGGTTTATCTCATCTATAGCCATTTTCAGTCCGTTCCTGCCGCTTACTCCTACAACTGAATTTCTTCCTGTAAGATTTGCAGAAAAACCGATCTTTATAGTGCTTCTCATTCCATAAACACTGTAGATCCATATTGAAGTCAGTGCTAGCACGGCGGCTAGAACAATAACAAAGACTGCCTTGCTCTTAATCCTCATAGAATTACCTCCTATAGGGGTATTATAGGAATGCCTTTCCAGCAATAGTATTTCTTACAATAATTATACTATACCGCTTCTCTAATGCAATCATAAAAACCGGGTTTATAGTCATCTATATTAATAATAAGTCTTGATCTTACAAGCTTTCATAGGTTAAGAAAAAACCGGTGTGATAATATATACTTATAATATCACACCGGCCTTTAGCCTAAACTTTATTGAATTATCATTATGCCCATCGGACCATCTTCTTTTATTATATCCTGTATATTATAGCCGGATATAGGGAAATGCAGTAGTCCATATACGTAAGGTGCCAGCTCATACAGCTGGAAATATAAAACAAGGCTTTTATCTGCTATATAGAAGTCCTGATTTGGAGAAATACCTTTGAACTCACTCAATAATCCAATATCCCGCTCCTTAATCTGAGCTGCTACTATATCGGATAATACGCTTACATAATTACTATCTGGCTTAAAAAGCTCGCTAAGGTCATAGCTTTTTCCGGTCTCAATATCAAAGGTAAGAGACTTAATAACTGTCATTCCATGTGCAGCATGGTAGGGATAAGCATAATTTCCGATAGACAGGCTTAGTATACCTCTTTGATTATTCTTAATTTCAAACCAGCCATCAATAGTCATATCCTCTTGCTCGTAATATCCTTGCTGCTCTATCAGCCTGTACACCAGCGCTTTTATGTTATTATTTATTTTTTCCATAACCGTCGTATTTTCGAGCCCTAAAGCAACCGGATAGTCAACCTTGAGCTTTTCATCCTTGCTTACAATCCTTCTAACAGCTATCTGTACAGGATTCTTTATATAACTCATATCATCACTGCTCCAACATATAATATCTCTAGCATTATATGTCGAAGCAGTATATATGTGCTTATTTTTTCGTCAAAACAAGCTTTAGCCTTTCCAATTTTTAACATACTCACGTACAGATCTATTCATTTCCAATGCAAAATCAGAGGAATACTTGTTTTTGTTAAAGAGCTGCCCTATATTTGTAAGTCCGTTTATATCTTCCTTCCCCTTAAATACTCTCTCATGTCTTTCCTTATACATCTCATCATACTCTACACCACTAAGAGATTTATATTCATTTTCAAACACTACAAACCTTTCATCAAACCTTTTTGTAAGTGGTAAAGCAAGCTGCTGCTCAGTCGGATAGCCATAGCATAGCATAGTTATAGGGAAGACATAGTCAGGCAGATTTAATAGCTCCTTTATTGCTTCACAACGTTCGAGAATATCACCTATATAGCAGGAGCCTATACCAAGGGATTCTGCAGCCAGTACAGTGGTCTGTGCAGCAATAACCGCATCGGAGCATGCCAGCATAAGATCTCCTTCTTGAGGTGTTCTAAGCTCTCTACCCTCGCTGCCACAAAGCTCCCGAACTCCGCAGTGCAATAAATAATCATATATCTTCTGATAATCAGCTAAGAATATTAGCACCAAAGATGCCTTAGCTATAAATGGCTGGTTATCGCATAAAATAGCAAGCTTTTCCTTTTTTTCCTGATCTGTTATATCCAAAATACTGTAAAGCATACCATTTCCAGCCGTTGGCGACCTAAGCGCTGCATTTATTATTGAAGCCTTTATGTCCTTCGGTATAGGCTTTTCCTCGTATGCTCTAATAGACATCCTTTTGTTAATAATCTCGATTGTACTGTTCACTTAATCGTCCCTCCCAAAATAATAAATTAATACATACATTAATTATACAGTAATATTAAATATATAGCACTTTTTTGATGGTAAAAGCTGCTATAAGTATACAGGCTCTTCAATTTATAGTAAAATATATATGTACTCTTTCTTATGTAACCTTGTAAGAACTCAGCCATATTATAATATAATTTGAAAGCATTCGGGGTGGAAAAATGAATCTAGGGGTAAACCAAAAAAAGGTAAGTTCAAATACTTCTATGAAGGACATAATCGGCTATGGCTTTGGTAATTTAGGCTATGGTATTGTATCTCAGATTTTAGCTTCTTATTTGGTTTTTTATGGAACCGCAATACAAGGAATATCAGGAAGCTTGATTGGACTTGCAGTTAGTATCGGTGTTATATGGGACGGGTTAACCGATCCATTAATGGGATATATTTCAGATAAAACAAGCAGCAAAATGTTTGGTCGAAGGCATTTGTATCTTATAGTAGGAGCTGGGGGAATTGCTTTAGCCAACTATCTATTATGGATTTTAGATATTAGTTCTTCGGCATCCTTTAAGTTTTTTTGGATATTTTTTATATCAATTTTACTTAAGACCTTTTTGACAATGTTTGCTACACCATATACAGCACTAGGTGCAGAAATGTCAAATGACTATAACGAAAGGACAACAATACAAAGCTCAAAGACAGTGTTTTTCCTAATAGGCATTGGTGCAGCAACAGTAATTGGTCCTTTTGCTTTTTTTAAGCCAACTCCTGAGTTTCCTACAGGTCAGCTTAATCCAATGGCATATAAGCACCTCGGACTGACAGCTTCCTTGTTGATACTTGCGTCAGGCCTTCTATGCTATTTGGCAACAAAGAAATATATTCCCATCCTGCCAAAGCCTCAAACCACTGCCACAGATAAGGAGTGGTACAAGCGTCTTATACTGGATTTCAAGGCGGCCTTTACCAATAAGGATTATAGGGTGGTTGTATACTCATATTTATTTACAAATATTGCAACAGCACTTGTAAGCACCTTTGGGCTTCATGTTTTTACCTACACCTTTGGTTTGAGCAACAAAGGCATTTCACTGATACTCGGAACTCAGGTGGCAGTATGTGTAATTGCACAGCCCATTTGGATTAAGATATCAAAGCTAATAGATAAAAAGCCCTCTGCATTGCTGGGTATATTTATTAATATTTTCGGATGCCTAGTTTTTATCATTATGGTTTTTTGGCGAGATTTCTTTGGAGGAAATATAGTATATATGCTGCCTTATGCAGCAATCACCGGCTTTGGAAGCAGCGGCTTATTTACACTTCCTCTTTCAATGATAGCTGACACTATAGATGTTGAGGAGTATAAGCATGGTATACGTACAGAAGGCATATACTATGGCTGCCTTACATTCTTTTATAAGCTTTCACAGTCCGCAGTGATTTTCCTCTTAGGCATAATACTTGACATCATAAGATTTAACTCTGACCTTCCGATACAACCAGAAAGCACAAAGCTAGTGCTCGGACTCACAATATCAATAGGAAGCATTTTGGCCTTCACGGTATGTATATACTTTTACTCCTGCTACAGCTTAAACAGAAATATAATTGAAGATATACAAAGCAAACTACAGCTCAGAAGACCACAATAAGTGGCACATGGGGACA
>CALJSV010000002.1 GCA_937976095.1 uncultured Clostridia bacterium | reverse complement strand
ATTATTACTTGAGACTTTCTGTCCGAGGTAGGCTTTAATAGAATTGGATTCATCCTTGAGCTTGGCACCTTCCCCGCCGCCTCAGCCTGCATCACCTGAGCCCTTCCCATTTCATGACCCTCAGGAGTTATATATGAGTTTAGAGACATATTTTGCGATTTAAAAGGGTTTACATTATAGCCATCCTGTGTAAATATGCGGCATAATGCCGTGCTCAGTATGCTCTTACCTACAGATGAAGCTGTACCCTGCACCATTATTGCCTTTGATTTAAGCTTTTTTTTCATTCTTTTCCCTCAATCCCTACAGTTGATTTTTCTAATTACACAATGTTCACCTGTGATTTGAAGCATGCTGTAGGCTCCATGCTCAAACATAAAGCTCCAAAAGGCTTCATGCTCCAGCTTTAGAAGTATAGTAGCAATTAGCCTTAAGCAGCCGTGATGAGATACTATAAGCACCTTGCCTGACTTATACCTATCCATCAGTTCTATCATGCATTCCTTGACTCTTTCATATAGCTCATCATAGCTCTCACCCTCTGGTATCTGTATATTTCTCCAGTCATTGCTCCACTTCTGCCACTGCTCCTTACAATCCCTTTCCAGCTCAGTAAAGTGGAGCCCTTCCCATTTTCCAAAGTTACGTTCTCTAAGTCTGCTATCAAGTATAATATCTGCGGCTTTTTTGCCACTAACTATTTCTGCTGTGGCAACAGCTCTTTTAAGATCACTGGATAATACTGCATCAAAGCTGATATTCTTTAGTACTTGTGCAAGACACACATTTTGCTCTATGCCTTTTTCAGTAAGTTCACAGTCAGTCCAGCCATAGTACACTCCCTTAACGTTCATCTCTGTTTCACCATGCCTGACAAGATATAGCTCTAGCATAATACTCCATACCTCCATGCTGTTATAATTAGTATAAGCGCTACAATTTCAACTACCTCGTTAGTAGCTCCTACAGTATCTCCCGTCATCCCTCCAAGCTTCCCATAGATATACCATCTGAACAAGAAGGCTGCTGCCAAAGCAGCAAAAAACACTGTTAAGCAAAGGTAGCCTCCTATAGCAAAGGTCAATCCCAGCCCTATAACAAATCCAATTAAGGTACGTACCGGCGCTTGCTTCCCAAGAAACAGTCCTCCCATACCATTTTCTCTGGCATAACGCGAGACTTGCATTATGACTATCAGCATAGTTCTTGATATAACAGGAGCTGCCAAAATAGCAACGTAAGCTGCGCCCTTTGGTGCACCAAATAATACAGCTGCACGGAGCAGTACATCCAGCAAGACAGCAATTGTTCCATTGGTTCCTATCCGGCTATCCTTCATTATTTCCAGCATTCTCTCGCGTGTCCTGGATGAGAAAATACCGTCACAGGTATCAGCAATACCATCTAAGTGAAGAGCCCCTGTTATAACTACATTTGCGAGAACATAGCATACTGCAGGAAATATACCATCAAGTATAAAGCCTGACAAATAGTATATCAGCAGGTTGAAGGCTCCAATAATAAGCCCTGCTATGGGAAAGTACACTACCCCCTTTGCAAAGTCATCCTCATCAATATCCATTTGAAAGTTCAAGGGTATCCTAGTTAAAAACTGAAGTGTTAAAATAAAAACCTTCATAAGCCTTCCATTCCTTTACTTAATCTTTACAGGTATTCCGCATACAGCCATATATACCTCATCAGCCCAGCCGGCCACATACTGGTTTACCCTGCCGGCAATATCTCTAAAGCCTCTTGCAAGAGGGTTTTCCGGCACTATGCCACTGCCAAGCTCATTTGTAACCATAATTATTGCTGCACTGCTACTTTTTACTGCTTCCTTAAGCTTACAAAGTTCAGACAATATATACTTCTCAGCACTATGAAGCTCTTCAGCAGTTGGATTCTCATTTTCAAAGCCAATATAATCAAAAAGCAGATTTGTCACCATTACGGTGATACAATCCAGCAGGATACCATTATATATTCCTTCCCTCTCGGCTATTGCCGATCCCAAAGCAGTATAACCTTCATACGTATCCCATGTATCAGGGCGGTTTTCTCTATGCTTTTTTATTCTGCTTCTCATTTCTTCATCAAAGGGCACAGCAGTAGCAATATATAAGATCCTTCCATCTATCTCTCCGGCAAGCCTTTCTGCAAAGCTGCTTTTGCCGCTTCTAGCCCCTCCGGTTACTAATATAGCTTTTCCCATACTATTTCTCCCTGATATCTACTAAAAAGTCATCATTGATTGCTGCCTCTTCAAAGGTCGCCATGTTCTTGATAACTGCCTGCGAAGCCTGGATAATATTAAACATAAGCGGACAGCCGGTACCTTCACCAAGCCTCATGTTAAGGCTTAGCACCGGCTCTAACCCTAGCTCCTTTATTGCTAGCTTGTAGCCAGGTTCCTCTGAGCAGTGTGATGCAAACATATAATCCTTAACAAGGGGGTTAAGCTTATAGGCTATAAGTGCAGCAGCAGATGATATAAAGCCATCTATCACAATGGGAAGCCCATAATGTGCAGCTCCTATAAAGCAGCCGGCCATTCCGGCTATATCGAAGCCTCCAACCTTGGAAAGCACGTCAATCGCATCCTCTGCATTAGGTCTGTTTATTTCAACTGCCTTAGCAATCACTCTTTTTTTGTTTTCAAAATCCTCTTCTGTAAGCCCAGCTCCCTTGCCCACACAGTCCTCAGCCTTGCAGCCGGTAAAGCTCATAACTATGGCACTGCTTGTGCTGGTATTGCATATGCCCATTTCCCCTGTTCCAAGCAATCTGTAGCCTTCTTCATAAAGCTGGCCTACTATCTCAATTCCTACTTCTATCGCTCTAATTGCCTCTTCTCTGCTCATGGCAGGAGCCTTGGCGATATTTGAAGTGCCTCTACGAAGCTTTTTATTTATTAATCCCGGATATTCTATATCTCCGTTTACCCCTATATCTACAACTCTTATATCCGCATTGGCATGCTTTGATAGCACGCTTATTCCAGTTAAGCCCTTTAGAAAATTCACAGTCTGCATTGCTGTTATAGCTTGCGGACAAGCGCTGACACCCTCCTCATGGATACCATTATCGGCAGCCATTACTACAGTACATTTTTTATCAAAGCTACTATATAGCTGCCCTGTTATACCAGCCAGCTTTACTGCTATTTCCTCCAGTTTGCCTAGGCTTCCTATTGGCTTTATTAGGCTATCCAGCCTGCTTTGTGCTTCAAGCATTACAGCTGAATTTGCGGGTTTTATTTCTTCGACTGCTTTTTTTATTAAACTCATATTACTCCTCCTAACCTGTATTAAAAAATAAAAACCACCGCCAATGAATATAAAGGCAGTGGTGTATTTCCAACTCTTTATCTTCATCCTCTCCCTCCGAGAGTAGAAAAGCAGTTATAGGCAGGTTTCCTGACTTATGGATCATCTTACTTTCCACCCTTCTTGGC
Organism: uncultured Clostridia bacterium; assembly: GCA_937976095.1. Lineage (GTDB taxonomy): Bacteria > Bacillota > Clostridia > Lutisporales > Lutisporaceae > CALGKJ01. The sequence continues at coordinate 11,818 of CALJSV010000002.1, read as the reverse complement.
AAGCCAATGGTCTTGTGGATTTCATACCCATTTACAGTAGCGGGGGCTGTAACGGACTTAAACCGTTTTCCCTTTTAACCTTATAACAAGGCACCTTATAACATTTTTTTCAATTATACTTTAATTATATTGTTATATTAAGTTGACGTCAATTGCATAATAAGCATTATTTAAAAACATAATACTAATAGATGCTTAATAATACTAAGGAAGGTGACTATTATGAATGTAAAAAAATACTCTGTAGATCACTTAGTTGATACAGGAGATATTACTCATGTAAGGAATGCAGTGCAAGCACTTGATGGCGTTCACGCTGTAAGAGTGGATAATGTCGCAAATACTATTACTGTTGAGTTTGACAACAGCCTCAGCGAAAAGCAAATACTAAGTGCGATAAATGAATACAAAAAAGATGAAAAAACCCTGTAAAAACAGGGTTTTATAATTTATGTCCGCATAAAGGGCAGAAGGCAAAGCCGCTATCTCTCTCCATAAGCTTTCCACCACAGTATGGGCAGAAGCTGTAGTTTGAATCTTCATTTGCAGCTGCAGCCTCGGTTTTACTTTTGGATTCCGGACCATGCTCTTCATGGCCTTCGCTGACCGGCACTTCTATATTAGTTTTTTGCTTCCAGCTTTCTAGCCTGGCTCTTATACTGCTAACTTCCTTTTCCTCAGCTATATCAAAATCAGCTTTGTTCTTATCCTTGCTTTTCAGTTCTTCTAGGGTTGAGCTTAAATTGTGCTTGTTTACAGGTGTCCTTATAAAAGCGTCTACATTATGGGTCCTCAACTCGCTTACATCCAGCTTATTATTAGAAGATAATACACACAATAAATCAGGGTGCTTTGACTTTATAAGTTGAATAAGCTTATCCCCTCTAGTATCCTTCATTATGTAGTTTACCATGACTATATCAGGTGCAAAGCTTTGTATTTGCTTTAGAGCATCATACTCATCAGTTATTTTTGAATTATATCCTATCTGACTAAGCAAATCACTGAGGATCATGCTTTCAAATTTGCTGTCATTTATAATTAGAATCCTGTTCATAAATACAACCCCTTTATAAAAAAAGATTAACGACAATAAGCTGATTATCTACTTTATATATAATACTACTTTATCAAACTTTCAGAATATTATCTATATAAATCTATAGATATGATACTTCCAGCTTACTTTTTGTAGAATATATTGCTCATATACATTTTTTTAAAATTTGTATCTAAGCTAAATAATTCAGTCACACAATTCCCCGTTGTTAATATTATGATATCAGGGGTATATACAGTAGTGCTGCCAAACCCCATCATGCAACAAAGTTTGTGTGACAGGTTGGTAATTGTGCCAGTTTGGCGCCCTGTTTCAGGGCACAGCAATCTGTACACGACTTCATAATCTTTTGGAGGTGAAAAGAATGGGTAAAGAATGTAGAAGAGAAAAGGACTTCAGAATTAAGAACTTCCCAGACAATATTAAGGATCTACTATGCATGCTTGCAAAGGAAGATGGCGTTAGAGTTACTATAGTTTTGGAAACTTGTGAAGACTGCATTTTAGAAAACGTTGAAATAGTTGCTGTAATCGGTTGCCTTGCAGTATTCCGTTGCCATGATAAGTTCAAGTTTGTAGATATGAAATGCATATGCGAAGTAATTGTTGACTGCGATGTAATACTGGATGAAATACTTGATAACAGCTCACACTGCCGCTGCTAATTAGAAGGGGGTGCCAAAGGGTATCCCCTTTATACTTTTTTGTTAGAGTATAAAAGCAAAAGCCAGCGAAAGCTGGCTTTTGAATATTTGTTTGTAGTGTTTACTACTTGTAATGCTTCATTCTTTCCTGATATTCCTGTACTAATCTTAAAGCCTCACCAAAACGCTGGAAGTGCACTACTTCCCTTTCTCTAAGGAAGCTTAGTGTTTCAATAACTCCTCTGTCCTTTGTTGAGTTTATCAGGTGCTCATAGGTTGTTCTTGCTTTTTGCTCTGCTGCCATATTCTCGTGCAGGTTAGTTATTGGGTCTTCAATGGCCTGTATATACGCAGCCGTCCAAGGTACGCCTGCTGCATCATGGGGGTATAGGTCTCTGCCATGTTGGATATAGTGCGGTCCCATTCCAGCTTTTATCATTTCCTCAGGTGTTGCTCTATCAACTATCTTGTATATTAGAGTTCCTATTATTTCCCAGTGAGCAAGCTCTTCTGTGCCAATATCAGTCAGTATAGCCTTTGCCTCTGGTATAGGCATATTATATCTTTGTGTGATATATCTTAAACCTGCAGAAAGCTCGCTGTCAGGTCCACCGTATTGTGCAAATAAAAGCTTAGCAATATTCAGATCACAACCCTCAACCCAAGCAGGAAATTGCAGCTTTTTTTCATAAATCCACATATACTATTTTCCTCCCATTTCATAGTCAATCTCCCATGGCCATGGATCTTTTATCCATTCCCAAGGACATTCACTTATATTTTTATGTGTAAGAAAATCATATTTAGATTCATATATTCCCTTAAGCTCCTTCAGCTTTCTGTCATATTCGTTGTGAAGCGCTAAAGCTCTTTGATCTCTTGGATGTGTATCCAAATAAAGATTTAGTTCTAATGCAGAGAAATCCAGTGCCATTATTTCCTTCAGCATAGCCAATCTCTCTTTGTCAATTTTCATAAACCGCTACCCTCTTTCCTTCTCTTTTTCAATATCCTAATAAATTATAATAAGCTATTCGTCTCTTTTCTTTTGAGGAACATAGGGCTTGTAAAGTTCAGGGAATATGGTTCCTCTCATTAAGCCCTTGGCTGGCTCGTAAACCTTCTGCATTACCTGATAAGGCACATAAGCCTTCGCTAATTCAAACTCCGGACCCATAGCTGGTATTTTGTACATAGGATCTACTACCTCACCGGGCTTACAGCTATGATCGTATTCGTATTTTTTGTTCATTGTCGACCCTCCTTAAGAACACTTTCATTTCATACTATTCTATTGGGATAAGATGTGTTACTAAAAATGTTTACAATTTAGAAATATAAAAAAGAGTACTCCAATCATCGTATGTTCAAGCAATAGCTAGCATAAATCTGATCCTTAAATTAAGCTATAAACCACCTTATATTAACCTTAAACTTCACAAAAGCGTACATCTAGTCCCATATATATCCATATATGGGGTGTTGTTGCTGTATTTTTCCATGTCTGGTGCTATAATGATATATAAACTACTAAAGGAGCTTTATTATGATAAATAAAAACATTAGAATAGTCGCTATATCGGTTTTATCCATTTCTCTAGTATTAGGTATAGTATATTTTTTAGATACTTATCTGGAAAATAACCACCAAAGTGCTGAAATAACAAAAGCATTCACTCAAGTAGATGCTTCAAATGAGCAGGCTATAGACTCATATATAGAATCTATATCAAAAAAACATCCATATATGGGCTCTATTTTGCTGGCTAAGGATGGAAAGCTACTAGTAAGCAAGGGCTATGGTTTGGCTGATATAGGTAAAGGTGTGCCAAACTCCTCCAAAACAAGGTTTATAATCTGCTCAATAACAAAGCAGTTTACTGCACTGGCAATAATGCAGCTGCAGGAAAAAGGTTTATTAGATGTAAATGATACACTTTCAAAGTTTTTGCCTGATTTCCCAAGAGGTGAAGAAATAACTATACATCAATTGCTTTGCCACACTTCAGGTCTATCAGAGGAACCAATAAAAGCTGTATATAAGAGTAGAATAGCAAAGGATAGAAATAATACTACCGATGAATACATAAGTCTTTTTAAAAGAATCAAACTAAACTTTGAGCCAGGTACCGGATATGAATATAGCAACCCAGGCTATGACTTACTCGGAGTAATTATTGAGAAGGTATCTGGTATGAGCTTTGAGAATTATATAAGTAAGTATATTCTAAAGCCTCTGGATATGATGGATTCGGGATATTCTAAAGGCCAAGGCAGCGAGGAGAACCACGCTATAGGCTACAGATATGGGAGCACGCTCCAGCCAACAGGCTACTTTGATGGCTATGCAAGCGGAGGGCTATATTCAACAGTTGAGGATTTATACAGATGGGATAGAGCTTTATATACCGACATAATACTGTCTAAGGATTCGATAGAGCTTATGTATAAGCCCTATGCAAGTGATCCTCAAAGTGGCTATAAATATGGCTATGGCTTCATGCTAAGAAGCATTGCAGGGCATAAGTCAGTTATGCATACAGGCGGCTATGACGGGTTTAGAGCCATTATAATACGATTTATTGAAGAAGATGCTGTTATCATAATGCTGTGTAATAACGATATTACTCCATTTTTGACAGAAGCCTCTTTAAATGAATTAGCAAGTATACTTTTTGAATAATTCAAAAACCAGACACAAGCTTGTGTCTGGTTTTCTTTTATGCACTGATATACTTAATGCCTATTTTCGCTGCTTAATCACATAAAGTCTAAGAATATAATCTGCAGGGTATTTTTGTACCGTATTTAGTAAAGATCTGGAGTTTGAGTCTAAGGTATGGGAAGCAAGTACAATGTCATTTTTCCCTGTGTCAGCATCTCTTGCAAATCCTGTTACTACAAGTGTGTGGAATGGAACTCCACTTGAGTAGCAGAACTGCACCACATCAGCAGCATAGACCTGAGCAGCTATTTCATCCATCTTATTAAGTGCTTCACCGTAGCTATAGGCAAGGTTCTTCTCTGCTCTTTTTATCCAGTGGCTTTTAAAGGCTGACGCAACCTTCCACGACAGACTTATACGCCTATCTCCATCCCTTGCAGTAGCACCCGGCTTACAGTACCAATTTGTATACCAAGTGTAGTGTAAAGGTTTGCCATCATCTACCCACGTCATGCCACCGGCATATAGTACTTGAGAAACAAAATTTGCACAGTCTCCTCCACCTGAGCTAAAGGATGGGTAAGCTGTATTATAGCTTTTCCAATAAGTATCGATGTATTTCTTTGCCTTCTCCCTATCATAGGCGCTATTGTCGTACTTACTGCCGCTCCTAAACACAGGTATATCCTCTTTAACCTCAAAATCTGATAGGAATATCCAAGCATCTTCCTCTGAGCCTTCTAGTATTGGATTTCCCTCTCTAAGAAGCTGCTTAACTATTTCAACTGCAGAAGCATCCTCACGGGCAATTACTTCAGGAATATCTAATTTGGAGGTAAGCAGTCTAATCAGCCTCTCCTTTCTATCAATACTCTGTATAAAAACATCATCGTGAATATTTCTGTCAATTTCAGAATTGATACCGTAGTCCACCTGTACCCCTCCTTAACATGACTATCATTACATTTTATTATCGAACAAGCAATTAAATACCAAGTACAGACAAAAAACGGAAACCGGCAACCAAAAGGTTGCCGGTACAATAGCCCCAGAATGCCGTCAGCCATAATCTTAAACCTGCCATATAGCAGGTGGGTGCTCTGGTAGTAACTTCAATCCATCAGCCTTCTGCTGCTCCGACTTTCACTACTGCACTCAAGCTCCCCTCAAAACTTTGCGGGTTAAGATTATTCAACCAACCAACATCCCAGGTGTATTATTTTCCTTGTCTTACTTATAATTATAAGTCATTAGTAAAAATTATTCAATTCTCCAATACAGCTATTCAAGCCGATTTATCCGCATATTCACTGAATTTCACGGGGTTTTTTGCTATTGCTCCACCAATGTCGAAATATGTTAATATTATGCATATTTATCAAGTACATAAGCTAGCCTTTATCTCACCCAATAATAGCTGCAATCCTTTTCGCGATCCATAAATCCATATTCGATCAGATATCTTCTTATAGTAACAAAATCCGAATAAAACCCTTCTAGTACTTCGTTTATCTCCTTCTCTGTATATCTCTTACCAAACTCAAAGCTTTGCATTATATGCTGAAGGACAACTATCTTTTTCTTCTCCTTACTTGGGAAGGTTATCAGCTTCCCATTCTCCGAGTTTTCAAAATATGTTGTAATAATCTTTTCTTTTTCTTTTTCAGTAGTTGAATATCTTTCATCCACCATCTTTGCCCCCCTGTGTATCTCTATAAAGCTCTCCTCCCTTTTTGACTTCGAGTTGAGAAGGCTCATTATAGCAAGAAAAATCTTTGCCTGCTTTTCTTTTTCTTTCATTGAAAATCTATGATTTCTAATGGTTGAGGTGCTTCCTCCCCCTTGCTTCTCAACGATTTCCTTGTCAGTGAATCCATTATAAAACATAACTAAAAGCTCTTTTTGAAGCTCAGTCAAGCCTGAATATTTTTTATCCATATTAATAAAAAACTCAAACATTGAACTATGTTCGCTTTCTATATGGAGCTTTGCAGCCTTTTCTGCTTCTGCATTTATCCCTTTTTCGTTATAAATAATACCTTTCTCGTAAAGCTTTCCGCATATTATACATATATACGCTTCCTTTAAAGAATCATATGCATAACCCTGCATCAAATCCTCTAAGCTTGAGCTCCAAAATCTTTCATCCAAGTTCATACCAAACAACCTCGCATATCGTTTATTATTTATATAAACATACTAGCATATAGTTTAGATATATTCAATATAAAAAACTGTTATGGCATGAACAAATCATACTATAACAGTTTTTTACATTAAACCTCATTATTATCTTTTTCATTATTTATATAATTCATTAGCATAGCTGTAAAAAGGTTGTCTGGAGTTATTAGCTTAAAGCCACATCTGTATAGTTCCCCTATTTTTTTACAGAAGGTAGAGTAAGCCATAACCTCATGCCCAATACCTCCAACGTAAAGAGTGAAGGTAAAAATACTTCCAGCTGCTATTTCCTCTTTAGTAAGAACGCCTATTCCATCTATTGATAAATTCAATACAATAAGATCAGTTTGTACGGCAGATTTTTTGTCTTGACTTCCATCAAGATATCTAAGTGCTTTTACCTCGGCAAAATATTTTGCTCTATAATACTTACGACTTTTCTTGCTTCTCATGTAAATCCAACCAACCTCCCTATGTATTTTATAATAGCATAATAAGTAAAGTTAATTAGATTATAACATATTATTAGGAAATATTGCAATTTTCTTATTAATGCGACACTTCTGAGGCATCAAATAATTCCACTCTGTTTCTTCCACTCTTTTTTGCAAGATATAAAGCTTCGTCAGCAAGCTTAATCATTTCTGGTCTACTCAAGGAGCTCTCTTCACCTTTAGTGCATATTCCCATGCTTACAGTGATATTTAGGTCACCCTTATGGGTAGTGAATTTATATGACTCAACTAAAGTCCTGAGCTTCTCACATATTTCGTAGGCATTATCCTCGTTGGTCCTTATTAGCACTAGTCCAAATTCTTCGCCTCCATACCTGCCCAAAATATCACCCTTACGAATGCTTTCGTTGAGCAGTTTTGAAAGCTGCTTAAGAATCTCATCTCCAGTCTGATGTCCGTAGGAATCATTAATTTTCTTAAAAAAGTCTATATCCAGCATAGCATAAGAAATACAGAAGGAATCTCTTTCATGCTTAGATATTTCTTTTTCAAAAAGCTCCATCAGAAGCACATGATTATAAAGCCCTGTAAGACTATCTCTCATCGCCATTTCTTCCAACCTTTTTTGTTGTTCTCTAAAATTTAAGGCTGATTTAACTCTTGCTGCAACCTCGATATTGTCTATGGGTTTTTTGATATAATCATACGCACCAAGCTCTAGTGCTCGTTTTATATCGATTCCCTCAATTTTTGCAGTCACCATAATGACAGGTATATCCATCAGTTCATATTCGGATTTTAATAGCCTGCATATCTCGAAGCCATCTACACCGGGCATCATGATATCCAGTAGGATTAGATCAGGCTTTTGCAACCTCACAACAGTAATAGCTTCTGTACTACTGTGTATACCTATAACTGAATAGCCTTCATCCTCTAGAATTGTCGTCAAAAGCCTAATATTATTTAAATTATCATCAATTATCAATACCTTCTTCATAAACCTCAACTCCTTTTACCTCACAGCTATGTTCCATTGGAATAGCTACCCTAAAAACGCTTCCTTTTCCTAGTTCGCTTTCTACTGTAATTGCTCCACATAGCATTGATAAGTATTTGCGTGTCACTGATAATCCCAAGCCGGTGCCTCCAACCTTTCTGGTGTATGATCCGTCTACCTGCCTGAATTCATCAAATATGTTGTCAATGTTGTCCTCTGAAATGCCAACTCCCTCATCAGAAATCCGGATATAAAGATTGTCATTATCCACACTCGCAGCAAGCCTTACAGTTCCACTCTCAGAGTATTTGTAGGCATTGCTCAACAGATTGATTAGAATTTGTTTTAGCTTCAGTCTATCAGAGTATAGCATTAACTTTGATATATCAGACATTTCCCTGATATATCTTATTGGCTTACCCTGTATCATTGGACTAGCCATTGCTTCTACTTCTTGTATAACTTCTATTAAATCAAATTTCTCCAATGAAACATCCATTTTGCCAGCTTCTATTTTTGAATAATCAAGTAAATTGTTAATAAGCTCCAAAAGGTGGTGAGCTTCAACACTTACAATTTGCAGATTTTCCAGCTGAACCTCCGGAAGTATATCCTTACATTTTTTTAATACCATCTCCGTAAAGCCTATTATAGAATTAAGGGGTGTTCTCAGCTCATGGGAAATATTTGCAATAAACTGGCTCTTTATCCTATTGGCCTCGACCGCCTCTCTTTTTTGTTCTTCAAGCTCATTATTTGCGTTTCGAAGCTCTTCCTCTCTCTGCTTAATAGCCAGCTGCATTTTATTGAAGCTCTCTGTAAGTATATCCAATTCTGTTCCGGTTTTTATATATAGTGGTGTACTGTAGTCTTGAAGCTGTATTGCAGAGGTTGCTTCTATGAGTTCATAGATTGGCTCTACTATGTTTTTGCTGGATATATAAGAAGAAATTATTCCAAGTATGAGAACTGCTATGGCAAGAAGTACTATGGCTCTTAAAAGAATACTGATAGTCCTCATAGCATGTCCATAATCATGTTCAACAATAAGTCCAATCTGCAGTGGATCAATCCATATATATGACCCAAAAATCTTGTGTCCATTTTGTGTATTGTATATGGCCGTACCGGTATTTCTTTTTGTAACCTCTTCAATAGCTATTGTCCCATAAGATGATGTGCTTACATTTGTGGCTATGACTTCCCCATCACAATTCACAATTATTGCATTTGTATAATGATTTGCTTCGAGGCTGTCAACAACCTCATGAACTCGCTTGGCTGTAATGATACCTACAACTATAAATTCGAGCTTGTTATTAATAAAAAGAGGTTCACTCACTGCCATTACTATAGTATTATTGTTAGCACTTTTATAAAGGCCAGTTAGGTGTGATTTTCCTTCAATACCCTTTTTATAGTAGTCTCTTTCCGATAAGTCAACATCCTTAGCCCCAGCTTTAGAGTTTGCAATTCTTCCATTGGTATCAATTATCAAAATGTCAACCAGGTTCTCGTCGACTTCTACATGCTTCTCTATCAAGCTTGTCATATCCCGAGAGTTTATAAAGTTTATATCCATTTCAGAATAAGAAACAACATTGAGCTTTACGCTGCTTATTCTCCCCTTTGACCACGCCTCCAACTGCTTCGCAGCATCATTTCTGTAGCCTTCTATTATCTCAAGCTGCTGACTTCTGAGCGATGAATCAGTCAAAGTCAGCATAAAACCTGCTATTATTGTAAAGGCAGATAATATTAACAAAAGAAAAATAATAAACTGTCTTGAGAATATTTTACTTTTAAAAAAACTTCCCATATCAATCACCATATTAATAATAATTATCAATTATATTTCGACAAATATTTTTCTTTTCCTCCATTATAAAAAATGTTAACATTTTGGAAACAACTTACATGTTTACGCTAGTGATATGACAAAAGCAGCTGAGGTTTATCCCCAGCTGCTTTTGTCTAATCCTTAATAAGCTCTTCCATTTGGTCAAGAAGGCTTTCAAATATCTTTAAGGCACTATTTATTGGCTCCTGCGAGCTCATATCAACATTGGCAATCTTAAGAAGCTCTATCGGATAATCAGAGCCTCCGCTCTTTAAAAATTCCAGATATCTGTCTATTGCCGGCTGACCTTCAGTTTGAATCTGATGCGCTATAGACATGGCTGCCGAGAAGCCGGTTGCGTACTTATATACATAGAAGCTGGTATAAAAATGAGGTATTCTGGACCATTCCATATCTATAAGCTCATCCACAATCATATCAGGGCCATAATACTTAACATTAAGATCATGGTATACTGAGCAAATAAGGTCAGCTGTAAGGGACTCCCCTGATTCTGCCTTCTCGTGAATTATCTTTTCAAACTCAGCAAACATCGTTTGTCTGTAAACAGTAGTTCTGAACTGCTCCATAAAATAATTAAGGAGATACATCTTTATGGTTTTGTCTGTTGTATTCTTAAGCATATAGTTCATAACCAAAGCTTCGTTTAGAGTCGAAGCTACTTCAGCAACAAAAATCTTATACTGCGCGTATAGATATGGCTGATTTGAATCTGAATAATAGCTATGCAATGCATGCCCCATCTCATGCGCTAGAGTAAACATATTGTTCAGGTTATCAGAGTGGTTTAAGAGTACATATGGATGTGAGTCGTAGCAGCCCCATGAGTATGCGCCGCTTCTCTTACCTTCATTTTCATATACATCTATCCAACCTGAGGCAAAGCCCTTATTAAGATCCTTTGAGTACTGCTCTCCCAATACCTCAAGACCCTTCTTAACATGCTCAACTGCCTCTTCATATGGTATTTCCATCTTTGCTTCCTTAACAGTAGGGGTATATAGATCATACATATGAAGCTCATCAAGTCCGAGCATCTTTTTTCTGATAGACATATATCTGTACATAAGGTGCATATTATCGTGCATTGCCTTTATCAGATTATCGTATACTTCAGCCGGGACATTGTCCGCAAAAAGATAAGACTCTCTTGAAGATTCATACTTTCTTATTTTAGCATTGAATATATTGGATTTAACCTGAGAATTCAAGAGTGAGGCAAGGGTGTTCTTCTGCTTTTTATATGTAGAATACAAAGCGTCGAAGGCTGCCTTTCTTACATCTCTATCTGTGCTTTCCATAAGCTGTATAAATCTGCCCTTGGTAAGCTCAACGTCATTACCATCTTCATCCTTAATAAACGGGAACTTTATGTCCGCATTGTTAAGCATGCTATATACATTGCCCGGAGCATTTGTAAGCTCTCCTGCCATAGCCATAATTTTTTCTTCGCTTGCATTGAGCATATGAGGCTTTGTTCTTAATATTACATCTATGTACCTTCTGTAAAACTTCAGTCCCTCATTGCTGCTTATAAATTCCTCAAGCTTGCTATCAGGTATATTCAGTATTTCAGGTATTATAAAGGAATTTGCACTGGAGATTTCAACCATCAATGAGTCTGCTCTGTCGGCAAGTCCCTGATAAAACGCATCTGTGCTGTCTTCATGGCTTCTCATATGGGCATATACATATACCTTTTCAGAAAGTCTATGCATATCTGTATTAGCATTAAGGCATTCCAGAAGCCTATCAGCCGAATCAGATAAGCTATCCTTATATTCGACAAGCTCCTGTGCCATTTCTTTAACTTTTTTAAAATCCTGCTCCCAAAGCTCATCCTTTAAATAGATATCCTCCAGCTTCCACTTGCTTTCTGCAGGTACTTCACACCTCTTTGGAAGCTGTGCACTTTTGTTCTGCAAATCTACCCCTCCAAACATTTCTAAA
>CALJSV010000001.1 GCA_937976095.1 uncultured Clostridia bacterium | reverse complement strand
TGGGAAGAATGATAAGCTATGAAGCAAAAAGACTGGGGTATAAGGTAGTTGTTTTGGACCCTACACCTGATTCGCCTGCGGGGCAGGTGTCTGATAAGCAGATAGTGGCTGCCTATGATGATATGAAGGCGATTAGGCAGCTTGTTGAAGAGACTAAGGTTATTACCTATGAGTTTGAGCATATAGATGCGGCGGTTTTAGAGACAGTTGAAGCAGAGGGATATAGAGTTTACCCTTCTTCAAAGAGCCTTAGGATAATTCAGAACAAGTATAGGCAAAAGTCATTTTTACAGCAGGCTGGCTTGCCTGTGCCGAGCTTTTTCAAATTATCCTCAGTCGACGAATTGTATGAGGAGGAGCCCAAATATCCATATATAATAAAAACCTGCTGCGGCGGCTATGACGGAAAAGGGAACTATGTAATAAATAAAAAAGAGGATTTGACTAACCTACCCTCAAGCTTTCTGAAAAGGGAAGTTATTATAGAGGAATATATAGATTTTGAAAGAGAGCTGTCTATTCTGGCCGCTAGGTCAAAGGATGGAAAAATAATATACTACCCAGTAGTTGAGAACATTCATAAGGACAGCATTCTAAGAACTACAAAGGTGCCTGCCCAAATTGACAAGGACCTTGAGCAAAGGGTATTCAGCATTGCTATGGCGGTTATGAGGGCCTTTGATGATATCGGCATATTTTGTGTTGAGCTCTTTCAAAAAAAGGATAACAAAATATTTATAAATGAAATAGCACCAAGACCTCATAATTCAGGGCACTATACCATTGAAGGCTGTATAACCTCCCAGTATGAGCAGCTGGTTAGAGCTATTACGGGCTTGCCCTTGGGAAGTCCAAGACTTCTTAGCCCTTGCGCCATGGTGAATATACTGGGAGACAATAGTGCAGCTGGGGAGTATACCTTTTCGGGTCTTGAAGCAGCAATGCAGAGTGAAGCAGCTTATGTTCACCTGTATGGAAAGAAAACTACTGCCTATCAGAGAAAGATAGGTCATATAACTGTACTTGATGAAAATGCCGAGAAGGCAGCAGAGCGGGCAGAGGCTGTATTGGATAGCCTAAGCATAAAGTGCTTGGAGGGATAAGTAGTATGGAAAACAATAAAAGATCATTGGTAGGAGTTATTATGGGTAGTGATTCAGACTATCCGGTCATGCAGGAGTGTGTAAATATTTTGAAGCAGCTGGAAATACCCTGTGAGGTTCATGTAGTATCGGCTCACCGCACACCAGAGAGGATGTACGAGTACGCGCATACTGCTGAAGCCAGAGGCTTAGGGGTGATTGTTGCAGGCGCAGGCGGAGCTGCACATCTACCGGGGATGGTAGCCTCTATAACCTGTATCCCCGTAATAGGAGTGCCGGTAAAGTCAAAGAGCCTTGATGGCTTAGATTCACTTCTTTCAATAGTGCAGATGCCTGCTGGTATACCCGTTGCTGCAGTTGCAATAAACGGAGCAAAAAACGCAGGAATACTTGCAGCACAAATTCTTGGCATAAATGATGAGACTATCAGAGGGAAGCTGCGACAATATAAAGAAAACATGAAAAAGGAAGTCCTGGAAAAGGACAATAAAATACAAGGGGAGGTTTTTTAAAATGGAAAAGTTAGAGCTCCTGTATGAGGGAAAGGCAAAAAAGGTATATAAGACCAGTGATAAGGATCTGTACATAGTTGAATACAAGGATGATGCTACAGCCTTCAATGGATTGAAAAAAGGAACGATAATGGATAAAGGTATTATGAACAATAAAATATCAACTGAATTGTTCAAGCTACTTGAGGATAATGGCATAAGAACTCACTTTGTAAAGCACCTTAGCGAAAGAGAAATGCTTGTAAAGAGGGTTGAGATAGTTCTGCTAGAGGTTCTGGTTAGAAACTATGCGGCAGGATCTCTGACAAAGCGTTATGGAATTGAAGAGGGCACAAGACTTGACTGTACAGTACTCGAATTCTGCTATAAGAATGATGAGCTGGGAGATCCCTTTTTAAATGAATATCATATAAAGGCTATGGGTCTAGCTAAGGAGGAAGAGGTAGAGGCTATTGAGAAGATGGCGCTAAAGATAAATGATATCCTTATAAGACACATGAACGAAAAGGGTATTAACCTTGTGGACTTCAAGCTTGAATTTGGAAGAACCAATGATGGAGAAATAATTCTTGCAGACGAAATATCCCCTGATACATGCAGGCTTTGGGATACGGCTACTAATGAAAAGCTTGACAAGGATAGATTCAGAAGAGATATGGGTAAGGTTGAAGAAGGCTACATGGAGGTTGTGCGCAGGCTATGCTAATGCTCAGTAAGATGTAGAGTACAAATCTTAATGATATGAAGGATATGGGAGAAATGATTTTATGTATGATGATATCTTTATTGACGGTGACAAGCTCAAAGAGGAGTGTGGGGTTGTAGGCATTTATCAAAAAGGAAATGTAAACACCTCTAATATGGCCTATTATGGACTTATTGCATTGCAGCACCGAGGGCAGGAAAGTGCCGGCATTGCAGTGAACAATGATGGGATAATCAGCTGCTATAAGGAAATGGGACTTGTCGCTGAAGCCTTTGACGATAGAATACTAAACCTCCTTAAGGGTGATATGTGCATCGGGCATGTGAGATACTCTACTACCGGCGAGAGCTTTGTAAATAACGCTCAGCCATTGGTGGTTAAGTATAAGAACGGTACAATAGCTTTGGCACATAACGGCAATCTTGTAAATGCACCTGGAGTTAGACGCACGCTAGAGGAAGAAGGCATGATATTTGCTACTTCAATAGACAGTGAGGTAATAGCAAGTCTTATTGCCAAAAACTATAAAAGCAGTATAGAGGCTGCTATTGAAGATACAATGAATATAATCAGAGGTTCATATGCACTGGTAATCATGACTAATGACAAGCTTATAGGAGTAAGAGATAAGCATGGTCTAAGGCCCTTGGTTCTAGGCAGGCTTGAGGGCGGGTATGTACTTGCATCCGAAACCTGTGCCCTTGATACCATTGGAGCAGCTTTTGTTAGAGATATAGAGCCGGGCGAAATAGTAGTTATAGATGAGGATGGTGTAAGAAGCAGAAGGGTAGAGCATTCTGAAGAAAAAAGAATATGCATCTTTGAATATATTTATTTTGCAAGACCTGACAGTGTAATGGATGGAGTAAGCATGTTTCGTGTAAGGGAAAATGCCGGAAGAATACTTGCTAAGGAGCAGCCTGCTGAGGCTGATGTAGTTATATGTGTGCCTGACTCGGGTACTCCGGCAGCAATAGGCTACGCGCAGGCATCAGGTATACCCTATACCATAGGCATGATCAAGAATAAGTATATTGGAAGAACCTTTATCCAGCCCACACAGACAATAAGGGAAACAGGTGTAAGTCTTAAGCTAAACCCTCTGAGGGCAAATATTGAGGGCAAACGCATTGTTATGGTTGACGACAGTATAGTAAGAGGAACTACAAGCAAGAAGATAGTTCAAGCCTTGCGAGATGCAGGAGCAAAAGAGGTTCATGTAAGAGTCAGCTCTCCAATAATATCTCATCCATGCTATTTTGGAATTGATACTCCTAGTCGAAAGGAGCTTGTTGGAGCAAACCATTATTTAGATACTATCAGAGAAAGAATAGGCGCTGACAGCCTTGGCTATCTCAGCCTTGAGGGGCTACTAGAAAGTGTAGGCAGCAGAGGAGAAGGCTACTGTACAGCCTGCTTCTGTGGAGATTATCCTATGGAGGTTCCTTCAGAATCCGATAAGCATGTATTTGAGAGAAGATAGGAGTTGATCAGAATGAATAAGGAAAAGCTTACATATAAAAGCGCTGGTGTTGATGTTGTGGCAGGCTATGAGGCGGTGAGACTTATGAAGGAGCATACCAAAAGAACAGTAATACCAGGAGTGCTGGGTGGGCTTGGAAGCTTTGGAGGTTTTTTTGAGCTGGGCAAGGAATATAGCAGTCCCGTATTGATTTCAGGTACGGATGGTGTTGGAACAAAGCTTCAAATAGCCTTTATGACAGGAATTCATGATACCATTGGAATTGATTGCGTAGCAATGTGTGTTAACGATATAGCATGTCATGGGGCAAAGCCATTATTCTTTCTTGACTATATAGGAACAGGTAAGCTAGAGCCCAATGCAGCAGCAGACATTGTTAAAGGCATATGTGACGGATGTATTGAGGCAGGCTGTGCACTTATTGGAGGAGAGACTGCTGAGATGCCCGGATTTTATAAGGATGAGGAATACGATCTGGCAGGCTTTGCGGTAGGGATAGTGGATAAGGAAAAAATAATAAATGGGTCTGAGGTTTGTGAAGGGGACGTGCTGATAGGTCTACCCTCAAGCGGGTTGCATAGCAACGGGTATTCACTGGTAAGGAAGCTGTTTTTTGAGATAAATAACTATAACACAGACTCATATATTGATGAGCTTGGTTGTACTCTGGGAGAAGAGCTTTTAAGACCAACAAGGATTTATGTAAAGACGGTATTAAAGCTGATTGAGAGCTGTAATGTCAAGGGTATAGCACATATCACCGGTGGCGGCTTTATAGAAAATATCCCAAGGACTATTCCGGCAGGCTTGTGCTGTGAGATAGCTTTGGGAAGCTGGCTGGTTCCCCCAATTTTTGAGCTTATGCAGAGCTTGGGAGGTATAGAGGAAAAGGAAATGTTCAATACCTTTAACATGGGAATAGGAATGGTGCTGGCTGTCTCAAGGGAAGAGCAGCAAAAAGTGCTGGATGCATTAGAGGAACTTGGGGAAAAGGCATATACTATCGGCAGAGTAGTTAAGGGAGAGGGAGGTATAATGCTTTGCAGAAAGTAAGGATTGCTGTACTTGCATCAGGTAGCGGGACTAACTTTCAAGCTCTTATTGATGAAATAAAAGCAAATAATATAAATGCAGAGCTGGTGCTGGTGCTTTCTGATAGAGCTGGAGCTTATGCAATAGACAGAGCCAAGGGCTACGGAATTAGAACTGAAATTGTGGATAGACAAGGCTACTCCAATAGAGAGGACTTTTGCAAGGCTATGCTGGAGGAGCTTTCTGTTGTCGGAGCAGAGCTGGTAGTTCTGGCAGGCTTTCTGTCTATACTAGCAAGCAGCTTTGTTAAGGCATATGAGGGAAGGATAATAAATGTTCACCCCTCTCTTATTCCAGCCTTTTGTGGAAGCGGTTTTTATGGAGATAGGGTGCATAAAGCAGTAATTGAATATGGAGTAAAGCTGACCGGAGCAACAGTTCATTTTGTGGATGAAGGCACTGACAGCGGCCCGATAATTTTGCAAGCTGCAGTCGAGGTAGAGGAAGATGATACACCCTCTACCCTTGGAGCGAAGGTGCTAAAGCATGAGCATAGGCTACTTCCCGCGGCTGTAAAGCTTTATTGTGATGGCAGGCTGAAGCTGGAAGGAAGAAGAGTAAGGATAAATAGGGAGGAATAAAGTTGATAAGAAGAGCGTTGATAAGCGTATCTGATAAAAGTGGTTTGCTGGAATTTGCTAAGGAGCTATATGCACTTGGAGTTGAGATAATATCTACAGGAGGCACTGCCAAGGCCCTGCAGGAGGCAGGCATAGCTGTAACCAACATTTCGGATGTTACTGGCTATCCTGAGTGTCTGGATGGGAGGGTAAAAACCCTGCACCCCAAAATCCACGGTGGTCTGCTTGCTATAAGAGACAACAAGGAACACATGGATACACTGAAGAGGCTTGACATAAAGACGATAGACCTTGTAGTAGTAAACCTATACCCATTTAGAAAAACTATAGAAAACCCAGAGGTGCTTTTAGAGGATGCCATAGAAAACATAGATATTGGCGGGCCCTCTATGCTGAGGGCGGCAGCAAAAAACTACAGGTATGTGACAGTAGTGGTTGATCCTGTAGACTATACTGCAGTACTTGATGAGGTAAAGCAAAACAGTGAGGTTTCTGCGAAGACAAAGTTTGAGCTGGCGGCAAAGGTGTTTTCACATACTGCAAGCTATGATACTCTTATAGCTAATTACTTATGGGAAAAGGCAGAGCTTCCAAAGTATCCAGATACGATTACTATGACCTTTGAGAAGGTTCAGGATCTTAGATATGGAGAAAACCCCCATCAAGGAGCTGCGTATTATAGAGAGCTGAAAACAGACAAAGGAAGTCTAGTAAATGCGGTACAGCTTCATGGAAAGGAGCTTTCCTTTAATAACATTAATGATACAAATGGAGCGCTCCAAGCACTCAGGGAGTTCAGTGAGCCTGCTGCAGTAGCTGTAAAGCATGCAAATCCTTGCGGTATAGGTGCGGCTGATAATATATATGAGGCTTATATGAAGGCCTTTGCTGCAGACCCTATATCAATTTTTGGTGGTATAGTTGCTCTGAATAGAGAGGTTGATGGAAAAACAGCTGAAGAGTTAAATAAAATATTTCTTGAAATCATCATTGCGCCGGCATATAGCGAAGAAGCACTTGATATACTTAAGGTCAAAAAGAACATAAGGCTTTTACAGCTTTCTGATATATTGGAAGTAAACAAAAGGGAAGCAGATATAAAGAAGGTTGGCGGTGGAGTATTGCTTCAGGATATAGATTTTGAAGATTTTAAGGCGGAGGATATTAGCTGCGTCACAGATAGGAAGCCTACTGAGAAAGAGCTTAAGGATCTATATTTTGCATGGAAGGCAGTAAAGCATGTAAAGTCCAATGGAATAGTAATAGCAAAGGATGGCATGACAATAGGAGTAGGTCCTGGGCAGACTAACAGAATATGGGCTGCAGAAATGAGTCTTGATAGGGCTGGAGAAAAAGCAAAGGGAGCGGTACTGGCATCAGATGCCTTCTTCCCCTTCAATGATGTAGTTCAAGCTGCAGCAAGAGCAGGCATAAGGGCAATAATACAGCCGGGAGGCTCCATGAAGGATCAGGATTCAATAGATGAGTGCAATAAGCACGGGATAGCAATGATTTTTACCGGAATAAGGCACTTCAAACACTAAAGGGTGAGGTGATATTATATGAAGATTTTAATTGTTGGGGGAGGCGGAAGAGAGCATGCATTAGCTTGGAAGCTTGCCCAAAACGGCAGTATTGATAAGCTCTATTGTGCTCCGGGCAATGCGGGAATAAAGAATGTTGCAGAGTGTATTCCTATAAAGGCTGAGGATTTGGACGGACTCCTGCAATTTGCAAAGTCTAATAAAATTGATTTGACCATAGTTGGACCGGAAGTACCACTAAGCCTTGGAATAGCTGATTTATTTGAAGCAAATGGTTTAAGGATTTTTGGTGTGAATAAGAAGGCTGCTGAGCTTGAGTCCAGTAAGGCATTTTCTAAGGAACTAATGGAAAGGTATGATATCCCTACGGCCAGGCATTGTACCTACAGTGATATAAGTCATGCGATAAACGGCATAGATGCATTTGGCTTTCCTGTGGTTATTAAGGCTGACGGACTTGCAGGTGGAAAGGGAGTAGTAATAGCACATGATAGAGCAGAGGCTATTATAGAGCTGGCACAGATAATGAACGATGGAAAGTTTGGGCAGGCTGGAAGAAAGATTGTTATTGAGGAGTTTTTGGAAGGAAAAGAAGTATCTGTACTTGCCTTCGTTGATGGAAATATTGCGGTTCCAATGGTGGATGCGCAGGATTATAAGAAAGCCTTTAATAACGATAAAGGGCTTAACACCGGCGGGATGGGCGCTATTTCCCCATCTCTGCATTATAGCAGCGAACATGCCTGCTTGGTTAAGGAAAGCATTATTGATAGAACCCTAGCTGCTCTTAAGGCTGAAGGAATAGTATATAAGGGTATATTGTATTTCGGGCTGATGCTTACAAAGCTGGGACCCAAGGTAATAGAGTATAATTGCAGATTTGGTGATCCTGAGGCGGAGGTTGTACTTCCTAGACTTGAAACTGATCTTTTGGAAATAATGAAGGCAGTTATTGACGGTAGGCTTGGAGAGCTTGAAATCAAATGGAAGGACGAAAGTGCAGTTTGCGTAGTGATGGCTTCGGGAGGCTACCCTGAGGCTTATAACACAGGCTACGAGATATTTGGACTTGATGAGACAGATGAAAATATGCTGGTGTTTCATGCAGGTACAAAAGCAGAAGGAAGCTCAGTGGTAACTGCAGGAGGAAGAGTGTTAGTGCCTGTTGCGCTTGGTACATCTGTAGATGAGGCCAGATCCAAAGTATACAATGGTATTAAAAAGCTTAACTTTAATAATATGCACTACAGGGAAGATATAGGTAAAAGAATGAATAGCTAATATGCTCAAATAATTGAATAAGATATATGGTGATAACGGATAAAAGACAGATAGGTTTTTATCCGTTATTTATTTTTGCTTAAAATAAAAATAATCTGTCGACACAAAATTACAAATTTCGACATTACTTTATTGTTATAATATAAATGTTAAGTAAGTGTGACATATAACAGAGTATGCTTGGAGTAATTTACAATATGAGAATATATACAACTAAAATAACGGAACAAATTGATCAAAATACACTTTTTCATTTACTGGACTATGTCAAAAAGGAAAGTAAAGAAAAAATACTTAGATTTCACAACATTAATGATGCCATAAGAACCACTGTGGCTGAGTTAATGATAAGATGGATTTTAACTACTGAATCGGACACACATAACGATAATATTGACTTCTACTACAATAAATATGGAAAACCCTTTATAAGAGGAATGCCTGGATTTAACTTCAATGTTTCACATTCCGGCAATTGGATTGTATGCGCAATAGATGATAATGAGCTTGGAATCGATATTGAAAAAATATCTCCTATTGAGCAGGATATCGCGAGACAGTTTTTCTCTCCAAAAGAAGTCGAGGATTTATTGAGCTTGCCTGAGTGCAGTAGGCTGGAGTACTTTTATGACTTATGGACTCTAAAGGAAAGCTATATAAAAGCTAAGGGTATGGGGCTATCAATACCACTTGATTCATTCTCCATAAGAAGAAAAAGCAGCAGTTTTTATCTAGCTCATAGTAGCGACAATATTAGATATTATTTTAAACAGTATAATGTTGACCCTGAATATAAGCTTAGTGTTTGTGCTAAGCACAACAGATTTCCGCTTGAGGCTGTCAGAGTTGAAGCAGAGCAAGTAATTGAAACTTTTTTAAGAAGGTGATAAATGTGAAGAAGGTAAAGCTAATTTGCTTCCCTTATGCTGGCGGTTCATCTGCCATCTACTCAAAATGGAGGCAGCATCTGAACGGCGGCATAGAGCTCATTCCAGTAGAACTGTCTGGACATGGAAGGAGATTTGGGGAGCCCCTATATGATAGTATAGAAAAAATAAAAGAGGATGTATTGGAAGCCTTAAAGGAAGAAAACATCGAGGAAGCTGCACTATTTGGGCATAGTCTTGGCAGTATAATTGCTTATGAGGTTGCTCACGAGCTGCAAGCTAAGCTGGGAGTACAGCCAAAGCACATATTCTTTAGTGGAAAGAAGGCTCCACACTTTGATGAGAGGGAAGAGTATATACACAAGCTGCCTGAACACGAATTTAAAAGGAAGGTAATAGAGCTAGGGGGTACACCCAGAGATGTTTTTGAGAATGAAGAACTCTTTGATCTTTTTTTGCCTATACTAAGAGCAGATTTCACAGCTAATGAAGCATACTCCTATAAAGAAAAAGGAAGCAGGCTGAATAGTGATATTACAGTAATCAGTGGGACAAAAGAGGATATAGGCATTGAAGAAATACTTGGCTGGAAGGAGCATACAAGTAAGAGCTTCAGAGCACATAAGCTAGACGGCGATCATTTTTTCATTAATAGCAGCTACAAGGCTGTAATAGATATCATAAATAAAACATTGGAAAAAGAAAAGGGAGGCTTTATATGAGAAACTATATAACCTTAGTAGACGTAATTCAAGGTAACGCAATAGACGACATTGGGATAACCTTTATTAGTAATGGTAGTGATGATCAGTATCTGTCCTATAAAGAGCTATACCAAAAATCTCTTAGACTGCTTCGGAGTCTGCAGGAGTGTGGAGTTAAGCCAGGGAACGAGGTGGTTTTTCAGCTTGATGATAACGAAAGCTTTATTATTGCTTTTTGGGGCTGCGTATTAGGAGGTATGATACCTGTACCTATTACTGTAGGCCTAAATGATGAGCATAGGAGAAAGCTGTTCAAAATATGGAGAGTGCTTAATTCGCCATACTTGCTTACTAAGCAAGGTATAGTGGACAAGCTTACCGAAAAACTTAGCCCGGATATGCTGGAGGATCTAACTGATAACGTTTTGCATCGAACCATACTTTTTGAAGCTTTGGTAAACAACTCAGAAGAAGGTGCAATCTTCAGACTTTCATCTGATTCACCAGCTTTTATTCAGTTTTCTTCCGGTTCCACTGGTAACCCCAAGGGAGTTGTGCTAACCCATGAAAATCTTATTTCAAATATTAACGCAATTGCAGTATGCTCTGAAACTACGCCTGATGACTCAAGTCTTGGATGGATGCCGCTGACTCATGATATGGGTTTGATAGGCTTTCACATATCGCCTATGGGGGCCGGAATAAACCAATACATGATGTCTACAGCGTCATTTATTCGAAACCCGGTTCTCTGGTTTGATAAGGTGCATGAGTATAAGGCAACACTTCTTGCCTCTCCAAATTTCGGATACAAGCATTTCTTGACATTTTTTAAAGAAGACAAGGAAAAAAGCTGGGATCTATCCAATGTGCGTCTGATCTTTAATGGAGCTGAGCCAATCTCGGCAGAGCTTAGCAATCATTTTTACAATATTATGTCCAACTGGGGACTCAAAAAAACTGCTGCCTTCCCTGTCTATGGACTGGCTGAAGCGAGTTTGGCGGTTTCATTTCCACCAGTGTATGAAGGTCTTAGGAGAATTGAGATTAAAAGAAATAGTATATCCTTAGGACAAGCTATAGTAGAAGCTGATGCAGCCAGTGCTGATGCGGTAAGCTTTGTAGATCTGGGCTATCCTGTCCTTGACTGCAAGGTCCGGATCAGAGATTTTGACAACAATATGCTGCCTGACAGTACAATAGGTCAAATCCAAATAACTGGGAAAAATGTAACTAAAGGCTACTATAATAATCAAAGCGAGACTAGTAGGATCACAACCTCTGATGGATGGCTTTGCACTGGAGATCTAGGCTTTATGAAAGACGGCAGGCTCTTTGTTACAGGAAGAGCTAAAGACATAATTTTTATAAATGGGCAAAACTATTATCCCCATGATTTGGAAAGAATAGCCGGAGAGGTACCGGGGGCAGAGCTTGGTAAAACTGCTATATGTGGTATATATAACGATAAAACCGAAAAAGAAGAGATAGTTGTTTTTGTGCTTTACAAGGGTAAGCTTGAGGGGTTTGTTGAAATAGTCACTAATGTTAAAAGATGCATAAATCTAAAAACGGGCTTAGAAGTGAGCTATGTGGTGCCAATATTGAAAATGCCCAAAACCACAAGTGGCAAGCTTCAAAGATTTGCACTGAAGGAAGAATTCGAAAAGGGCTTATATATTAGTGTGCTTAGTGAAATAGATGTCTTGCTTAAAGCAGCTATGGACCAAAGGGTAGTAGATGCACCAACCAACGAGTTCGAAGAAAAGCTGGCAGCGATATGGTCTGAGGTACTAGAGATCAGCTCGGTCGGAATAAATGACAATTTTTTTGAGCTTGGAGGAGACTCAATTAAAGCTGCATATATTGCCTTTAAGGCTTACAAGGAAATGGGAATAGAGCTGCCCTTAAGCGAGTTCTTTAACGTTCCTACAATAAAAGCTATATCAGAGTATGCAGCTTCGGCAGATAGGGCTGATTATCTTGAAATCCCAGAAGCAGAAGAGCGTGAGTACTATCCGTTCTCTTCTGCGCAGAAGAGAATGTTTATATTAAACCAGCTGGAAGGGAGCGGCATAACCTATAATATATCCCATACTATGAAAATTAATGGAAGCATAGATATTGCAAGGCTAAACAAGGCTTTGAAGGATATAGTGGAGCGACACGAAAGTCTGAGGACTTCTTTTAGGGTAGTAGAAGGAGAGCCTGTACAGGTTATACATAAGGACCTGCAAGTAAATGTTGATTATGTAAAGATCTCTGACGAAGAAGAGCACGATGCCATTGCAAGATATATTGCGCCCTTTGACTTGGAAAAAGCACCGCTATTTAGACTGTGCATATTTGAAAACCAGAGCAAGGAGCAGCTGCTGGTATTTGATGCACACCATATAGCCTTTGATGGCACTTCTGTAAGTCTTTTTATGGATGAGCTGCTCAGAGCTTATGATGGTATTTCTCGGGGAACTCAGGGGCTCCAGTATAAGGATTATGCAGTATGGCAGCAAAAGCAGTTGGAGAGCGAGGACCTGCTCAAGCAAGAGAGCTTCTGGCTGAATGCATTTCAGGAGGGAATTCCTGTGCTGGATATGCATATTGACTACCAAAGGCCATCTGTACAAAGCTTTGATGGGGATAGGCTTTGCTTTACACTGCCTGAGGAGCTTACTGATAAGCTAAGACTGCTGGCAAACCGATGTGGAACAAGCGTTTATATGCTGCTGCTTTCTGCCTATTATATACTTCTTAATAAGTATACTGGGCAGGAGGATATAGTAATTGGAACTCCAACAATAGGGAGAAATCACCCGGAGCTGCAGGATGTGCTGGGAATGTTTGTAAACACTGTTGCTTTGCGCAATAAGTTAAGTGTGGATATGGGTTTTAAATACTTTTTAAAGGCTATTACCAAAAACACCTTAGCCGCATTTGAAAATCAGGACTATCAGCTTGAACAGCTTGTGAGCAAGCTGGGCATAAAAAGGGATATGAGGCGAAACCCTTTGTTTGACACTATGTTTGTGTTTCAAAATATAAAAATGTCAGATGCAGAAAGCAGGGAGTTAAAGCTTAATAAGCATGATTACTTCAATAAGATATCTAAGTTTGACGTTACTCTTTTTGCAGAGTGGCAGGACAAAGAAATAAGCTGCGAAATAGAGTACTGCACTGCCCTTTATAAGAAGGAAAGCATGGCAAGCTTCTCAACTCACTATTTAAATATACTTCATAGCATAGTAAGTAACCCAGACAGCAGGCTTTCAGAAATAAAAGTACTTTCAGACAATGAGGAAAAGTATTTGCTTTATGATTTCAACAATACCGATGCAGATTTTCCGGTGAATATGACTATGCATCAAATATTCGAAAATCAGGTGATTCTAAACCCCAGTGCACCTGCTATAGAGTATGAAGGAAGTAAGATAACCTACGAAGAGCTCAATGCAAGAGCAAACCAGCTAGCAAGGATTTTGGTTAAGAATGGTATGAATAAGGGAGATATAGGGGCGATAGTAGCAGAACGCTCTCCTGAGGTAGTAGTTGGAATATTGGCCATTCTAAAGGCTGGAGGGGCATTTCTTCCGGTAGATCCTGATTATCCTGCTGAAAGAATATCCTTTATGCTAAAGGATAGCGGTGCTAAGCTCGTGCTTACGCAGTCTGGGCTAATGGATAAGCTTGTTGTGAGCACTAAGCTCATAATACTGGATAAACCTGAGTTATATCAGGGAGAATGCACTGATTTGGCCTTAAACATAGACCCGGAGGATATGATCTATGTTATTTACACATCTGGCTCTACCGGGAAGCCGAAGGGAGCGATGTTAAAGCATAGAGGGGCTGTCAACTACATACACTGGGCTGCTAAGAGCTATTTAAAGGGTGAAGCACTTAATATGCCGCTTTATACATCTATCTCCTTTGACCTTACCATAACCTCGATTTTCACCCCTTTGATTACCGGAAATACAGTAGTAATTTATAAGGATGATAGCAGGAAGCTTTTAATAGAAAAGGTTATGGAAGAAAACAAAGTGCATGTAGTTAAGCTGACCCCTGCACACCTTAGAATTATAAAGGATAAGGAGCTTACGGGCTGCTCTGTTAAAAGGCTGATAGTAGGCGGCGAGCAGCTTGATGCTTCACTTGCTGCTTCTGTGCATAAATGCTTTGGCGGAGAGGTTGAGATTTATAATGAATATGGACCTACAGAGACCACTGTAGGCTGCATGATATATAAGTATGATAATGAGGTCGACTGTAGGGCTGCTGTACCTATAGGGAAGCCGGCAGATAACATGCAGATATATTTACTGGATAAAGGCCTAAGGGCTGTACCCATAAACGCAGTTGGAGAAATATACATAGGAGGCATTGGACTTGCATCGGGCTACCTCAACCGAGAGGATTTGACTAAAGAACGGTTTATCAGCAATCCGTTTATTGAAGGTGGTAAATTGTACAAGACTGGTGATCTTGGCAAAATGCTTATAAACGGAAACATTGAGTTTATTGGCAGAATAGATCATCAGGTAAAGATAAGGGGCTACAGAATTGAGCTTGGAGAGATAGAAAGCAAGCTGTTGATGCATCCGAAGATAAAAGAAGCTGTAGTAGCAGCTAAAGTAGATAAGTACAATAATAGCTTTCTATGTGCATATGTAGTTGAATCAGAGGAAATGTCAAAGGAAGAACTCAGGGCGCACCTTCAAAAGCAGCTTCCTGACTATATGATACCTGCTTACTTCGTCAGACTTGACTACCTGCCTATGACCATAAACGGTAAGCTTGATTTGAAGGCTCTTCCCGAGCCGCAGCCTGAAGTCAACAAAAATGCTGACTTTAAAGCACCAGCTACTGATTTAGAGGTTAAAATGGCGAAGATATGGGAGGATGTACTGGGTGTTCAGGCTATTGGAGTAAATGACAACTATTTTGCACTTGGAGGAGATTCCATTAAGGCAATCCAAATTGTATCAAGGCTTGGCAAGGATGGACTAACGCTTGGAATAAAGGATATACTTACCTACCAAACCATTTCAAGCGTGTGCATGAATGTTGATCTTCAAGCAGCTTCTAAGGAATACTCTCAAGATTCTTTAGTTGGAAGCATAGAACTATTTCCGATACATAGATGGTTTGTTGAGCAGAAGCTTAATAATTCAAATCACTATAATCAAAGTATATGCTTGAAGCTAAAAAAAGAGATTGACAGAAAAGTACTAAAAAGAGCCTTTGAGATTTTAATAAATCATCATGATGGGCTAAGGTTAAACTATAGTACCCAGAAGGAGTTGCTGTTCTACAATGAAGAGCACCTAAACAAAGGGTTTGTAGTTGAAGAATTCGATTTATCAGCTCTGCCCGAAGCTGAGGCAGAATGTAGATTACAGCAAATAGGAAACTGTTTGAAATCAGGCTTTGATATTCAAAAGGATTTATTAGTGAAGGCAGCATTAGTTAATTTAAGCGATGATACTGTCTGCTTGCTTATTACTGCTCATCACTTTGTAGTTGATGGGGTATCTTGGATGGTGCTATTGCAAGACCTATTTGAAGCAATAGAAAAGCTTGAGTATGAAAATGAGCCTATAATGCCAAAGAAAACAGCTTCACTCAT
Source organism: uncultured Clostridia bacterium (assembly GCA_937976095.1). Taxonomy (GTDB): domain Bacteria; phylum Bacillota; class Clostridia; order Lutisporales; family Lutisporaceae; genus CALGKJ01. Next base: position 1,914 of record CALJSV010000001.1, on the reverse strand, counting down.
TGATTGGACCAATTCCTTGAAGGAATATGCAGCAAGCAGAGAACTGCTGTTGGAAAGTGAGTATTGGAAGGAACAGGTATATAGAGCTGAAGGTTCCATCACAGTAGCCAGGAATAACAGCAGCAAAAAGCTTGAGGTAGATTTTACTCTTGATAAAACCGAAACCGACAAGCTTGTAAGTAAATGCAATACTCCTTATAATACTGATGTCAACGAATTGCTTATAGCAGCCTTGGCTAGAAGTATTGGAGAATTCTGCAAAAAGGACAGCTTGACGCTTGAGCTTGAGGGTCACGGCAGAGGCTTGGATAGTGCCGATGCATCCAGAACCATAGGCTGGTTTACGGCTTTGTATCCTATAAAGCTGAGAATCGAAGCTGAAGCTATCGGGGAATCTATAAAGAGTACAAAAGAGCAGCTTAGAAGGATACCAAATGGAGGCATAGGCTTTGGTATTATGAAGTATCTGCTTAAGGAAAAGTCTCTGGCAAATAATGAGAAGCCTGAGCTGAGGTTTAATTATCTGGGAAAATTCGATAATGTTTTTGACTCGAAATATGGGGAGCTCTTAAGCATAAATACAGGTGATGATATTTGTAGAACAAATAGTCCTACAGCTGATCTGGAAATAAATTGCATGATTATAAATGATGTACTCAGAACGCAGCTTGTTTTTGACTTAGACAGCTACACTGAAAGTGAAGCTAATATATTTGCTTCAATTTATCGCGATCAACTGCGCGAAATCATTGAGCATACATACAGCCAGAGTGAGGTTTTTTATACACCGTCAGACTTTGAAACCATTGACATTAAGCAGGAGGACTTGGACAGCTTGTTTATGTAAGTGATCAATTTTTTGTGACGAAAAACATTAATAGCTATGATTTAAATCACATCCTTAGCTTTCTATATCAATTATAATAAAATTATCAAATACGAAAAATAATAAGATATAGATATAGAGGAGGAAATAAAAATGGCTATTAGAAAGATAGTGAATATAGACGAGGATAAGTGCAATGGCTGCGGTTTGTGCGTTCCGTCCTGTGCTGAGGGTGCAATAAAAATCATCGATGGAAAGGCGAAGCTTATAGCTGACAACCTATGTGACGGTCTCGGAGCATGTCTGGGAGATTGTCCTCAGGATGCAATAAAAATAGTTGAAAGAGACGCCGATGAATTTGATGAAATAGCTGTTGAAAATCACTTAGGAAAACCTGCAGCGGCTCATAATCAAACGCCGGCACAACACAGCCACCATGGACACCATGGGAATCATGGACACCATGGCGGAGGCTGCCCTGGCAGCAGAGCGATGAGCATAAACAGAACTGAAGCAGCAAAGACAACGGCAGCGTCAAATGATGATGTAGAGGTTAGAATCAAGCCTCAGCTTGCACAATGGCCTGTACAGCTTAATCTGGTGCCGGTTCGAGCACCATATTTTGAAGATGCTGACCTACTTATATCGGCTGACTGCGTACCTTTTGCATATCCAAACTTCCATCTAGAGCTGCTAAAGGGTAAAAAATTGGCTATTGGTTGCCCTAAGCTGGACGATGTACAGTACTATGTAGAAAAGCTTACTGATATAATCACAGAAAACAATATAAACAGTCTGACTGTTGCATTTATGGAAGTGCCATGCTGCGGAGGAATTGTAAGGGCAGCCGAAGAAGCCTTGGCAAGATCCGGCAAAAACATACCATTTCACAAGATAAGAATAGGAGTAAATGGAGAAGCTACAAAGCTCAGCTAGTGATATTAAAGTAGGGTGCGTAAACATGTGTTTATGCACCTTTTTTGTATATTATTTACAAAATTATACCCATAAAATAACAGTTTTTTATAGTGTTTACTACTAAGTTTTATTATGGTACTATTTACATATATCATTATTTCTTTGGGGGG